>JAIOJV010000077.1 GCA_019911805.1 Gammaproteobacteria bacterium
GCTGGGGGTGGGTGTGGCCTACCAGGTCGTGCCCATGTTCCAGATGACGCCGGAGTATCCCGCGGCGCTGCGGCGCTGGCTGGTGCCGGGACTGTTCGCCGCGTTGCTGCTGCTGTCGGTGGCGCCGGTGCTTCCCGGCCAGTACGCCGTCACGGTACTGCGTACGGTCGCCGAGGTCGGCCTGGCTGCAGGCTTCGTGCTGTTCGCGGTCTGGACCCTGTACGTGCAGGCGCGCCGTCGCCGGCGCCTGCCGGACATCACGCTGTGGTTCTGGCGGCTGGCGATGCTGTGCCTGCTCGCCGGCGCATTGCTGTGGGCGGCACGGCAGCTGTACGGTGGTGCATGGGGTGAGGTGCGCTATCCACTGCTGTTGGGCATGCTGCTGATCCCGGGTTTCGCTGTCTCCATCGTCAGCGGGATGCTGTACAAGATCCTGCCGTTCCTGGTGTGGCTGCACCTGCAGACGCACGCCGGCAGCCGCGAGGCGCGGCGCCGTATCCCGAATACGAAGGCGATCATCCCGGACCGCCGGGCGCGTCCGCAGTTCGTGCTGCACGCGTTGGCGCTGCTGCTGCTGACGGGCGCGGCGCTGTGGCCGTACCTGTTGCTCTGGCCGGCGGCCCTGACGTTCGCCGCCGCCTGCGGGCTGCTGTGGCTGAACCTGCTGTACGGCCTGCGCACCTACCGCGCGGTGCTGCGCGGTTTCGACGCGTAGGGGCCGGTCGGATTCAGGCGAATATCAGGCCGGCGCGTGGTGGCGCCGCAGCGTGCCGCCCCAGAGGAGCAGCGCCGCCAGCAGCACCAGCCCGGCCTGCACGGCGAGCCCCTGCAGGTTCGGATAGATGCCGAGCAGATCGATGCGCGGGAAGTTCACCGGATCGATGGGCAGCAGGCCCGCCTCCTGCAGCGCCGCGATGCCCTTGCCGGCGAACACCACGGCCAGCACGAGCATGAAGATGCTGGTGACGGAGAAGAACTGGCGCAGCGGCAGGCGCTGGCTGTAGCGCAGGATCAGCCAGCCGATCACTGCCAGCACCACCGCGCCGACGCCGAAGCCGGACAGCAGCATGCCCTGGGCGGGGCCTTCGGCCTGTGCCCACAGCGCCTGGTAGAACAGGATGGTCTCGAACACCTCGCGGTAGACCGCAATGAACGACAGCCCGGCGAGGCCCCACAAGGTGCCGGTCGACAGCGTCTTCTTCACCGAATCGTCGATGAAACGCTTCCACTGCCGCGCACTGGTCTTGCTGTGCATCCAGAAGCCGACGTAGAACAGCACCGCCATGGCGACCAGGGCGGCGACGCCCTCGGTGATCTCGCGGTTCGCACCACTGAAGTCGATGAAGTAGGCCGCGGCCACCCAGGTCGCGCCGCCGAGCACCAGCGCGCCGACCCAGCCCACATGCAGATAGGGCAGGGCATCGCGGCGCTCGGTCTTGATCAGGAAGGCCGCCAGCGCGGCCACCACCAGGATCGCCTCCAGACCTTCGCGCAGCAGAATGACGAAGGCGCTGACGAAGGCCGCCCCGGTCGACAGCGTGGTACTGCGCAGGCGCTCGGCGGCAGTGCCGAGCAGCGCCTGCACTTCGGCGGCCTTGGCCTCGACCGGGGCCAGCTGGTTGTCATTGCGCAGCAGATTGCGATAGGCAACCATCTCCGTTTCGATCTGCAGACGCAGTTTGGGATCGATGGCATCGAGACCGCGTTCGACCAGCTCGAAGCCATCGAGGTAGGCGGTCACCGCCAGCTTGTAGGCATCGGCGCGCTGACCGGCGCGGTAGGCCTCGAGGCTGGCCGCGAGCGTGTGACGCGCGAACTCCAGCGGTGAGGCGTTGGCAAACAGCACCTGCGGTTGGGTGCGCAGGAAGGCCATGAGATCGCGCCCCTCCGGTCCGAAGCGTGCGGCCGCCTCGGCCGGCGTGGTGACGGTGGCGCGCCGCAGCTCGGCGAGGTCACGGGCCTTGGTCTTGCCGGACCAGACCGCCTTGCCCGCGGCCGCCGCACTGTCGGTCACGGCCATGCCGCCGACCAGGAAGGCCAGATCCCAGCGTTCGTCCTCGCTGAGTTCGTCGAAGGCGCGCATGCCGGTGCCGCCGACGCCGGCGGTGATGGTGCTGTAGAGGCCGTAGAGGGTGCGCTGCCCCCAGCGCGCGCTGTCGTGGAAATCGGTGGCCGGTGGCTCCATGCCGCGCGCGTCGAACCCGTCGCCGTGGCCGTCGGCGCCGTGGCAGGAGGCACAGTTGTTCGCGTACAACTGGCGCGCACGGACGAAATCGGGTGCCTTGCGCGGCACGACGACGATGTCGAAGTGGTCGATCAGGGCGTGCCGCAGCTGCGCGGCCGTGGCGGCGACGGTCGCCGGCGCCGCGCGCTCGTGCACCAGGGTCTCGAGCTGCCGTGCCGTCGTGGCGAAGTCCGCTGCAGCGCCGCTGTCGGGCAGTTGTGCGCTCTGCTCGCGGATGGCCGCCGTGAAGTCGAGCATCTCGGCATATTCCGCCTCGTTGATGATCTCGCCGGCGGCGACGGCCTCCGGATAGTCGACGCCGACATAGTCGATCAGCTGCACCAGCTTGGGCAGGTCCGGCATGGCGGCGGCGGGGCCGACCAGGGCGAACAGGAACAGCAGGGGCAGTGACAGGCGCTTCATGGGCGAACCTCGCAGTGGGGCAGTCTCGACGGCTAACGTAAAATACAATGATTCGCATTCATAGTAAAGTGTCGCGGGTGCGCCTGGAGCCGGGCGTTGGCTGCATTTATCGTTGTTGGCTACGGAAGCACACGGAATGCAACGCCCGGTACCCCGAGATCTTCCGTGTATTTTCGTGTGCTTCCGTGGCAGATTCCCGGCTCGCCCCGCGCCAGCAAGGGATCGGGCGTGTAGGGTGCGTCGGCGCCAGCGACGCACCGTGGCGTGAAACCCGGTGCGTCAGGCTGCGCCTCGACGCACCCTACGGATGGCTTCATTGGGTTTTCAACAATGGGTCTTTCCGTGTGGTTCCGTGGCCACAAAGGTTTTTTGCGATGCCATGTCGGCGCAGACAGGGCCCGCCCCGTGGATGCCGGACGGGTCGGACGGGGGGATTCAGAAATCCTGGGTGGCGGTCCGGCCGGCGACGACGGTCACCGGGGCGGCGCCGGTGAAACTCACGCTGGCGTCGCTGGCGGCCGGGTCGTCGAGGCCCGCGTCGCAGGTGAAGGCCGCGGTGTAGTCGCCGGCCGCGAGGAAGGCGACGGTGTAGGTGGTGTCGCCGGCCTCCCAGTCGACACTGGCAGTGGACACCGGATCCGGGTCGGTGCCGTCGACGTCGTCTGGGATCACGGTACCTTCGAACACATAGACCGCCGCCGGGTCGCCGCTTTCGCAGCCGGCGGCGGCCAGCGTGGCGGCGTCGACCGTACCGGCCAGCGCGCCGACCGTGCTGTTGTCGACCAGGCGCAGCGTCGGCCGCAGATGGTAGACGCCGCCGGAACGCGCGTGCACCGACTTGCGCAGATCGAAATCGATGGTGAAGGTGGCGACGCCGCCTTCCGGGATGGTGATCGGGCGGTTCAGCTGCAGGCCGCGCTCGTCGCCGCTGGGAATGCGCAGTTCGTAGGAAACGCCGTCGATCACGATGTAGCTGTCGTCCGCCGGGTCACCACCCTGGCTGGCGTTGACCTTCAGGCGGAGCCATTGGACTTGGCCAGCGGGCAGGACCTGATTGTCGACGATGACCTCGGCGATGCCGCCGGTCAGGGCCAGCAGGTCGATCCGGCGCGGCGTGTCGTAGATGATGTCGACGACGCTGCCGCCGGCGGCCTTGATCTCCACGCCGCTGAACTCGACCCAGACGTGCTCAGCGTAGTCGACGGGCGCATCTGTGACGGACAGGTTCAGCGTGCCGGTGGCGCTGCCGGAACTGCCGCCGCCCCCGCAGGCGGGCAGTAGGGCGGTCGCGAGGATACCGGCCAGCAGGTGGACGCGCGGTTTGAACGAACGGGAATGGGACATGGCGGTGTTCTCCGGATCGAGGTTGTTGTTTGCGTCAGTCTGCCAGCGTCCCCATCGGGCGGGTTGCGTGGGCCGTCACAGTTTTCCGGTGCGTTCGTCGTTCCTGTCCGGGCGGCGGTGGCAGTCCGCCGGTCCACGCAGCGTCAGAAGTGGCCGGCATTGATCCAGATGTGGGTCGCGATGCTGGCCGCATAGCCGAGGGCGATGGCGGGCGTCCATCTCAGATGGCCGAAGAAGGTGTAGTGGCCCCGCGCCTGTCCCATCAGGGCCACGCCCGCCGCCGACCCGATGGAGAGCAGACTGCCGCCGACGCCGGCGGTCAGTGTCACCAGCAGCCACTGACCGGTGGACATGTCCGGGTTCATGGTCAGTACCGCGAACATGATGGGGATGTTGTCGATGATGGCGGACAGTACACCCACGCTGATGTTGGCGGCAGTGGCACCCCATTGGACGTACATCACCTCGGAGGCGAGGGCGAGGTAGCCGATGAAGCCCAGCCCGCCGACGCACAGTACCACGCCATAGAAGAACAACAGCGTATCCCATTCGGCGCGCGCCACTGACTGGAATACGTCGAACGAGACCACATCGCCCATGCGCCCCGCCGTGTCCGGATCCTCCCGTCGGCCACGGCGATCCCGGTGCGAGGTCCTCTTCAGGTAATAGCCGAGCAACTGCAGATAGGACAGACCGGTCAGCATACCGATGACCGGCGGCAGGAGCAGGAAGTTGTGAAAACTCACGGCAGTCGCGATGGTGAGCACAAACAGCAGGATGATGCGCCTGGCGCCGCGCTTCATGACGACCTGCCGGTCGGAGGCGAGCGGCTGCCCCTGCGGCACGGCGAAGTGCATCAGGGCCGCGGGCACCAGGAAGTTGATCAGCGCCGGGACGAACAGGACGAAGAAGGTCCAGAAATCGACCCGGTCCTTCTGCCATACCATCAGTGTCGTGATGTCACCGAACGGGCTGAAGGCACCGCCGGCATTGGCGGCGACCACGATATTGATGCAGGCGAGCGAGATGAAGCGACCGTTGTCGCCGCCTACCGCCATGACCACCGCACACATCAGCAGGGCCGTGGTGAGGTTGTCGGCCACCGGCGAGATGAAGAAGGCGAGCGTACCGGTCATCCAGAACAGGGCACGGAAGCCGAAGCCCCGGCGGATGAGCCAGGAGCGCAGCGTATCGAATATCCGTCGCTCCTCCATGGCGTTGATGTAGGTCATCGCCACCAGCAGGAACAGCAGCAGCTCGGCGTATTCCCGCAGGTCGTAGCGTACCGCCCGTTCCGCCGCGTGGGTGAGCCCGTCATTGGCATAGACCGCGGCGATCAGCGCCCAGATGATGCCGGCGGCCAGGATCACCGGCTTGGATTTGCGCAGGTGGGTGAACTCCTCGGCCATCACCAGCAGGTAGGCGATCACGAAGATGACCAGGGCCGCGTAGCCGACCGGGTGGTGTGTCAGGTCCAACGGGGTATCGCCCCCGGCGGCCAGGGCGGGGATGGGCAGCAGCAGGATCAGACAGGTAGTGAGGAACAGATTCCCTTTCACCGGTGTGGTTCTCGGTCGGCTTGTGCGGAGGTGGGGAGACTAAATACGGCAAGCGGGGCCGGCAGGCAAGTACGTGCGGCCGATGGCGTGACCGCATGGGTCGCGCCTGACATACTAATCGGGTGATGAACGGCGGTCCTGGTATGAACATCCTGATAGTCGAGGACAACCCCGACCTGGTGGCGAACCTGGCCGAGTTCCTGGAAGGGCGTGGCCATACCGTGGACATTGCCTACAACGGCTACACGGCGCTCGGCTTCGCGCTGGAAAACGACTACGACGCCATCGTCCTCGATCTGATGCTGCCCGGCATCGACGGTCTCGAGGTGTGCACCAGACTGTGGGCCACCGACCGGTCGCCGCCCGTCCTCATGCTCACCGCCCGGGACAGTCTGGAAGACAAGCTGGAGGGTTTTGCCAGCGGTGCCGACGACTATCTGGTCAAGCCCTTCGCGCTGCTGGAGCTGGAGGCCAGGCTCCAGGCCCTGGTGCGGCGCGGGCCCCGGGGGGCACGCGGCGGCCGCCTGCAGGTGGACGACCTGGTCCTCGACACCGCCACCTGGCAGGCCACACGCGCCGGTCAGCCCCTCGATCTCCCGCCGATCCCGCTCAAGCTGCTCCAGCGTCTGCTGGAGCGTTCGCCGCAGGTGGTCGGCCGGGCCGAACTGGAGCGCTGCATCTGGGGTGATTCGCCGCCCGACAGCGACGCGCTGCGCAGCCATCTGCACCAGCTGCGGACGATCATCGACAAGCCCTTCGCCAGACCGCTGCTGCACACCGTGCGTGGCTTCGGCTACCGCCTCACCGCCGAGCCGTGATGTTCAACCTCGGCTTGCGGCTGCGCGTGATGGTCGGCTTCGCGCTGATCAGTGGCAGCGCCAGTCTCGTCCTCGGGGGCTGGGTCTACCTCACCTTCCAGGATCTGGAGCGGCGGCTGATCGACGAGGCGCTGACGGCGGAGGTCCAGGACTATCGTGCCCGCCTGGCGCGCAATCCCGCCTCGCTGCCGCCGATGACGGCCACCGTCCGCGGCTACCTGCTGCGCGACGATCGCCCCGATGAACGCCCGCCGGAGTTGCGTGGCCTGCCGGAGGGACGCTCTCCGGTCCGCGTGGGCGGGGTCACGTACCGCGTCGCCGTGGTGCGCGCCGGCGACGCAACCCTGTACATGCTGCATGACAACTCCGCCGTGGAGCGGCGCGAACGGCGGCTGCTCGCCGCGATCCTGGTCGGTATCGCCGCGACCAGCCTGCTCGCCGCCGCCTGGGGCTGGTGGCTGGCGGGCCGGGTCATCGCCCCGGTCCGCGAACTGGCGCGCCGCGTGCGCGAACGCCCGCCGAGCGATCTGGACACGCCCTTCGCAGAGGGGCTGCCACACGACGAGGTGGGCGAACTCGCCCATGCCTTCGAGCGCTACCTGGCGCGCATGCGCGCCTTCGTCGAGCGCGAGCGCGCCTTCGCCACCGATGCCAGCCATGAGCTGCGCACGCCGCTGACCGTCATCCAGGGCGCGGTCGAGGTGCTGCAGGGCCAGGGCGATCTCGACCGGCTGACCCGCGCCCGCATCGACCGCATCGCCCGCGCGGAACGCGACATGGCGGATCTCACCGCCACCTTGCTGATGCTGGCACGCGAACAGCGCAGCGATGCCGCGACGACCGCCGACTGTCCCGTGGAGGAAGTCCTGCGCGAGGTGGTCGGGCAGCACCGGCATCTCCTGGATCACAAGCAGGTGTTGGTCACAGTGGATGTCCGCGAGCCGCTGGCGCTTACCGTGGAGCGGCCCCTGCTCGCCATTGCCATGGGGAATCTGGTGCGCAACGCCTTCACCTATACGGCGTCGGGCAGCGTGACCATCACCCTGGAGGGCGGTGTGCTCAGCGTCGCCGACACCGGCCCGGGCGTAGCGCCACAGGATCTGAACCACCTGTTCGAGCACAGTGACCGTTCCCGACGCGCCACCCGCGGGGCGGGCATCGGCCTGCCGCTGGTCAAGCGCATCGCTGACCGCCAGGGCTGGGTCGTCGCGGTGCAGAATCGTCCCGAGGGCGGTGCGCTCTTCCGGCTGGGCTTTGGCGCCCGTTCCTGAACCGCTGCTGCGGCATCCGCCCGCAGGCGGCGCCTTCACAAGGTCTTGATCCGCGCTTGACCGGGACTTGAGCCCGACCTTGCTATCGTCCTTACCACTTCGCACATCGGTCCGCAGCTGATCAGGCACCCGCCGCACGCCGCGCGACCCGCAGCGCCGAGTTGGAGCGGTTGGATGCCTGGATTTCTGCCCGTGGTTGCCGTGCTCACCGTGCTCGCCGGCACGGTCGTGCTGCGTATCCGCCGCCTGCGTCGGGCTTGGCGCGCGCAGCGTCTCAACCCGACGCACCGCTGGGGCGTGGACGGTGGCATTTCGCTGTCGGCCGCGTCGCCCGATGAGCCGCAGGCAAGCACAGATGCTGCCGACGGCGGTGCCTTCCCGTCGTGGGCGGCGCTGCGAGGACACGCCCCGGCGCAGGGGCGCGCGATCGGCGCCGGCCGCCGGCACGATTCGTCGCCGCCGCGATCCTCCGCACATCTGCCGGTTGCGCACGGTATCGGTTTGCCCCACTGAAGGAGGGCGTTGGCATGCAACGGACGGTCATCGCGCCGGTCGATCTCGACCGCAAGGCGGAGCACGTCGTGCACTGCGCATCCGGACTCGCGCGCCTGCACCGGGCGGGCCTGATCGTGACCCACGTGGTCGACCACTACAGCGCGGAGAGCGGGTATGCACCCTTCGCCTCGGCCGGCGAGGTCAGGGAGGGCATGACACGCACGGCCCGGGGCTGGCTGGTGGGCCTCCTGCATCATCTCGGGATCCACGGGGCCGAGATCGTCGTGACCGCAGGTGACCTGCGGGACGGCGTCGCGACGCTGGCCGGGCAGCGCCACGCCTGCTATATCGTGACCGGACAGTCCCGCTGGGGCGTTCTGGGTAAGCTCGCCGGACTGCACCAGGAACCGCGCATCGCCAGACTCGGCTGTGACGTCATCGCCGCAGGCGCGGCCGGGTGGGCGATCGACTGGGGACGCGCGCTGTCCCTGCCGGGTTGATGAGGGTGATGGGTCAGGGCGACGCGCTGGGGGCGGCGCGCACCTTCAGCGGGCGGCGGGTGCGGGGCGTGCCGGCAGGAACAGCAGGGGATCGACACGCGCGTTGTTGAGACTCACACCCCAGTGCAGGTGAGGCCCGGTGACGCGGCCGGTCTTGCCGATGGCGCCGATGACCTCACCGACCTCGACTTCATCACCGGCCTGCACATCGATGCGGCTCATGTGGCAATACATGGTGACCAGGCCCTGGCCGTGGTCGATGAACACCGTGTTGCCGTTGAAGAAGAAGTCGCCGGTATCGAGCACGCGGCCGGCGGCCGGCGCGCGGATGGCCGCCCCCAGCGGTCCGGCGATGTCCAGGCCGCTGTGCGGCTGGCGCGGCTGGTCGTTGAAGAAGCGTCGCAGGCCGAAGGGGCTGCTGGTCGGGCCGTCGGCCGGCCAGATGAAGTCGGTGACCACTGCCTCACGCTCGCTGAAGTGGCGCAGCGCCTGCTGGATACGCGGCGTCTCCTGGCGGATCCGCTCCATGTCCCTGGCGTTCGGTTCGACCTTGCGCTTTTCCTTGATGACCAGACGCTGCGTCTCGTAGGCCTTGTCGCGTACCTCGAAACGTAGTTTCTCCATCTTCCCCGCGCGGCGCACCGACAGGGTGTGTGCGCCGGGTTTCGTGCCCAGCGGGATGCCGACCACGGCATGCCACTGGCCCTCGTCCTCGGCCACCAGCACGCGCTTATCCCCATAGTGCACCTGGGGCGGTTGGGACGCCGGGGTGGATGCACCCAGCGCGATCACCACGACCCCGCCCGGCACCGCCTCGCTGCGCGGCAGCGCGACGGTCAGCGCGGGTAGGAGCAACGCGATCAGCAGAAGGGAAAGTCTATGCAGCATGCTGTGCATCCTAACGCGATTACGGGGCTGATTGAACCGCCGAGGCGCGACAGGAAGATAGTGAGAACCGCCAAGACGCCAAGAACGCCAAGAACGCTTTTTGAACCGCCAAGAACGCCAAGACGCCAAGAAGATATTGGGAACCGCCAAGGACGCCAAGGCGCCAAGAACGTCAAGGCGGATACATGGAAAAACCCAAATCGCCTTTCCATTTATTTCGGTTTTCTTGGCGTCTTGGCGCCTTGGCGGTTCACACAGCATTCTTGGCGTCTTGGCGGTTCAAATACCCGACGTGGTTCAAATGACCGACGCGGGTCACTCCTCGATGTCGTCCACTGTGGCGTGCAGGTGGCCGTGGGCCAGGCGGGCGTGGATGTGGTCGCCGGGGCGCGCAGTGCGGGCGTCCTGCAGCACGCGGCCGTCGCCGGTGGTGACGATGGCGTAGCCGCGTTCCAGGGTGGCGAGCGGGCTGACGGTGTCCAGGGTGCGGCCGAGGGCGGTGAGGCGCTGGCGGGACTGCTGCAGCTGAGTCTGGATGGCGCTACGCAGTCGCCGTGCCAGGGTGGTCTCCAGATCGCGCAGGCGTTGCAGGCGTGGGCCGGGGTGGTGGCGCTGCAGCTGCGCCTCCAGGGTGGCGAGGCGTTCGCGGGGTTGGCTCATGCGGGCGCGCAGCGCACGCCGCAGGCGCTGGTCGAGTTCGTCGAGGCGCTGGGCGCGCTGGCGCAGATGCTGGCCCGGATGCCGCTGCTGCAGGCGCTTATCGAGCCAGCCGAGCCGCTCGTCCAGACGCTGCAGCCGGCGCTGCAGGTGCTTGTAGAGTTCGCGGTCCAGAGCGCGCAACTGACCCAGCCACTCCACCTGGTCGGGGCTGACCATCTCCGCGGCGACCGAGGGGGTCGGGGCGCGCCGGTCGGCGACGAAATCGGTGATGGTGAAGTCGACCTCGTGGCCTACACCGCTGACCACGGGGATGCCGCAGTCGTAGATGGCGCGTGCGACCGGTTCTTCATTGAAGGCCCACAGGTCCTCCAGCGAGCCGCCGCCGCGCGCGACGATCAGCACGTCGCAGTCGCGACGCCGGTCGGCGCTGCGGATGGCGGCGGCGATCTCGGCGCCGGCGCCGGTGCCCTGCACCGGCACGGGATAGAGCAGCACCGGGATGGCCGGAAAGCGCCGCCGTAGCACGCTCAGGATGTCACGCAGCGCCGCCCCGGTCGGCGAGGTCACCACGCCGATGCACCGGGGCAGGGCCGGCAGATCCTGCTTGCGGGCAGGATCGAACAGGCCTTCGGCGGCGAGCTTCCGCTTGAGCGCCTCGAAAGCCCGCTGCAGGGCGCCGTCGCCGGCCTCTTCCATGGACTGCACGATGAGCTGATAGTCACCGCGCGCCTCGTACAACGACAGGTTGGCGCGTACCAGGACCTGCAGACCGTCGGCCGGGCGGAACGTCAGAAAGCGGTTGTTGCCCCGGAACATGGCGCAGCGCACCTGGGCACCGCTGTCCTTCAGGGTGAAGTACAGGTGCCCGGAGGCGGGGCGGGAGACGTTGGACAGTTCGCCCTCGACCCAGATCAGGGGGAAGGCACCTTCCAGCAGGGCACGGGCCTCGGCATTGAGGCGACCGACGCTGTAGATGTTGCGGTCGGGGCTGTCGGCGGGCGTGGACATGGGCGGGATGATACCGGAAGCCCTTGCCGGGTCCAGGGGTGGGCGGGCCGCAGCTCAGAACCGTGGGATGGCCATGGAAGCACCCGGAATGACACGAGAAATGGACACTGTGCAGACCCGGGATCATCCCCCACGGTCTGGTTTTCAGGCGTTTACAATCAGTGTTTCTCGTGTCGTTCCGTGGATTCCGTGGCCAAGCATGGTTCAAGTGCGTGTCGAAGACCCAGCGAGGTGTGGTCCGGGGTACCGTCCCCCGGGCGCGGTTTACCCGGTGGCCCTCCTGAACCTATAATTGCACGCTTCACTTCAAGACTTTAGGTACCGGACCCCCCTTATGCTGCGCATTGCCGAAGAAGCCTTCACATTCGATGACGTCCTCCTGCTGCCCGACTACTCCGCTGTCCTGCCCAAGGACGTCCAGCTCCAGACCCGCCTGACCCGCGGTATCGGTCTGAACATCCCGCTGCTGGCGGCGGCCATGGACACCGTCACCGAGGCACGGCTGGCGATCGCGCTGGCGCAGGAGGGCGGCATCGGCATCATCCACAAGAACATGACGGCCGAGCAGCAGGCCCAGCATGTACGTGCGGTGAAAAAGTTCGAGAGCGGCGTCATCAAGGAGCCGTTCACGGTGAGCCCGACCACCAGCATCCGCGAAGTGCTCGACCTGACCCGCGCCCACGACATCTCCGGCGTGCCGGTGGTCGACGGCGAGGAGCTGGTCGGCATCGTCACCAACCGCGACCTGCGTTTCGAGCACCGCTTCGACGAGCCCGTGTCCGCGGTGATGACGCCGAAGGATCGCCTGATCACGGTGAAGGAGGGCACCAGCAAGGACGAGATCATCCGCCTGCTGCACGCCCACCGCATCGAGAAGGTGCTGGTGGTCGACGACGGTTTCGAGCTGCGCGGCCTGGTCACGGTGAAGGACATCCAGAAGGCCACCGACAAGCCCAACGCCTGCAAGGACGATCAGGGCCGGCTGCGTGTGGGCGCGGCGGTGGGCGTCGGTGCCGGTACCGACGAGCGTGTCGCCGGGCTGGTGGCGGCGGGCGTCGACGTGATCGTCGTCGATACCGCGCACGGTCATTCCAGGGGCGTGCTCGAGCGCGTCGCCTGGGTGAAGAAGCAGTTCCCCGACCTGCAGGTGATCGGCGGTAACATCGCCACCGCCGAGGCCGCGCTGGCGCTGGTCAAGGCCGGCGCCGACGGCGTCAAGGTCGGCATCGGCCCGGGCTCGATCTGCACCACGCGCATCGTCGCCGGCGTCGGCGTGCCGCAGATCAGTGCCGTGGCGAACGTCGCGGCGGCGCTCAGGGACAGCGGCGTGCCACTGATCGCCGACGGCGGTATCCGGTACTCCGGCGACATGGCCAAGGCCATCGCCGCCGGCGCGCATTCCATCATGGTGGGCGGCATGTTGGCCGGTACCGAAGAGGCACCGGGCGAGGTCGAGCTGTTCCAGGGTCGGTCTTACAAGTCCTACCGCGGCATGGGTTCGCTGGGCGCGATGTCCGGGCAGCAGGGTTCCTCGGACCGCTACTTCCAGGAAGACAATTCCGCCGAGAAGCTGGTACCCGAGGGCATCGAGGGCCGCGTGCCCTACAAGGGGCCGATGGGTCCGGTGATCCATCAGCTGCTCGGCGGCCTGCGCTCCAGCATGGGCTACACCGGTTGTGCGACCATTGAGGAAATGCGCACCAAACCGCGCTTCGTGCGGGTCACCGGTGCCGGTATGGCGGAGAGCCACGTGCACGACGTGCAGATCATCAAGGAAGCACCGAACTACCGCGTGTGAAAGACCGGGATTCAGCAGCTGGGATTCGGGGTTCAGGGTATTGACACCACAACCGGGACCGCCACATTCCTTCCCGAATCCCGAATCCCGAATCCCGAATCCCGAATCCCGAATCCCGAATCCCGAATCCCGAATCCCGAGCTACCGCCTTGAACCCCCACGCCGACATCCATGCCCACCGTATCCTGATCCTCGACTTCGGCTCGCAGTACACCCAGCTCATCGCCCGCCGTGTGCGCGAGATCGGCGTCTACTGCGAGATCCATCCCTGGGACCTGGAGGCGCAGGACATCCGCAGGTTCGAGCCCAGGGGCGTGATCCTTTCTGGTGGGCCGGAGACGGTCACGGCCGAGCATACCCCGCGTGCGCCGCAGCAGGTGTTCGAGCTGGGCGTACCGATACTTGGTATCTGCTATGGCATGCAGACCATGGTCGTGCAGCTGGGGGGCAAAGTGGAAGCCGCCGCGCAGCACGAATACGGCTACGCACAGGTGCGCGCCCGGGGGCATACCCGCCTGCTGAAGGACATCGAGGACCACACCAGCGAAGAGGGCTACGGCCTGCTGGACGTGTGGATGAGTCACGGCGACCGTGTCAGCGAGCTGCCGCCCGGCTTCAAACTGATGGCGAGTACCGACAGCGCACCCATCGCCGCCATGGCCGACGACGCGCGTGGCTTCTACGGTGTGCAGTTCCACCCCGAGGTGACCCATACCCGTCAGGGCGGGCGCATCCTCGAACGTTTCATCCGCGACATCTGCGGCTGCGACGCGCTGTGGACCGCCGGCAACATCGTCGAGGACAGCATCGCCGCCATTCGTGACCAGGTCGGCACCGACAGGGTGCTGCTGGGGCTTTCCGGCGGTGTCGATTCCTCGGTGGTCGCCGCGCTGCTGCACCGCGCCATCGGTGATCAGCTCACCTGCGTGTTCGTCGACAACGGTCTGCTGCGCCACAAGGAAGGCGATCAGGTCATGGCCACCTTCGCCGAACACATGGGCGTGCAGGTGATCCGCGTCGATGCCGAGGCGCGCTTCCTCGAGGCACTGCACGGCATCGACGACCCCGAGCGCAAACGCAAACTCATCGGTAATCTGTTCATCGAGGTGTTCGAGGAGGAGGCCGCCAAGCTCAGGAATGTGAAGTGGCTGGCCCAGGGCACGATCTATCCCGACGTCATCGAGTCGGCCGGTGCCAAGACCGGCAAGGCGCATCTCATCAAGTCGCACCACAACGTCGGTGGCCTGCCCGAGCACATGAACCTCACGCTGCTCGAACCGCTGCGCGAGCTGTTCAAGGACGAGGTGCGGCGCCTCGGCGTGGAACTCGGCCTGCCTTATGACATGGTCTACCGTCACCCGTTCCCCGGTCCGGGCCTGGGCGTACGCATCCTCGGTGCCGTGAAGAAGGAATACGCCGACACCCTGCGCCTGGCCGATCACATCTTCATCGAAGAGCTGCGCAAGCATGACCTCTACGACAAGGTCTCGCAGGCCTTCGCCGTGTTCCTGCCGGTGAAGTCCGTCGGCGTCACCGGCGACGGCCGCCGCTACGACTACGTCATCGCACTGCGCGCCGTCGAGACCATCGACTTCATGACCGCCCGCTGGGCGCACCTGCCCTACGAGTTTCTCGACCACTGTTCGCGACGCATCATCAACGAAATCCCGCGCATCTCCCGCGTCACTTACGACATCACCGGCAAGCCGCCGGGCACGATCGAGTGGGAATGATTCCACGTCTGGCACTGGCAGGCACCTACGGGCATCAGACAACACGTAACGCATTGTATTAACTAGAAAATCCTCATTTCTATCTGGCACCTGCTGGCACTGGCAGGCACCGCCAAGCAAACTTTTTTAATGGTATAAATCATGGTATCGTCGCCCACAGGATCAGGGCTGCGACAAAATACCATGCCATGTTATTCAGTGCATTCATGGTATTAAAAATCGTCAAGTCATTGATAAAAAACAAGAATCATCAGAAAAACATGCCATGAAATATCATGGTATTTTTACCCCTAGGGGAGGACTTGTGATGCTGACGGATACCAAGCTGCGAAATTTGAAGCCCCAGGACAAACTCTACAAGGTGAACGACCGCGATGGGCTCTATGTGGCGGTGACACCAGCAGGAGGCATCTCCTTCAGATACAACTACTCGATCAGCGGTCGACAGGAGACCTTGACGATAGGCCGGTATGGCAAGCGTGGCGTCACGCTTGCAGAAGCACGGGAACGACTCAGCGAAGCAAAGAAGATGATCGCGGCCGGGAAATCACCGGCCAAGGAAAAGGCACGTGACAAGAAGCGTGTGAAGAATGCTGAGACGTTCGGTGCATGGGCCGAAAAATGGCTGCGTGGATATCAGATGGCTGACTCGACGCGCGACATGCGCAAGTCGGTATACACCCGTGAACTGAAAAAGCGGTTTGGAAGTCAAAAGCTGAGTGAAATCACGCATGAGGATTTGCGTGCTTTGACCGATGCTATCGTCGAAAGGGGAGCACCTGCCACGGCAGTGCATGCCCGTGAAGTGGTGTTACAGGTCTATCGTTGGGCAATCGAACGCGGGCAGAACGTGGAGAATCCGGCGGAAAAGGTGCGTCCGACCACCATCGCCAGATTCGAGCCGCGTGACCGTGCGTTGGCACCAGTAGAGATCGGCCTGATGTATCGGTACATGGACCGGGTGGGAACATCACCGCAATACCGGGCTGCTATCAAGCTGCTACTACTGACGATGGTGAGAAAATCGGAGCTGTCCAATGCAACGTGGTCAGAGATCAATTTCAGCGAGGCGCTTTGGACGATTCCGAAAGAACGGATGAAACGAAGAACTCCGCATCTGGTGTACCTGTCTCGTCAGGCACTCGATATATTCATCGCACTGAAAACCTTTGCGGGTGGGTCTGACTATGTGCTTCCCTCTCGGTATGACTCGGACTTGCCTATGAGTGCTGCAACGTTGAATCGTGTTCTCGCTTCGACGTATAAGGCTGCCCAGAAAGATGGTGAGCAGCTTGGGAAATTTGGTCCGCACGACTTGCGCCGAACCGCTAGTACACTACTGCATGAAGCCGGTTACAACACGGACTGGATCGAGAAGTGTCTTGCCCATGAACAGAGGGGAGTGAGGGCCGTCTATAACAAGGCCGAGTACCGAGAGCAACGTACAGCGATGTTGCAAGACTGGGCTGACATGATCGACGAGTGGGCTATCAAGCAACGACAGTAACGCCAGGGCGTTCAGCCTGTTCTCCTGATCGTTTTCTCGACTCGATCCATTCCTCTACCTCTGCCAAGTCCCAGGCGACGTTACGACTTGTGAGTACGATCCGGCGTGGGAAGTCCCCGCGTTTCTCCATATTGAAGATGACGCGTTCCGACAGCGGGATCATAGCTAGTAAAGTCTTTCGGTTGATCAGTGTTTTACCCTGCAGGGTTCGGTATTCATCGTCCATCGTTATTCTCTCTGTCCCGGCAATGCAAATCCCGGGGTTAGGGTTGTGCAACGCCTTAAACATTAGCATGGTGCAAATCTTTCTGGCAAAAGAGAATGTTTAGCAAAGTGATAAACTCTTTGCCAAATAAGGGTCTGTGGATGGGCGATAGGGATGGTTCAGGGGAACACGTTATGGTCGTTGCATCACCGAAATTGATATCAAGCTACGGTGTTCTAGGTCTTTCTGCCCCAGATTTCTACATAGGAGAGTACGTTCACACTACTTCTCCCTTGAACACCACGACACCACAAATCGTGGCTGTTGCGTTGACTTCGATGATGCGGTTCGGCCAGTCAGGATTGAGTGCTTTAAGGTATTGTCGGTCCCCCTCGACGATCAGCTGCTTGAAGGTAGCCTCATTCGATTCATCGAGCTGTACGACCACGTATTTACCGTGAACCGGGGTGGCGTCGGGATCCACAAAAATCAGGTCACCCTCATGGAACCTGGGTTCCATGCTGACACCGTGAACACGTAAAACGAAGGTTTCCTCGCTGCATCTTACAGGGCAGGGCAGTAATTCACTTTCGTACTGCGGTACATAGCCCTCGGAGATTTCAGTCCACTCACCCGCCTGTACCCAGGAAATGAGTGGGTGCAGACTGCGAACAACCGGCCCGCCATGGGCGTTCACTTCTTTGCAGGCGACAGGTTGTTCTTGACTGTTCTCATGGGGTTCATCCATCCAGCCCTCGGGCTTTGCCATCCCACGTTCCAGCTTTCCGGCGAGATCATCCCCCAGTCCCCTTGGGGTGCCCTTTTTGGTGGGCATTTGATGGCGGACCTGGCTGATGTATGAACTATTGGTGCCAACGATGCGAGCAAGCTTGGCGGCCGAGCCTGCCTCGGCGATGAGCAGCTCAAGATTCTGGAGACGGGTGTGCTCTTGTTTTCGCTTCATGCGAAATAATATAGCACTAATTTAGTAAAAAATTTAGCACTAAGATAAACACTTGTAGATTGCCAGAGAATTAGCTCAGTGCTAATGTTTATCATCATGGAGCTAAAACAATTCTTAAAAGCAGCAACCAAGCGGGAACGCGCTGATTTGGCCGTCGTCTGTAATGATTCTGTCTCGTATTTGTACCAACTGGCAGGAAAACACCGATATGCCAGCGCATTGCTGGCGACCCGGATCGAGCAAAGGACCCGGAAAGTCGCCCTTGGGACCAAGGGCCGGCTGAAAGCGGTGTTGCGGGAGAGCTTGGTCAGGTATCCGGAGATATTCGTCGGTGTGGGTGAGGAACCGGCTGAATATGACACGTCAAATGAGTAAGCGCGGCGCAGACAATATACCGGAATCGTCCACGTCTCCACCCAAAACTGGGCAGGCAGGAGTGCCTGACACGACCATACCGATGCAGGTGGAAATTACGCGCATAAAAGCCTACGACCGCAATCCGCGGCGTAGCGATAATCCGGAATACGATCGCATTAAGGCGTCGATTCACGCCGACGGCATGGATCAGCCACTGGTTATCACCTGCCGTCCCGGTGAAACCGATTATGTGGTCCACGCCGGCGGCAACACCCGCCTGCGGATCCTGCAGGAATTGTATGAGGAAACCGGCGACGAGGCATTCTATCGGGTTCATTGTCTGTACAGGCCGTGGAATCACGAATCGGACGTGCTCCTGGCACATCTGCGGGAAAATGATCTGCGTGGTGGCTTGAGTTTTATCGACAAGGCGCAGGCCGTATTAGATGCCAAGCAACTGCTCGAAGAGGAAATGGCTATCGATAGCCTTTCGCAAAGGCGCCTTGAAACGATACTCAGAGAACGCGGCTACAGCTTGAGTCACGGGCTGATCTCTCAAATGGGATACGCGGTTCACACTTTGCTTCCGGTCATTCCGCGGGCCTTGCAGTCGGGTTTGGGAAGACCACAGGTGGAACGGATTCGCGCCCTGGACCGAGCCGCGCGTGGGATCTGGAAGAAACGGGATCTGGGTGATGACGAAACCTTCGATGCAGTGCTCGCGGCTTTATGTGGGCGATACGACGGACCGGAGTGGGATCTTGAATTGTTGCGCAGTGCTATTGAGACGGAGATTGCGGAAGAGGCCGAAGTAAGCATCCATACCATTCGAGTTGAACTGGATGCACGCCTTGTTGGACGCGATATTGATCTTTCAATGCCTGATGGCGAATACGATACCGTTACATCGGGCGAAGCGGATTCTTCTCCGAGAGCAACTCCCGTGAAAGTAAAAGGCGTTGCCGACATTCAAACTTCTGGTGAGCACCAGGGCGACAGCACGAAGGCAGTACCTGATGATAAGACTCCTGTTGTTCAAGGATCATCACGCGATAATGCGCCCAAGGTATCTGAGAAAGATTCAAATGATCCTCAAAACACTCCGATCGAATCACCAGACCGTTCGATACAAAGTTTGGAAACGCAATCGATCACTATTGGCGAGCCCGGCCTCACAGATCTCAAATCCTTACGTGCCCGGGCCTGGACACTGGCCGCGCGCCTCGCGCAACGCAACGGCATCGGCGAGCTGGTTACACCACTGTCCGGCAAGGGGCTTGGATTCATTCTCTGCGACGTGCCGGATTCGTCGTTGGCCGATCAGTTAGACGCCGACACGCTCGGCCAAATCTCCATGCTGTGGTGGCATCTAGCCGCCTGTGCGGAGATGACCGTGGCACCGCTAGAAGCCGTCGTCGCCACCTTGTCCGATGACTCGATTCTTCGACAGGCGCTTGAGAATCAGGATGCCGGTCTACTCTTCAATAGTGTCTGGACGCTGGATCCGGGGCACACCGGCTATCGACTCTGGCGTCAACTTAGTGAACAGGACTGGCGGGATCTTCTCAGCCTGATGGATACCTACCGCCACATTCACCGTGTCGCGGAGGATTCCCAGACTCAACTCTGGGAATAGTCGCGATGGACGGGACCAAAGAATCCGATCTGATCACGGCCGTGCTGATGTACGCGATCCGTTGCCTGGCCGAAGGGGACCAGGCTGCACTACGCAATATGAACTTCGGGCCGCGCGAAATCGAGGCGTTGCGCGAAATGAACCTTGCCGATCTCTATCGGGTCGAGTCGCTGCGTGCACATTGTCTGGAGATCGACCTCAATCGGGACGTGTACTGGCCGATGATCGATCACCTGCGCCGGCAGCGTGAGTCCGAGGAACTACAACAGGTGTTGATTGCTGCGGATGCGCCATTGGAGATGATGCAGACGCTGTTCGGTTTGGGGTCCCGCGAATACACACGACTTCGTCGAATGTTAACTGTAGATCCTTCCGTCGGCCGGCCGGCAGAACCCGATGAAGAGAGTACGCATAAACTTTGGAACGCCTGGGTGCAACGGGCGGACCGTGAAGACGACGGTCCACTTGCACCGAATGAGTATCTTGTCATCCATCGTGACACCGGTATCTCGATGCGGGCCATATGGAACTTGACGCAACGCTGGAATCAATACGGTGATCTGACAGGACGAAGCGGTCACGACCCCTCGGAGCGAGCGTGTTCGGATGGGTGAAGGTTCTCGTGGCCTACGACCCGAAACCCACGCACTGGATGCACTGATACAGGCGACCATAGAACGCGTACAACGGGAATCGGGTAATACACATGCCGACACCATGCTGTTCATGGGGAACCGGCATCAATCGTTCCCCACGCTGGTGGTGCAAGATCCCGTGCTCGAACCCGTGGACAAACTGGTGTGGATGGTCATCATGTTGCAGGCGCAGGAGACCGGCGGTAGCACAGCGTTTCCCAGCTATGAGTATCTCGCCAAGAAAACCAATGTTTCCTCCACTTCAACCATCTCCAGGGCCATCGCTATTCTACGCACTACCCGCTGGCTGACCTTGTGTGCCCGTCTACGCGAGGCGAGCGGTCGTTTCCGCGGCAATGTCTACGCGTTGCACGATGAACCGCTGCCGTTAGTCGATGCCCTGCATCTGGACCCCGACTACATGAATTTCCTGCGGCAGTCGCTCACGCATCACCATGCCCGCGTGCGTCTGGTCGCCAAAGGAGTGTTGGATACGATTGACGAGGACATCCATGAGGGTATTGATATCTGTGCCCAGGGGCATCCGATCGAACGTCGAATGCAAGCCGTGGAAGCAATCCAGCAGGATTCACCGCGTCGCTATTTTGCGTTCAGCGCGAAGGTGATGACCCGACTGCGAAACGTAGTCGAGGAAAATGGTTCAGATCACCGGGACCAAAATTCAAAGCCGGGCGAAACCTATGTTCAAGTTAAGGACCCACAAATTTCGAGCCCACAAAATTTGAAGCCGGGTAGTTGTAGTAGTAGTTATATAAATAAAACTACTACTACAAAAAAAACAGAAGAGAATAAAATTTTCACTGGCACGGATGGGAACCCATCCCTGATCTATCCGAAGCGGCTGTCAGAGAACCAGCGTGCATTGGCGGATCGTTATTTGAACACCGTTTCTGCGGACGAACGCCAATCCATCCTTGATGAGTTGGAAGGGCGATTGCGTTCGGAGCAGAAGGGTATGAGCCCTGTGTATGATGAAATGCGCTTCCTGCACTTCTTGTGTCGAGCCGCGAACAAGGGTGAATTCGTCCCCAATCTTGGCATCAAGGTGCGCGATGAACGCATCGAACGGGAGAAGGCGCGGCTGAGGTATCTGAAGCAACAAGAAGACAGCCTGGCGGAAGCAAAACGCAGAGAAGAAAACAGGTCGCATGAATCCGGTCAACAACGGCTGGCCGAGATACGCAAGTCCCTTCACATGTCGGCACGGGTACAGTCAGACGACGAGTCTGGTTGACGACGGATCTGAAACGAAGCGGTTACAGTGTAACCACCATCCACTCGTCTTTATCCGTTTCAATCTCCTGATATCAACTACATCGAGCCAAGCAGGAATAAACTCTTTTCAGGTAGTACCGGATAGGGTGATAAATTCCCAATTAAATGCACCATTTCTCAGCGCTCTGGTCGCCGGAAAGTTTTGCGCGCGCGTTCAACTTTAACTCTGATTACGCAGCCCTCAACATGATCGTTGATCAACCCCATTGCCTGCATAAAGGCATACACGGTGGTCGGTCCGACAAACTTCCAGCCTTGCTTTTTCAGGTCTTTCGACAGGGCGGTCGATTCGTCAGACGTCGAGACGGTCTGAGGCGTTGCAAGCTGCTTTATGTCAGGTTCGTAACGCCAGATGAAGGCAGCAAGCGAGCCTTCTTGTTTGACGAGTTCCTGCGCCCTTAGTGCATTGTTGATGACCGCCTCGATCTTGCCGCGGTGACGGACGATGCCTTCATCTTTGAGCAATCGATTAACGTCACGCTGGGTGAAGCGGGCTATCCTGTTAAAATCGAAATCGTGGAATGCAGCGCGGAAGTTTTCGCGTTTAGCGAGGATGGTGCGCCAGCTCAAGCCGGATTGAAAACCTTCCAGACACAATTTCTCGAACAAGCGATGATCGTCACTTACCGGGAAACCCCATTCCGTATCGTGATAGGCGAGAAACTCCGGTGCGGCACTGCACCACTGGCAGCGTGGTTTGCCGTCAGGACCTTTTGTCGTCTTGTTCATATATTGTCCTTCATAAAAAAATGGCACAGGAAGAACAATCAGTCGAGAAGAAACTGTAGCCGCTCATCGGCTTTTCCCTGTGTGATTTCCAGGATGTCCGCGCTCACCACATTTTCCGCGACAAACGGATCCTCATTTACTCTTTTTTGAAGGTCTGACAATGTTGTATTGTGCGCCACGATCGCGCCACCTGCATTGGGTTGAACACTGCCGGCCAACAAAAATATGCTGTCATCAAAACCGTGTTTTATCCATTCGTTGTGGCCTTCCATGAATTGACCGGCCTGGCCCTTGTTGCCAGAAAATTTAAGCAGAACTATAAACACTTCTTTTCTCCTGTCGATTTTATTTGTGTGAGTCATCAGTTAGTGTGGTCGATTCCAGCCACTCGCAAATCTGCTTGACTTCTTTTCTCACGAATTTCTCATCATGAAAGGTGCTTGCGAGCGTGGCGACACCCTGGCTCCAGGCAAGAACATGCATTGCCAATGCATCTGCATCTTTCTTGCGACCAAGCAAGATGAATTGCTGGCGTAACCAGGTGCGAAAAAGGGTGAAGACCTTGCTCGCTTCTTCTTGCGAGGTGTGATTCAGCTTGGCAAGTTCGGTACACAGTGTCCCTACGGGGCAACCGAAATAATTTATTTTGGACCAATTGGTGAGCAGGATATGGATATAGCGCTTGATCCGATCAGCCGGATGGTCTTCTTCACTTTCCCAGCGCTCCAACATCATTCTGGTATTCGCCAGACGCTGATCGATCACGGCATCCAGAATGTCATCCTTGGTTTTGAAGTGATAGTAAAAATTCCCGCGCGAGATATGTACGGCATTGGCAATGTCAGCAAACGAGGTATGCTCGTAGCCTTGCCGATAGAAGAGCTGATCGGCGGCTTCAACAATGTGATCGCGTGTAGTCTTGTCACTCATGATAGAGACCTCCCGGCCAACCGTACCTCAAGGGTCAGTTCGCGTAAATTTCTTCGCCATGATAAAGGGGATAGTCAGTGTAGCCTGCCTCGCCGCCACCGTAGAAGGTGTTTGGATCGGCTTCGGCTAATGGCAAGTCTTCCCGATAGCGGCGCACCAGGTCCGGATTAGCAAGGAATGGAATGCCGAAGGCGACTAAATCCGCGGCTCCGCTACGTAGAGCCGATTGGGCACGATCGAGGTTATAGCCGTTGTTGGCGATATAGGGGCCCGCAAAGTTCGAGCGCAAGGCGCCATAATCCAAGGTGCTGGACTTTGTCATCATGTCGCCTTCGAGCACATGCACATAGGCCAAGCCACGCGGAGTTAACTGTTCGATGAAATAACCAAAGTGTGATTGCGGGTCGGAATCCGACATCTCATTAAAACTGTTCTCGGGGCTCAGACGCACGCCCACGCGCTGCGCTGGCCACACCGCGCAAACAGCATCGAGGATTTCGTTCAACAGACGCATGCGGTTCTGCTTGTTGCCACCGTATGCATCGCTGCGGAGGTTGCTGCCGTTGCGCAGAAACTGGTCGATGATATAGCCGTTGGCGCCGTGTACTTCCACGCCGTCGAAACCCGCGTGCTTGGCCATTTCGGCGCCACGTCGGAATTGCGCCACTATGTCCGGAATTTCATCGGTCTCGAGTGCGCGTGGTATCACGAAGTCTTGCATGCCAGTATAGGTGACGGCCTGTCCCGCCGGCCGCAGCGCCGATGGACCGACAGGTATGGCGTTGTTAGGCAGCATGCTCGGATGGGAAATCCTGCCACAGTGCTGCAGCTGAATGAAAATGCGGCCACCGGCTGCGTGCACTGCATCGGTGACAGGTTGCCAGCTGGCAGCCTGGGCATTCGTGTAAATCCCCGGCGTAAAGGGATAGCCTACGCCTTCCGGTGAGACTGGGGCGGACTCGGTAACGATCAGACCGGCGCTGGCGCGTTGTTGGTAGTAGGTCACCATCATGGACGTCACGATACCGTTTTCGTCGGCGCGATTGCGTGTCATAGGTGCCATGACAATACGGTTGGCGAGTGTCAGGTCACCTAGTTGAAACGGCTCGAACAAATCAGCGGACATATTGATCTCCTTGGGTCTGTCTCGGTTAGTATAGGACGCATGTCCTAGGATGGGACTTAGAGTAGGACATACGTCCTATGGTGTCAAGGACCACACGGAGTGTAGGAAATATGAGACGTGCCAAATATTTGGAGGAGGGATGGATCTAGTGGTCACAGTGTAACCAGCCTCAGCATTCACCGATTATCACTTCGCTAAACCAACCACGTCGAAGCGCGTATGAATAAGTTCTTGTCTGTCGGCACCGCTCATGGATTGATAGTGGGATTGTTCAATATCATCAGAATGAAGGGTATGCCACATGATTTCCGGTAAATCAGATCCAGAACAGCGAATAGAACTGAATTCTGAAGAAGCAGCTGTCGATGCCGGTCCCGGTGCGCTCCGTGGGCAGGTCTGGCTAACGGTCCAGACCCGACAGGCGCAGCGGTTGATCCGTGGTCGTAACGGCAGTGCCGACAAACCAGCGATTATTGGTCTGGTGGGATTTGCCGATCGACTGCGCGTAATCTGGCAGGCGTCACGCAATGACGATCCCTATGCCGATTGGTGGCTGATCAAGGTTCATGAGGTGCTCGAACGGATTCGCAATCTGGTCAAGAGCGAACAGGTGACGCTAGACGCTCGGCTCGAACAGCTCACCGCCCTGGAAGTGACGGTGGCGGAGTCGATGAAGCCGTACCGGATCGCATTGCAGTTCGCCAATCCCTACGCCTATCGGGGTGCACAGATGATCGCCGAATACGACAAGTTCGTACGCACACTATTGACCGCCCACCATGTGGGACTCCTGAACGGTTCATCGACGGAGGGTTTGCTCAATACCTGTGCGCGCAGGATTCGAGGTGCTTTCGCGGTGCCGCAGGGCTATCAGTTTCTCGGTATCGATCGCGAGTCACTGAAGCAAGGCACTGCCAACGCAAGCCGCGCCCGTCAAATCATGGGTGAAGTGCCGGAAGACGTGTTGAGCGGTGCGCACTGTGCACCGCTTACGCCCCGTAAGGTCCGATTCCCTGATGAGGCGGCCAAACACATCCACCTTAAACCTGCTGAGTCAGTATCAAAGGCAGATATTCCGGAGTCGGTAAACGACGACATCGGTGGGACTTAGTTTTCACTGGTATGCAGTCCCTTCGTCGCCATAATCCAGTGACAACACGGAACATGACGGTAGGGTCGATAAAGTATGGCTAAAGCAGCGGGAGGAAAACGCGTCGTACTCCAGCTCGATCCACGGGTGACGTTTGAGTCCCTTATCCTGAACCGGCTGGAGCGAATCCCTGAAGGCCGGCGTCAAGAGTGGTTGCGTGGGCTCCTGGTGCAGGGATTCCGCTATGAATGCCAAACGCTGCGGGTGGCGCAGGACGAGATCGATCCGCTGCAGATAGAGCGACCACAGGGACGGGGTGTGTCAACGAGTAAACCGAGATTCGCATTCGCCACCTGGTTGGCGGAGCCCGCGTCTCGAGCAGACACGGCGACCAAAACAAATCCCGTGATGGTCGAAGAACACAGACCTGGTAGCCAGGGTAAGCCATTCGCAGGACTGAGAAAGGTGATCGGATGAGATTGATCGCATAGATAAACAAAGCGGTATCAAAAAAATGGAGGAGAAATAATGTCGGATTCCAATACGATGACGCCCATTCAGGTGGGTCTCGATGATGGTTATGCGTTTACAAAAGTGGCCCTGCCGGACGGACGGTTGATTGCCATACCGTCGCGGGCAAGAGTCGGTAAATCTGGTGTGACCTGGATCCACGACGGCCAGCAACGCATCTTCGAGTACGAAACTGAAGGAGCGGTGTACTCGGTGGGCGCCGTCGACGGCGCACCGACTCATTTCGAAGGTTATCCCACCTCAGGCATGAACCGCGCCATCGTTCAGCATGCCCTCCAGGAAGCAGGTTTGGCAGGCCGATCTGTTCACACGGTATCGGGGCTACCTGTTAGTGCTTTTTACAAGAAAAACGGCGAGCAGCGTCGTGACACGATCGAGAAAAAGTGCCGCAGCCTGAAGCAGGCCGTTCAACCGATGATGGAGCGATTGCCAGCCGGCATCGCATTCGTTGATGTGATCCCGGAGGCGCTGGCCGCATGGTACGACTATGTCATCGTTGCTAAAGGGGATGAAGTCATCCTCGACGAAGAACGGTTGTCGGTACCGATCGCCATCGTGGACATCGGTGGGCGAACTACAGACTACGTGGTCGTTAAGGATCAGGGCGTTATTCACACGTCGTCGGGCTCCCTGCAGGGCGGCATGTTGGACGTGAAACAAAGTGTCGCTGACGGCATACAAGAACGCTTCGACATGGAAAGCGTGGGGGAGCAGATTGTGTCACACGCCGTCGACCGCGGTGTCGTGCGTCTCCACGGGAAGAATCATAACGTAGCGGAACTGGTCGATGCCGCCAAACGGGAGCTCGTCGAACGGCTCTATGCGGAGACCCGCCGACAACTCGGCCTGGGTGTAGAGCTGGATCGAGTGTTGTTCGTTGGAGGCGGCACCGTCGCGCTGGTGGAACATATTACCGACTGGTTTCCTAATCAGGCCATTGCCGAACACCCGGCCTTCGCCAACGCGCGCGGAATGCTGAAGTATCTGCAATACGTCTGCGAAGAGTCAGACGTGGCCTGAAAATGGTTTTATACGTGGTCACTGCGGTCTCAGTGACAAACAAGGTGCCTTAGGATCGTGCAACAGGCGCCGTGGCGAAAGCCTCGGTCCAGCTTTAAGGAAACATCATTGTTTCCGTTTTTCACAAACCCTGCCGGGGAAGCTATCCCGTCAGGGATGCGCTTGCTCCGGACGAAACCAACCAGAAGGAGTCAGTGTTATGTCTAACAACGAAACGACCAAGTATTTCGATCTTCACACCAACGGTATGGGTTATCTAAACCGCGTCCGGGAAGTGACGCCGGAAGAGGGTACACCTTTTCTGAGTGTCACCATTGCCGCTTTGCGCGGTAGTGTCGACAACGTCCAGTACACGTATTTCGAGTGTCACGTGTCCGGCAAGAAGGCGCAGGAGATTGTGCGTCAACTCAAGTCGGCCGTTGAGGGCAAGTTGAAGGTGCTCATCGGATTCACGCTCAGTGATTTGTATGCGGAATCCTTTACCTACAAGAACGGTGACAAGGCCGGCGAAACCGGTGTCAGTCTGAAGGCCCGTCTGCTTAGCATTGCGTGGGCCAAGGTCGACGGCCAGCCGTTCGTTACGGAGCAAGAGACCGCTGCGTAGATCCACAACCGGCCGGGTAACTTCGTTACCCGGCCACCTTCCAACCCATCGGGGAATCATTCCCCCGTGGGTCTGGTCTCCCCGTCAATTCGAGGAGATCAGTCATGAAAAATACGGAGGACCGGTTTACCGGTCTAAAGCTGTCGGAGCTTAACGACGAGGAAAAGCAATCAGTGGTGATGCTGGCAATGAAATTATTGGCAGTTAAGCATCGAGCCGGGAGGGCCTTGAGCAGTCCAGAGGAGACACGGAATTTTCTGCGTCTTCGCTTGGCCGATTACCGCAACGAGGTATTCGGGAGTTTGTTCCTGGACAACCGGCATCGAATCATCGCTGTGCGTGAGTTGTTTCAGGGCACCATCGATGGCGCCTCGATTCATCCTCGCGTTGTCGTGCAACAGGCCCTGGAGGCGAACGCTGCCGCCATGGTCTTTTTCCACAACCATCCATCGGGTGTCGCTGAACCCAGTCGTGCGGATGAGATGATCACCCGCCGACTGAAAGAGGCACTCGCACTGGTTGATGTGCGCGTGCTTGACCACTTCGTGGTGTCGGGTGGTGAGAGCGTGTCGTTCGCTGAACGTGGTTTGCTCTGACATCCATTACTTTTCACAAACCCTACCGGGAAAGCATTCTCTTTCCCGGCAGGGAAGGAGGTGTGACCCGGTGTTACTTCCACAAAGGAGAAACACGATGTCCAACTCTTCAAATGAACAAACAGCCGATTCGTTTTTCGGCAACGTCATATCCACGTATACCCGCGCCCAGGCCATTGAGGATGGGGTATTGATCGATGCGGGTGCCATGGCACAGGAAGCCGGTTTTAAATGGCCGGTAGCCCTGACGTCCGATGTCTGGGCCGATTGTGTGGCCTGGTCGGAAGGCGACAGTGAAGGACAGGTACATCAGGATCAGTCCGGCCGGTTATGGGACGTGCTCTTCATGGCGTCCCATGCCATCCGAACCGCCTCAGGTTCCGGTGACCGGCTGCTATTCCAACTCTACCGGGTGCGCCGCGATGGGCAGTCGATGGAAGCGGAATTGACCACGCTGAAGCTGATCGTCGGGCCGGGTGATCAGGGCGAGCCCGTGATCACCATCCTTTTACCTGACGAGGATTGAATGCGCCGGAATCCACCGGCATCTTGCCCCTGGCCACTTGGGTTAAAGTGGTACCCATTCTAAAGCCATGACTAATATAATGGGAAGCGGTACAAAACTTTAGTTCAATTAAGATCGTGCCGATTCTCTAAATGCGCCAATTTAGTGTGATTTCCTAACAGCAGCTTGCACAATGGCTTGATCTGACGCAATATATGCCCCAATGCGACGATTAATTTCACAGTGCCTCATCATTTCCATATTATACGCCGGCGTAGCATGGGCAGCGGACACGCATGCCGAGGCGTATTTCGGGCATGGGGCGGAATGGTCGCAAGGCGCAGATAATCAGCCTGATACAGGTAATGGTGTTGATACCTGTGATCACTGTTGTCATGGCAGTGCCCACTATGTGGGCTTTCCGATAGCTGAGTCAGTCATGACTTGTGACAGGAAAATCCAAAAGGCGTTACGTAACACCAACACACACCACTCTTTGATTCTCTCGCCCCCTACCCAACCTCCGAAAGCCTAAATTCTTTACCACCCAATGTTATTGGTACGCCGCGCTCGTGTGTGGCGTGTGTTTTATCGTGGTTAAAGGATTTTGTGCATGAAACAAGCAACAACAATTATGCAGTTCGCCCTGTGGGGCTGGCTGCTGATCATATCTCCATGGGCTGCCGCTGAAAGTGGATCGGCAAACCCGACATGGAGTAACCCCAATCAAGATCGCACGTTGACGAATCTTGGTGAACCAGCGCCAGCCTCATTGCGCCAGTTTATTCAGAGTAGTTTAACTGAACATCCTCAAATGCAGGCTGCAAAAGCCAACCTCAAGGCGGTGCGAGCTCGATTGAAGGCGGCGGATAAAGCGGTCTATAACCCGGAATTGGAACTGGACACCGAAGACACCAATATCCGTACCTCGACCATGCAACTTAGTCAGAAAATTGATTGGGGTGATCAGCGTGGTTCACGCACATCTGTTGCACAAGCCGAGTTCAGCAAAGCGAACGCAGAATATGAATTAGCGATTCAGGGATTATCGCGGGATTTGCTGGTTGCACTGGCCAATAATGACACGCAAGGGAAACTGGCATCGCTGGTCGAAGACAGTCTCAAGCTGATGCAAGAGTTCGCCGATGTTGCTGAGCAACGTCACAAGGCCGGGGACCTTAACCAGGTCGAGCTCAATTTGGCCCGCCTGGCCTACAGCGAAACACTAACGCGTCATGCCCAGGCACTGGCCGAAGCGGCGGCTGCAAAGGAGCGATTACGCGCCCTTTTTAGATATTTACCCAATGTTTTACCCGCACTACCAGAATCCTTGCCCACGCCCAGGCTACCAAGCGATATCGAATCCTGGTTATCACAGTTACCCGCCATGCGCGCACAACAAGCGCAGGTCGCGGCAAGCCGGTACACCGTTGCGTTACGAAAGAGTGAACGTGCCTGGGATCCGACGATCGCATTACGCGGTGGTAAGGAAGACAGGGAAAGTCTCGTTGGTTTGACATTGACAATACCCCTGAATGTCAGGAATACCTTCAGCGCAGAAGTGGATGCCGCGCAGCAGGATCTAATCGAAAGTGAACAGTCGGCTCTACAACTTTATCGTGATCACCGTGGCCGTATTCTGGCCAGCACAGAAGAATTCAAATTATTGCAAAAGGCCTGGGATAACTGGCGTACCAATGGCCGGACCAGTGTCAGCCGGCAACTGGAACTCATCAAGCGCTTGTGGCGTGCTGGTGATATGAGTACCGCCGAATATCTGGTGCAACTAAAACAGGCCATTGATACCCAAGCGGCAGGCATCGAACTGCGCGGTCGTTCGTGGAAAAGCGGCTTTAACTGGCTCTACGAAACAGCCCAAATCAACACCTGGTTGGATATCAACGTAACGGGGAAGAATTGAGATGAACATGAAAATACTTTTAATAACACTCCTGGCAACTCTGCTATTGGGCGGTTGTAGTGACGAAAATGAGACTCATGAAAAGACCACCGCCGAATCGCGTACGGAACATCGTGAAGGTGATGACCACGGCCACGATAAAAAGGTTGAAGACGAACATGGCGATGACCATAAAGGCGATAATCATGAGGAAGAAGCCGGTATCGTTAAGCTCAGCCCTCAACAACTTCAAACTGCTGGTATAAAAGTCACCTCGCTTGAATTGCGTGAAGTGGGTGCGATGATACGTGCGCCAGGTGAAGTAAAGCTCAATGAATACCAAACAGTAAAAGTTACCTCGCGAATTGCAGCGCAAGTCGTGGCGCGTCATGCGCGCCTTGGTGATAACGTTGAAAAAGGTCAGGGACTGTTGACCTTGTCCAGCGTGGAAATGGCCGAGGCGCAGGGTCAACTCCTTCTTGCCGACAAGGAATGGAAACGGGTAAAGGAACTCGGTCGCAAGGTGGTGTCAGAGCGCCGTTACATTACCACACAAGTGGATTACGAAAAGGCCTATGCCAATGCGAAGGCCTTTGGCATGAGTGAAACGGAAATCAAGGCCCTGCTCGCGCAAAAGCGTAGCGCTGACGGTTCATTCAAACTGGTGGCACAACAGGCCGGGCGTATCCTGCATGATAAATTCATCATCGGTGAGCGCGTTGAAGCCGGGTATGAGCTTATGGTGATTGCTGATGAGTCTGTCATGTGGGTCGAGGCACGGGTCAACCCGGCCATCGCAGGGCAAATTGATATTGGCAATACTGCCGAGGTCATGCTTGACGAGCAGCGCATCCCGGCCAAAGTTGTTCAGCTTCACCACACGCTAGACGAAACCACTCGTACCTCCGCTGTTCGTCTTGAAGTCGGTAATGTTAATGACCAGCTTCATGCTGGCATGTTTGTGACAGCACTGATCACAACACGTAACCAGGCTCAGGCATTACAGGTACCGGAAGCGGCGGTATTGCGCAGCGCAGATGGCGACTGGCAAGTCATGGTGGAACAGGATGAAGCAGGTGAATTTAAAGCCGTTGAAGTTGAAGTAAAAAGTGTCAGTGATGGCAAGGTCATCATTGAAGGCATCAAACCCGGTGCCCGTGTTGTCACCCAGGGTGCGTTTTTCGTCCAGTCCGAACTGGCGAAAGGCGGCTTTGATATCCACAACCATTAAGGGTGGCTCGATATGTTAAATAAATTAATTGATATTGCCGTTGGCAGCCGCCTGTTGGTGGTGCTTACCCTGATCGCCATGCTGTTCGGTGCCTCTTTGATTTTACCCCAGCTGAATCTTGACGCCTTTCCCGATGTAACCAACGTACAGGTCACGGTGAATACTGAGGCGCCGGGGTTGGCCGCTGAAGAACTGGAACAGTTGATCACTTTCCCAATTGAGGCGGTGATGTACAGCCTGCCCGATGTGGAAGAAGTGCGCTCCATTTCCAAGACAGGCCTGTCGGGCGTGACCGTTGTGTTCAAAGAAGGCACGGACATTTATTTTGCACGGCAACTGGTCTTCGAACGATTGCAGGCGGCACGTGAACAAATTCCCGCCGGTGTCGGCATCCCCGCCATGGGGCCGAACACCTCGGGTCTGGGTCAGGTATACCAGTACATGATCCGTTCGGAAAAACCCGGTCAATATGACGCGCTCACCTTACGCAGTTTGAACGATTGGGTGGTGAAGTTATTGCTTATGCCCGTAGACGGTGTTACCGAAGTCCTGTCCTTCGGCGGTGAAGTCCGCCAATACCAGGTACAACTCGACCCACAGCGCTTGTTGAGTTTTAACCTGACACCACGGGATGTCGCTGAGGCACTGGAAGCCAACAATCGCAATGCCGGTGGCTGGTATATGGACCGTGGTAATGAACAATTGATTATTCGTGGTGTGGGCTGGGTTCGCAGCGGCGATGACGGCCTGCGTGATATCGGCAATATCCCGCTGAAACAGGACGACGGTAACGTGGTCAAGGTCAGCGATGTCGCCAGCGTACGCTTTGGTGCAGAGATCCGTCAGGGTGCGGTGACCATGACTCTGCGAGATGGCCAGGGTAAGCCACAGCAGTTGGGTGAAGTCGTGGTGGGGATCGTCATGAAACGTATGGGTGCCAACACCAAGGCAACGATTGATGGCATCAAGGAACGCCTGCCCGCGATTCAACAAGCCTTACCCAAGGGTGTGATCCTGGATCCTTTTTATGATCAGTCCGATCTGGTCAGTAAAGCGGTGAATACCGTGAGCAAGGCCCTGCTGGAAGCCTTTGTCCTGATCATCATCGTCTTGCTGTTATTCCTGATGAATATTCGCGCGACCCTGTTGGTGTTGTTGTCCATCCCCATTTCGATCGGACTTGCACTGATGGCCATGGCCTATTGGGGGATCTCGGCCAACCTGATGTCACTGGGAGGACTGGCCATCGCCATCGGTATGATGGTGGACGGTTCGGTGGTCATGATGGAACATATCTTCAGTCACCTGACCACACCTGACAGAGAGCATCACGCACATGCTCAACAGGAACTCGCGCCCGGTGATGAGCATCCTTACGATGCCGCCAGTGATCGCCATGGTATAGCGCTACGCATTCAGGAAGCGGCCAAGGAAGTGGGACGTCCGGTTTTCTTTGCGGTACTGATCATCGCCATCGTCTTTGCACCACTGTTCAGTCTGGAAGGTGTGGAAGGCAAATTGTTCCAGCCGATGGCGATCTCGATCGTGCTGGCGATGTTTGCTTCCCTGTTAGTGGCGCTGATGGTCATACCGGCTCTGGCCTCTTATGTTTTCAAACAAGGCGTGCTTGAAAAAACGAGTCCGGTGTTGCGACCCATCGAAAAACAATACCGTCTGCGTTTAAGACAGGCGCTGGCAAGAAAATCATGGGTGGTAACAACCGCTATCGGGTTATTCGTCGCGTCACTAGTTCTGGTGCCCTTTTTGGGTACCGAGTTCGTGCCGGAACTGGAAGAAGGTACCATCAATGTACGCATTACCTTAGCACCTTCATCCAGTTTAGATACGGCACTTGGTGTGGCAGAAATACTGGAACAACAATTAATGGCATTCCCGGAAGTGTTATACGCGTCCAGTCGTGTCGGGCGTGCCGAGGTCGGTGGTGATCCGGAACCGGTTTCCAATATCGAAATCTTTATTGGCCTGAAACCGGTCGATGAATGGGAATCTGCTGCGGACCGCCAATCACTCCAGGCCTTAATGGAAGAAAAAATGTCGGTGATGCCAGGTCTGTTGTTTAACTTTTCCCAGCCTATCGCCACACGGGTGGATGAATTGCTGTCTGGAGTCAAGGCCCAACTTGCAATCAAATTGTTTGGTGCGGATCTGGATGTGCTCGTCGCCAAGGGCAAAGAGATCGAGTCCCTGGTGAAAAAGGTCGAGGGCACGCGTGGTGTCGCGTTGGAACAAACAGAGGGCGAAGCACAACTGGTGGTGCGCCCGGACCGCGACAAACTGGCTCGTTATGGCATACCCGTTGATCAGGTGATGAGTCTGGTCAGTGACGCTATTGGTGGACAGGAAGCCGGCCAGGTTATTCGCGGTAATGAACGTTATGACATCTATGTGCGCTTGGCCAAACAATATCGCAACAGCACCGAAGCTATTCGCAATTTAATCCTGCAGGCGGCAGACGGTGCCTGGGTGCGCCTTGGTGACGTCGCAAAAGTCGGGATCGAATCGGGACCGCCGCAAATCCGCCGCGATGATGTACAACGGCGCGTGGTGATTCAAACTAATGTTGAAGGTCGGGATATGGGTGGACTGGTGGCCGAGATCGATCAACGCATTCGCTCGGAAATCGATTTACCAGCTGGTTACAGTGTGGTCTTCGGCGGGCAATTTGAAAACCAGCAACGCGCGCAAGCAAGGTTAATGATTGTTGTGCCTTTATCATTGGGGCTGATCTTTTTGTTGTTGTACTTCGCCTTTAACTCAGTGGGACAGGCCATGCTAATCATGTTGAATGTGCCCCTGGCATTGATCGGGGGTATCGCCGCGCTGTTCTTCTCAGGCCAATATCTTTCCGTGCCTGGTTCTATCGGCTTTATCGCCTTGTTCGGTGTGGCGGTGCTCAACGGCGTCGTCATGGTAAACGCCATCAATCAACGGATCGAAGGTGGGCTGGTGCTCGGTGAAGCGGTATTTGCCGGCGCGTTGTCTCGTCTCAGGCCGGTACTGATGACGGCCTCCATCGCCGCCCTGGGTCTCATCCCCATGTTGCTGGCTAGTGGCGTGGGCTCGGAGGTGCAGCGGCCGTTGGCGACGGTCGTGGTCGGCGGACTGGTGTCCTCGACGTTATTGACGCTGTTCGTGTTGCCAGCATTGTACACCACCTTTTCCCGCGGACGTATTGAACGTCTGGGATTGGCAGGCTCACCGCAAGACAGCATGTATGAATAATCGAACAAGATTTCAAAACAGGAGATACAGGATGAATAGCTACAATAACACGCTGGCAACGATAGTCGCTCTAATTACTTTCAGCATACTCACGGGTTGTGCCACGATGGGCAGTGATCTCATCCGTGACCATACCGTGAAAATCGAAAAGGTCTCTTCTGCACGTGGCACAATTGGATTCGTAAGTGTCATTCAGGAAGGAGATGAGGTCACGCTGCGCGGTGAGGTGAGACGCCGGCCAGTCGGGCGGGGTCCCATCCCGGGGCATATTGATGTTGAAGTGCTTGATCCCTCAGGTACTACGCTGGAGCAGATGAACACCAGTTATCGGAGGCACAGTATCAAGTCCCGATACGCAAAGTTTTATACAAAATTGGGAAAAATTCCGCCATCGGGAAGTACCATCCGGGTGACGCACCACTATGCAAATTCCCATGAATCGTTATAAGAGAAGTCGGAGATTTATTCGTTCGGTTGGCTAATAAACAATATGAAATATAGTACATTCAAGGAAGAGAAGCGGCGTCTTCGAAGACTCTATAGCAATAGGGCTCACCACTATGGCAAATAAATTCCACAACAAATCACAACCCGAGGTCCTTCATTGCCGCATCGAAGGCATGGATTGTCCTGATTGCGCCACCAAGGTCGAGAAGGTGGTGAGTGAGTTACCAGGGGTGACTGAGGTCCATGTCGACTTCGCCGGAGAAACCTTGTCGGCACAGGTGCTTTCACCCGATGGAGTAGATCGGGTACGCGACACGGTGCGCACATTGGGTTACGGCATCGTTGAGGGTGCCCATCGGGTCACGAGCGTGTTGCGTGTTGAGGGCATGGATTGTGCGGAAGAAACGGCGCTGGTGGAAAAGGCACTAACCGGATTGCCGGGATTGGAGCGATTTGAGGTCAACCTGATGACCGAGCGTTTAACCGTGGTCCATGACAACATCATCTTGCCGGCTGGGCATTTGATCGCTGCCTTGGATAGAGTGGGCCTCAAGGCGGTGCCATTCGGTGAGTCGAGGGAGGTCGTCGGCTTCTGGCTACGTTATGGCAGACTGGTCTCAACCCTCGCAGCGGGTGTATTCACCGCCATTGGTTTGGCGCTGCATTTCATCCAACCTGCCAGCCCGTGGGAAAAGCTGGTATATGCGCTGGCCATCCTGATTGGTGGCTGGTTCATTGCTCGCAAGGGCGTCGCGGCCGCGCGCCACGGCGCGCTGGATATGAATTTTCTGATGAGTGTCGCCGTGGTTGGTGCGTTGTTCATTGATGCGTGGGATGAGGCGGCCATGGTGGTGTTCCTGTTCGCGCTCGCCCAGCTGCTCGAAGGCCGTGCCATGGATCGCGCCCGGCATGCCGTGCGTGCCCTGATGGAACTGGCGCCACCCGTGGCGCGCGTGTTGCGTGAAGGCAAGGAGGTCACCGTCGCGGTGGACGAGGCCCAGATCGATGACCTGTTCCGATTGCGACCCGGCGAGAAGGTACCGCTGGACGGCGAGATTGTGATTGGTCATTCAGCCATTAACCAGGCCCCCATCACCGGCGAGTCCGTGCCGGTGGATAAAGCGCCGGGTGACAGCGTTTACGCGGGGTCCATCAATGGTGAAGGGAGCCTCGACGTGCGGGTGACGCATAAGGCGGCCGACACCACCCTGGCGCACATCATTCATCTGATCGAAGAGGCACAAGCGGCGCGCGCACCGTCCCAGGCCTTTGTTGATCGCTTTGCACGGATCTATACGCCGATTGTGCTGATACTGGCTGCCCTGATTACCTTGCTGCCGCCGTTACTGTTTGGCCAGCCTTTCGGTGATTGGTTCTATCGTGCCCTGGTGCTATTGGTCATCGCCTGCCCCTGCGCCCTCGTGATCTCCACGCCGGTGGCCATCGTTTCCGGGTTGGCGCGAGGAGCACGCGCGGGTGTGTTGATCAAGGGCGGGGTACACCTGGAGAATGTCGGGCATCTAAAAGCGCTTGCCATCGACAAGACCGGCACGCTCACGGAAGGCAAGCCACGAGTACGGCATGTCGAGGTGATCAATGCGACTGCAGAGGAAGATCTGGTTCGCATTGCGGCCACTCTGGAATCCCGTTCCGAGCACCCCCTAGCACAGGCAATACTCGAGCATGCTCAATCTATGGAAGTACATACGGAACCGGTCGAAAATTTCCAGGCCCTGACGGGGCGTGGTGTTCAGGGGCGTATTCAAGGGCAAGATTACCTGTTGGGAAATCACCGCCTGTTCGAAGAACGGGGCTTGTGTTCACCTGCAGTCGAGGCCGTACTGGACAAGCACGAGGCCGAGGGAGAAACCGTGGTCATCCTGGGCGATCAGAATATGATCATGGGTTTCATAGCGATCGCTGACAAGCCTAGGCCTGAGGCGAAAAGCAGCCTGGAACGAGTACGTCGTTTTGGCATTCAACACATCGTGATGCTGACTGGCGACAACCGGCGCACCGCACAGGCCATCGCAGGTGAGCTGGGTATCGACGAAGCCAGGGCCGAGTTACTACCTGAGGACAAGGTGCAGGCAGTCAAGGACCTCGTTGCGCAACACATAAAGGTTGGCATGGTCGGCGACGGTGTCAATGATGCCCCGGCTATGGCCGCGGCAACGACGGGTATTGCCATGGGTGCGGCTGGATCAGACGCTGCCCTGGAAACGGCGGATTTGGTGTTGATGAGTGACGATCTCAGCCGGCTGCCATTTGCCATCCATTTATCCCGATCGACATTGCGGGTTATCCAGGAGAACATCACTATAGCTCTAGGTCTAAAGGCGATTTTCCTCGTTCTGGCTGTGCTTGGGCATGCCACATTGTGGATGGCAGTGTTTGCCGATATGGGAGCGAGCCTGATCGTAATCGTAAATAGCTTGCGGTTGCTCAGAATAGGAGACAGTTGAATCGTATCGGTTCTTGGACAGGCGCGTTCACGAGGCCGGCACTTTTGCATCAGGGCGACACCTTGTGCCATGTAACAAGCAGAGACACCTGAGCTATTGTCAGAGGGGGTGGTTACAGTGTAACCATCCTGCCAATGTCCGGCGTGCTACATTACCGCTACCTTCTCCACCGTCCGTCGAATCAGAATTGAGGCTGTCCACAGAGTCCACAGGTCCTGCCCGCCACGGTGTAGCGAGCTTCTCACTCGCGCAGCCAAGGGCGGGGCCGCGAACAGCGGCGCCTGTGGACCCCTGTGGGTCAGGCCAATTCGTTCTGAAAGCCTGCGCGAATAACAAACTTCAAGCTGCATGACAGGCGAGAGCCTGGCGGGCAGCTTGAATTGCAGCGAAGCGCCCTCGTCACTAGCGAGCACAGCGGGGTAGTGACGAGGGCGGCAAACCTGGAAACGACGCGGCTTTGCGGCTGGATTTCGGCGTGACGGGCGCGTGATGCGTTCTTATACTGCCGCCCTCTGATCGATTTTAACCGTGGCCACTGCGTGTACAGTGGCAATTGAGCGCACCCGGACCATTAGACGCGCTACGGCTTTTTGCCGTTGGTCCATCTTCCAGCCAGAACGGACCGCAAGGTCTGCTTTATCCGCAGGCGCCAGCCTGCATCCACTCAACGAGCCGAGACGACCACCAAAGGTGATGTTGTCGACGCTTATATTCCACAAACCGCGGAAATGTATTTCCGCCTCATTAAAAGGAGGTGATATCTAACCATGATCGAAGAACGCCCATCTATGGGTATGTTGGTCTACGCGGACCAACCCCAACAGGGGGAACCCGCGTTGCCTGTGACCAGGCACATTCAGGTCGAATGGGAGTGGTGTCCCATGACTGTTCCGCGTTAGCGGACCCCGACGGCTACGGCCCCTGGGTGGTCAGAAACACTTACCTGAAAACGAGAACACTATGAGAGAACTGAACTACCAACTCAAACAACTCTGCCGGCGGAATCGTGACGGCAGTTACAGAACACAGGCGGATCGGGAACGTCAGTTGACGCTGATCGCCAACCAGCTCCGTGCACTGGGTTATCGAAAGATGAACGCACAGTCGTTGAAACCGAAACATGTTGAAGCATTGGTGAAGCACTGGCAGGAAGGGGACCTATCGGTCGGCGCCATTAAGAACCGGTTGACCGTCATCCGGTGGTGGGCGCAAAAGGTCAATCGTCAGAATGTCGTGGCTCGATCGAACGATCATTACGGTATCCCGGATCGTCAATTCGTGACCAACCTATCGAAGGCGCAGACGGTGACAGCACTGGATCTGGAAAAGGTCCGCGATCAGCATGTGCGGATGAGTCTGGAATTGCAGCAGGCCTTCGGCCTGCGGCGCGAAGAGGCCATGAAGTTTCAGCCGAGCTTCGCAGATCGAGGCGACCACATTGCACTCAAGGAGAGCTGGACCAAGGGAGGAAAATCACGTGTGATCCCACTGCGAAACGAGGCGCAACGTGCGGTGCTTAACCGTGCGGCTTTACTCGCCGGAAGGGGTTCTCTTATCCCCAGTTCGCGCAACTACCGACAACAACTCCGGATCTACGAGCGACATACCGCCAATGCCGGTCTTTCAAAAATGCACGGCCTGCGACATGCCTATGCGCAACAGCGATACCGTGAGTTGACCGGATGGATGGCACCGGCGGCAGGCGGTCCAACCGTCAAGGCACTGACCCATGAACAAAAGACCATCGACCGGCAGGCGCGACTGACGATCAGCCAGGAACTGGGACACGAACGCGAGCAGATCACATCGATCTATCTTGGTCGTTGACAGGCCGATCGAGAAACCGCGCTGATGACTGAATAGATTTCCCGTTTCAAGTCTTGGTAAGCGGCGCAATGATAGCGGCTCAAATATGAATGAGAATTTTTGTTTTCACACGATTGAGACTGATTTGAATATGAAGATCCACATGCCTCGTAATTTCCGGTCATCACTTGTCTTTGTGTTTGGTGTGATGGGCCCATGTGTAGCCATTAGCCAGCAACTGCATGCCAGTGAAGTACAGGTCGGCAGATATTCGGCGCTGCGCGCCATGCCGACCGTCGCACAGGCAGACTTGCTGTCTACGACCATCACTATCCGGTTTCCAGAACGCATTCAGACGCTCGGTGAAGCGGTGCACTACCTCTTGCAGCGTAGCGGTTACCGGTTGGCGGACCACGACGCAGCGAATCCCGCAACGGCAGACTTGTTGGCGCTGTCTTTGCCCGCCGTACACCGAAACCTCGGGCCCATCTTATTGAAGCAAGCATTGGAGACACTGGTAGGACCTGTGTTTCGCCTGGTGCAGGATCCGGTGCATCGGCTGATCTCATTTGAATTATGCATGCCGGTTAGGACAGCCACGCACGAACCGGATCCCAGTTTGAAAACAGAGGACCCGCAAGATGGAGAATGAGACACAGGTGGAGCAGCCGGATAACCGGGAGCGGAATGCCGTGCACGAGAAGAACAAAGTACAAGCAAAGTCGGCCCGGTCATCGAAAAAGACGATCCTGGTAGCCGTCGTGATCAGTGTGATCACGATCGGCGCGCTCGCGATAGTGCGGGGCCAGATCGACAGCCCGCGGAAAGAAGCAGCGGCGGTTGGGCAGAGTGTGGCGGCGCTCGACAAGACAATGGCGAGTGGCATCGGTGCGGATATCGATGGCATGACCATCGGCAAGACCCCTCCACAGACCGGTGGGACGTTCGATACGATCGAGCGCAGCATCGGAAGTCTGACAGAGCGGATCAGCCAGTGGTTCGATTCCTTACGGGCCGATCATTCGAGCATGAATCAGGAGCTATCTGGATTGGCCAATACTGTGAGCGCGATTCATGAGTCGGTCGCAGAGTTGCGTAAAGGTAACGAGGATCTCAAACTACGCATCGACGCCGCGCAGTCCCGATTACAGGCCATCGCCAAAGACGTGCGCGGACTCAAGATCGCAGCGAAAAAACAGGTGGCGAAGAAGCAAAAATCCGCAGCGGCAAAGCCGCCGTTTCACATCGACGCCATCGACTTGTGGGACGACGCTGTCTACGTGGCAATCTCCCAGGACGGTCGAGTCACTTTCTTACGTGAAGGTGAGCAACGGTCCGGTTGGAATGTGACACATATCGATCGGGCAAAGGGGCAGGTCGCGTTTCGTGGTCCTGCAGGACAGGATTATTCGGCATCGTTACGGAGGTAATGCCAATGGAAGTGTTTGTTGCGATTCTTTTGTTCTTCGGCGCCTTCTCAATAGGTTCTGCAACCAGTGATGATGCGGATGATGATCCTGCAGGCGTGGAAATATCTACGGCGGTGAATGTGAAACAAGACCTGCCAGGTAAAGGTGCTGAAGCAGGAGGTGTTGAGCATACGCAATTACCAGACTGTTTGGCAGACCGTCACTTTGTTATCTATCGAGATCTAACCGCTGCATATAAAAACAAGAAGGAGACAGCGACGATAGGTGCTAGCGATAGTGAGGAAGCGTACCCGGATGAGTAATCAATTGAAGTTGGCAAGTCTGATACTGGCGCTTGTGATATCGGTTCCGGCATTCGCCGTAGAGGTGTCCGGCACCCAGGTGAAGGAATCCGACAACAGTGTTTCGGCAACGGATGAAAATACATTGACGTCATCGGAGCGGGCACGTTCCCGTTTATGGGAACTGTCGGAAACGGAATGGCGTCGCTACAAACAATTGATGCAGGGCATTCGCGGCAGCATCAGCCCGTCGACGATCTCACCCATCGAGGTATTGGGAATTCATGCCCGTGACCAGGGTGAGCGTCGTCGTTATGCCGAGCTGTGGACACGCGCCATGCGCGAGGATGTGAGCCGGATATTGGCTTTTCAGCGTGCGTACGATGAGGCCGGAAAGCGCTTGTATCCGAATGAACAGTTGATCGATATCGATCGTTTGCCACGCGCCGACAAGACGAGTTTGTTGCAGCCTGGAGACCGGGTGCTTTTCTTCACCCGGACGGATTGCCCTGTCTGTGATGCATTGCTGGGAAAGCTCCTCAAACGCATTGATGCGGTGACGGGTATCGATATCTATATCGCTGGCGTGAAGTCCGGTGATGACCAGGCGGTGAGAGATTGGGCGGCCGGTCATTCGATCAAACCCGAGTGGGTGCGCAGTCGCCGTGTCACCCTCAACCACGAGGCGGGTGTACTCGAGAGACTCACTCAGGGGAAAGGAAAGATACCTTATATATTAAGACGGCAGGGGAAGGACCTGTCGGTGCTTCACGCCTCGGAGCTCTGACTATGGTTCGGGCACGACCCATGGGCGTTTGGCTTGGTGCCGTGCTCGGGGTCGTCTGGTCGACAGCCGGGTGGAGCGGAGAAAACGTGCCAAACGGTTACCGCGCAATCGCGGCCGAATACGAAATTCCCTATTCGGTTCTGTACGCCATCGCCCTGGCGGAAAGTGGCATGGGTTCGAACGACAATAGCATTCGTCGTCCATGGCCATGGACGCTCAATGTCGCCGGACGCGGACATTATTATTCTTCGCGCAAAAGTGCGTGGCATGCTCTCAATTATTTTCTCGCCCGCGGTGAGCAATCCATTGATATTGGCCTGATGCAGGTCAGCTGGAAGTATCACAAAGACAAGTTGGGCAACACCTGGCAGGCGCTGGATCCGTATCACAACTTGCGGATCGCGGCAGTGATCTTACAGGACTGTTTCAAGCAGCGGCGCGATTGGTGGGCCAGCGTTGGTTGCTATCACTCCCCTAAGAGTTCGGTGCGTGCGCAACGCTACCGACTACGGGTCGTCGGTCATTGGCAGCGGCTGGAAGTAAACGGGTAACACATCCAAATGGCGAGGCAATACAATGGCCCAATATATAAGGAATAGTATCGTACTGGTGGTAATGGCCATGATCCCGTTGGGTGCATGGGCAGGGGTGACCGTGATCTATGACAGTGGCCAAACCCGATCGCTGGCACCGTATCTTGAGATACTTGAGTCCAGCGAGCGAGCAACCAATAGCCAGCCAATCCGCAGCCCCAAGCTCGGTGCCGCAGACATTCAAGCACTGTTGCCGATTCGCTCGCCTGGACTGAGTCCGGGGACGGTGCAATCGCGGGCGCATAATCGACCGTTTGCCCGTCCGTTCTTTCTCATCGGTTCCGATCCCCGGTCCAGGCAATGGCTCGTCAACCACCGGGAACGCCTCAAGGCGATCGGCGCCGTAGGCATGTTGGTCCAGGCAGAGACGCGGGAGGATTTGCAGACCACTGCCAATTTGTCAGGTGGGCTACCCATCATGCCGGCATCCGCGGCTGATATCGCGGCCGCCCTGAACATCTCGCACTATCCGGTATTGGTGTCATCACAAGGCATCGAGCAGTGAGTACGCATCCCATCGAGGCCTTGCTGCGCCCTCCGGTCGAATTGTGGTCGACGTTAGTGGCTTTCGCAACGGCGGCCATCGCTATGCTGGCCCCTTGGGCGCTGATGATGCCACCGGGCGTGGCCTACAGCGCCGGTACGGCGCTCATGCTGATCGGAATGATCCGGGCCAGGCAGGCCTGGAGGGTCATGCGGTATCAACGCAACATGCGCAGGTTACCCACCTACCGACTACGTGCCGACAAGATCCCGCTCAGTCGGTATAAACTGTTTCTTGGCAAAGGCTTTCGTTGGACCCAACAGCACACCCAGCGGTTGCGGGACACCCTCCGGCCCGAGGTCCAACACTACGTGCAACCGAGACGCCTGTATCAATGGGCACGTCGCAAGGAAGTGGCGTGGGAATCGATACCGCTGTTGAATTTACTGGCCCACTATCTTCGTTCGCGCGGTTGGTGGAATCCCCTGGCGCCGCTTCCGCCGGTCGGTGGAAAACCGGCCCTGCATGCCGTGGAACCCGACGAGCAGGATGTCTGGATGGATATCGGTGAGCGCGTCGGTCACACGCTGGTGTTGGGTACGACACGCGTCGGCAAGACCCGGCTTGCCGAGATTCTCATTACCCAGGATATCCGGCGCGGCGATGTGGTGATCGTCTTCGATCCGAAGGGGGACGCCGATCTCCTGCGGCGGGTATATGCCGAGGCCAAGCGGGCGGGACGCGCCAAGGACTTCTACATGTTTCATCTCGGTTACCCCGAAGTCTCGGCCCGTTACAATGCCATCGGAAACTTCTCGCGCATCACCGAAGTGGCAACCCGCATCGCCAACCAACTCCCGAGCGAGGGCAACTCCGCGGCCTTCAAAGAGTTTGCCTGGCGCTTCGTCAATATCATCGCCCGCGCCCTGGTGGCGTTGGGTCGTCGGCCAGACTACAACCAGGTCCGCCGCTACATCAACGACATCGAGCCGCTGTTCGTTGAGTACGCGCGGGCGCACCTGCGCCAGCACGGTGCGGAGGATTGGCAGGAGAAGGTGGCCGAGATCGCCGCCAACATCAAGGAACGTAACCTGCCCAACTCGCTGCGCGGCCGCAACAACGAGGCCATCGCACTGATGCGGCATCTGCAGGAGCAGGATCTCTACGATCCCGTGCTCGACGGTCTGGTGTCCGCCTTCAAATACGACAAGACCTACTTCGACAAGATCGTCAGTTCCGTCGGACCGCTGATGGAAAAGCTCACCACCGGAAAGATCGCGGAACTCATATCGCCGGATTATCTGGACGAGACCGATTCACGTCCCATCTTCGAGTGGATGGATGTCATCCGTCGCAAGGCTATTGTCTATGTCGGCCTCGATGCACTGACCGATACCACCGTCGCCAGTGCGGTGGGCAATTCCATGTTTGCCGATCTGGTATCGGTGGCCGGCCATATTTACAAACACGGCGTGGACGTCGATCCGATCAGTGCTACCCAGGTTACCTCAAACACCATGCCGACAATCTCCATGCATGCCGATGAGTTCAATGAACTGATCGGCGACGAGTTCGTGCCGCTGTTGAACAAGGCCGGCGGTGCCGGTTTTCAGGTCACGGCCTACACCCAGACCTGGTCCGACGTGGAGGCCCGCATTGGCAGTCGCGCCAAAGCCGGGCAGGTAGCGGGTAACTTCAATACGCTGATCATGCTGCGGGTCAAGGAGCTGGCCACCGCCGAGATGCTGACTGACCAGCTGCCGAAGGTCGAGGTGTTTACCCTGATGAGCGTATCGGGCGTGGACGATTCGTCTGATCCGGGTTCCGGGGTGGATTTCAAATCCCGCAACGAGGATCGTATCAGTGTCTCGGAGGTCCCCATGCTGACACCGGCGGAGCTCGTGGCGTTGCCCAAAGGCCAGGCCTTTGCGCTGTTAGAGGGCGGCCATCTCTGGAAACTGCGCATGCCACTCCCGGATACCCGCGGGGATCTCACCATGCCGGCGGGTCTGGCGGATATCGCCAACGAGATGGAGCGGACCTATATCACCAACGACCAGTGGTACCGCGTGCAGGAGCCGTGGTGGATGGCCGTTGCCGACGTTTCGGAGCCAAGCGAGCCAGCGGATGGTGTCGATGGCTGAAACAGCCACCGATCCGCGGCGAACAGCTGTTCAGCAGGGCTTGTTCACCAGAGGTCTGGCAACGATCTCGCAAGCGATCCTGTGGCTGCTTTTCTCCCTGTTGTTTTCGATCATCGTCGAGTGGGTGGGTATGGTGCTCTGGTGGCCGGAGCAAGGCCTCGACCACAGTCGCACAATGCTTGCTAAGGAGATCAGCTATCTGGACACCGACTTCCGCCGTAGCGTCGTGACATCAGATCCTGCCCGTTTCGCCAAAGAGGTGGCCGATGGGACTTATCACTACCTGTTTGAGGTTACGAGAGTCGTGGCTTTTATCCATTGGGTCTCTCCACCACTACGACAGGAAGAGCAAGGCATGCGGCCGACATTGCACAAGATCTACCGGCCACTCGCTGAATTTGTAATTGCGGCCATGCAGGTGACCCAGGTGTTCTCGGTACGCCTAGCGATTCTCAGTTTGGCGACACCGGTGTTCCTGTTGTTCAGTCTGCTGGCTTTGGTTGACGGTCTGGTGCGACGGGATCTTCGCCGCTGGGGAGGAGGGCGAGAGAGTTCATTCGTGTACCACTATGCCAAGAAGGCAGTGCTACCACTGGTAGTGATCACCTGGGTAACGTATCTGGCACTTCCGTTCAGCCTGCATCCTACCTTTATCGTGATTCCATTCGCCGCACTGTTTGCATTTGCTGTAGCAGTGACCGCGAGTACGTTTAAGAAATACCTTTGAAAAACACGGTCGGGATGGAGCAACTTCCCTGATGCAGGTGATCCTGGCCAGGGGCCCATAATATCCTGGAAATGTTCACAATTCTGGGTGTTAAATCAAGTTACGTTCAGAATAATGAACGTAACGATTATTGTCATTTGGGTGGTTACTGTAGATATATTGATATAATGTCCATAATTATATACACTATATAGGATAGTGACCATAAAGATGGACGAAACATGAGCAAAACCCAACTAGATTTGATGGTGCCGATTCCGGTCAGGCGGGCGGTGCGTAAGCTTGGACAGGATATCCGTGATGCCAGGCTCAGGCGGCGTATTTCAACGGCTGTCATGGCTGAACGGGCTTCTATCAGCCGGACAACCCTGAATAAGATAGAAAAGGGCGACCCCGGCGTTTCGCTGGGTAACTATGCCAATGTGCTCTTTGTCCTGGGTATGGCTGAGCGGTTGGGTGATCTCGCTGATGCCAAGACGGATACGGTGGGTCTTGGGCTTGAAGAGGAGCGTTTGCCGCAACGCATCCGCAAGTCGCCTCGGTCTGGACAGAAGAGTAAAGCGTGATGGAAACAGAAGTGTACGTCTATGTGGATATTGCTGGTACGCCGCATCTGGCTGGGCGACTGTGGGCGCGCGTGCGAAAAGGCAGGGAAAGTGCCACGTTCGAATATGATCCGGGCTGGCTTGAGAATGCAGATCGTTTCTCCCTGGAACCGGCTCTGACGCTGGGTCCGGGTCCCTTTCATACGCCTTCAGGTAAACCCCTGTTCGGTACCATCGGCGACTCCGCGCCCGACCGCTGGGGGCGGGTGCTGATGCGCCGGGCTGAACGGCGACGGGCAGAGCGCGCGGGAGAGACGCCGCGCACCTTGATGGAATTCGACTATCTGCTCATGGTTGATGATGAAGCCCGACAAGGCGCCCTTCGCTTTGCCAGGCAGGAGGGCGGCCCGTTTCTTGCCGAACATGGAGCCGCTCGCATACCGCCGCTGATCGATCTGCCTCAATTGCTGTCGGCGGCGGAGCATGTCGTGGGTGACACGGATAGCGACGAGGATCTGCGTCTGCTGCTGGCCCCCGGCTCATCATTGGGCGGTGCGCGTCCCAAGGCGTCTGTTCGCGACCGGGACGGTCATCTCGCCATCGCCAAGTTTCCGCACAAGGACGACGAGATCAATACGGTTCTGTGGGAGGCGGTTGCGCTTCGGCTTGCGGCAAAGGCGGGTATCCCCGTGCCCGACTGGCGAATTGAACACGTACTGAACAAGCCGGTGCTGTTGCTGCGTCGGTTCGACCGGGAACAAGGGCAGCGCATTCCGTTTCTTTCAGCCATGAGTATGCTCGGGGCCAGCGACAACGAGTCACGCAGTTACCTGGAATTTGTCGATGCCCTGCGCCGTTATGGCGCCAGCCCGAAACAGGATATGCATGAGCTGTGGCGACGTATCGTCTTCAATATTCTGATTTCCAACACGGATGACCACTTGCGTAATCACGCCTTCCTCTATACCGGCCCGGACGGTTGGCGCTTGGCCCCGGCCTATGACCTCAATCCGGTACCCACGGATATTAAACCACGCATTCTGACAACGGCCATCGATCTCGATGACGGCACAGCTTCGCTGGATCTGGCGATGAGTGTGGTGGGTTATTTCGAGTTGGATGAAGGTAAGGCTCGCGTGATCGCCGCCGAGGTCGGGAAGGCTGTGACAACCTGGCGCGAAGAGGCTGCGCGACTGAGTTTGACGCAAGCCGAGATCGATCGCATGGCATCAGCCTTTGAACATGAGGAATTGAAGGCGGCGCTTTCTCTTTCTTAATGTTGGCGAAGGAATGGCAATGACGAAATCTCAGGCGAATAAGGAGAGGGCTGTTGACGATAAGCTGCTTACTCTTCCTGTCAACGCGGGACGGGCCATTGTAGAGGCCGGTGCTGTCATCGCTTGCCCACTGCTGGGTACGGATCGATTTATCAAGTTTTGTCGTGAGCGTGGTCTGTCAATTGATCGAGAGCGTCTATTACGGCTCGAACGTCTGGGCTTGTTTGCCCCGGTTTTCCGGGTAAGGACGCCAAAAAAAGATACGCCGCCATTTTATATTCCGGTCCGCAAGGGTAATAACTGGTTTACCAAGAAATGGGCATGGGATACTTCCGGCATTCGCCTCGCCTATAAAGTCCCCGATCATAAGGATCAGGCGCAGGAAGGCTATTACTCCATTTTTCAAATCGATTATCTTCATATCGTTCTCCAAGAGTTGACACTTCAGGTTCAACTGGATTCCTATCTGGATCGAAATGAAGTGCAGAGTATCGACTGGCAGAAGAATGGCGAAAGTTGGATGCAGTATGCAGGAAGTCGTTTGGAGAGTCTGCGAACACACGAGTACCGCCGTAGCGTGGCGCTGCTATGCCAGTTTATATCCAACCGTTATTTTCCAAAGACGCAGGGTGACCAGAGAACGATACAGGTGGGTGGAGGCCACTATTCGGATCATTGGATCAGCGTCAACGGGTTTGACTGGAAGTGGCATGACGAGATTCAGAATTGGAACCCGGAGACAGCGGAGCGACTATTCGGAGTAACACGTGAAAAGCTGCACCATGCCTACAATGGTCTCGCGGTTGCGCAAGCGCACTGCGATCCTCTTGAGCGATGGTATCAACTTACGCAGTTTGTCGCTGTTGGTGAGCGTGCAAAGTTGAAAGGAGATGCTTTACGGGCTGAGACGCTACGCGCCGGTGCCCACATGTTGCGTCTTCTCTATAAAGATTTATATGAGGATGAACTGCCAAACCCGAACGAAGTCACCGGGACGATTATTACCCATATCCCTGAGCTACCTGTCCGCCAAGATCCACGCCGTTATCTTGATTTCGTGGTCAACCGTTTTGGGCTCAATCCCCAGCCGAAGCTCTCGCTCATTGTGGAAGGCCAGAGCGAAGAAGTCGCGGTGCAAAAGATCTTTGAAAAATATTTCGGCGTCCATCCCGGCGTATATGGGATCGAGATTATCGTGCTTGGTAGCGTTGACGTGGCGACCGGGTCAAAAAAGGAAGACCGTTTCAGGGCAATCCTTAGGCTCGTCGATTATCTGCATCATCATCAGACATTCACGTTTCTTATACTCGACAATGAGAATTACGCGGAAAGGCTCAAACAGGAGTCACGTAAATCCAAGTCCATCCATAGCAAGCAGCGTTATGTAACGCGGCCAGAATATATCAGCATATGGAAAGATGCATTCGAGTTCGATAACTTTTCGTGCAGTGAAATTGCTGCCGCAATGAACGAGCTGGCACAGGGATATGCAAGTTTTACCGCTGCTGAAGTGACCGCTTGTAAGAAAGATCCTAACCCGGGTTCCAGCCTGCAAAAACTTTATAAGGACAAGGCTCAATATGGCCTTCAGAAAATCAAATTAAGCGAGATCCTGATTGAACATATGATGTCGCCGGATTCACGGCGCAGGATTGAGAACCGTCCTATCATCAAGGTGCTGGAGCGTGTGGCGCGACTAGCCGCCCGAAATCCATTTCCAACGATGCACGAAATCTGGGAGAAGAATCAGGCCTCGAAGTTTCTAGGCAAGAAACGCAAGCCAGTCAGGAGACGAAAAGGCTCGTAGCTGACTAAGAGTCTTATACCAGACCAAAGCAAGTCTTACACCTGGGGAGCAAATCCGTAATTACAGGGCTCAGGTCTCACCGTAAGGTGCCACACAAAGAAGATCCATATTCACCGCCACCCTCGATTAAAACCCCGCACGACACGGAATTGATTTTCCGTAGCCCGTTCTTTCCCGATGCCCCACCATGCGCTTCATGCACAACACGGGGAAGACATCGATGCGAATTACCCATGTCCTGATAGCAGGACTTCTCACTACTGCATTACCGACTCAAATCGCCTTCGCTGATACCGATGGTGAACGTGCGGCGCTGGCGAGAATTGCTCATGAGCTTGAAGCGCTCGAACCGTTGATCCGTGAAGCCGAGGCTCAAGCTAACCCGGACGCCCGTATTCGGCTCCGCTACGACTGGTTGCGTCAGGACCTGTCCAGAATCCGGCAGGGTATTCAGGAACACATCGATGTGCCTCGGGCAGAGCCACGAACTTTCCCGCCATTGCGTGGCGACTATCGCCAGTGATGGATGACCATGACGCCCGCTCAGAACACCGCATTTCAGGCAGGTTCCGGAGTCACCGCCCCGACGCTGCTGACAGCTATCGCATCCGTGGTGCTAGTACTCGCCTTTGTCTGGGTGATCTGGGTGACGTTGGGCACATTTCGGGCCTGGCAGAACGGTCAAGCGGCCTTGTTCGATGTGATCTGGAGTGCACTGCGCGCAAGCATTGTGCTCATGGTGTTGGGATTTTATCTGCGGTGAGGCGTTTGCCATCACTGCATTAATAATTCGGGGAATGGCCCCCGTTACCTCGGAGGAAAAGCAATCATGATGAAAAAACTTAAAAAAGGTGCAGCCGCAATTGGGCTGTTGGCGACATCCACATATCAGTCTGCATGGGCGGCCTTGCCGACGCCGGTGGCACCCAGTACGGCGCCGGCGGCGGGTGACTGGATCGCACTCATTTCGGGTTACATCAAGGATGGTGGCCTCGTGCTGGGGCTGGCCATTGCCGTGCTCGGCTTCCTGTGGATCGCCTATCTTGGGTTCGCGAAGTTCAATGAGGCGCGACAGGGCAAGGCCGAGTGGGCCGAGGTCGGTGTGCTGGGCATTGTCGGCGCGATTGTGCTGATCTTCGCCAGCTACCTGCTGACTGAAGCCGCGGGCGTCATCTAAAAGGATGGCACATCGAGGGGACATTCTGGCTGACCGGCTCAATGTTGAGCCGGCGATCTTCAAGGGTTGTTCGTCGTCCGAACTGGGCGTCATTGTTGGTGTGGCTGCGCTCATCTGGTTACCTGTCAGTCTCCTCCTGGCATGGTTGATGGGCGCGGTCACCATGGGCTTCGGCATCGCCGGGGTGGGTGTGGTCGCCACGGTCATTGTGACGGCCAGTCTGTTTCAACGTCTCAAGCGTGGCCGACCGGACGGTTATTATCAGCAACAGATCATGATTTGGCTGGATGATCATGGCTTGCGTCGTTCATCATTTGTTCGGCGCAGTGGCGCCTGGTATATCGGGAGGACCTGGGATGCAACGTTACCGGTACGAGATCGATAACGTACGTTCTCATCTGCGCTCGCTGTGGATCATTATCGGTGTGCAGATTGTCGTTATCCTCGCACTCTGGTTTGGCTGGAGTCAGTCACCCAGGTATCTCACCGTGCACGTCCCGCCGGATCTTCGTTCCGGTGCAACGCAGAGCATCGACGAAGTGCCGCCGGCTAACGTCTACGCCTTCGCCTTTTATATCTTCCAGCAGCTCAACCACTGGTCGGAAGACGGCGCGCAGGATTACGGCAAAGCGATCTTTCGTATTTCGCCGTATGTCACGCCGCGCTATCGGGCCGACCTCATCGCCGATATGGAATTGAAAGGTAAACAGGGTGAGTTGGCCTACCGTGTACGTGGCGTGCAGGAGGTGCCCGGTCATGGTTATGCGGAACAGCGGGTGGATGTGCTTGCACCCGGTGTCTGGGTGGTGTGGCTGGACATTGACCTGTTCGAGTCGGTGAAAGGAATGACCGTGAAGAAAACGACCATCCGTTATCCGCTTCGCGTCGTGCGTCTTTCTATCGATCCGGAGTCGAATCCCTGGGGCCTGGCGCTGGATGGTTTTGCAGCGAGCGGACCCCGGCGGCTGAGTGAATCTGAAATTGGCGATAAAACCGGTAAAGACAACTGACGGACTAGAGATTAAGACATGTTGACCACCAACAATAAACGCGGCGTGACGTACTGGATAGGACTCGGTCTTTTGTTTGTGCACGCCCTTGTGTATGCCGAATCTCAAATCACCGAGCGCATCGAATGGAAAAAAACGCCCATCCATCTCGACCTCAAGGTGGGCCACGAACGCTTGGTACACTTCCCGGCATCGGTGAAGGTGGGTGTGCCTGCAACCTTGCAACCATTGCTGCGTACCCAGAGCGTCAACAGTACGGTGTACTTACTCGCCAACGCGCCCTTTGACGCCACCCGTGTGCTGGTGCGCACAGTCGACGGTGGACAGATCTATCTCTTCGATGTGTCCGCGTCGAAAGAGGGAGGCCAGACGGATCCCGTGCAGGTATTCGTGAAGGAGGTGGGTGAGAACAAATCGGGCCAAACGAATCTATCCGTCGATAGCAACGAGACAACTGCGCAATACAACTATGTCGCCCTGACCCGTTTCGCGGCCCAACAACTCTATGCCCCCGCGCGGCTCGTACAAGACAGGCCGGGCATCGTGCGTGTGCCGGTGGCGCGAGGTTCCATCCACCTGCTACGCGGTGCCGCGGTCGATGCCGCGCCATTGGTGTCGTGGCGGGCAGGCGGTCTGTATGTCACGGCCGTCAAATTGACTAACCGTAGCGAACAACCACAGACACTGGATCCGCGCAACCTGCGTGGTGCCTGGCTAACCGCGGCCTTCCAGCACAATCGTCTATTGGCCGCTGGCAGTGAGGCAGACACCACGGCCGTGTACCTGATTTCGGCACGGCCGTTCGCGGCCTCGCGATAGGGGGTATCCATGGCCATAGCAACCAGTAATCGACTGTTACCCCTTCTCGCCGGCGTGGTGGTGCTCATGCTGGCGTTCGTCACCCTCAAGTCATGCTCGAATGAGCCAAATGACCATGTCGTGATGGACACCGTGCCGCAGGCGCCGGTGCCGGATGCCGATACACCGGCGGATACCATCAAGACACTGACGGCCAATGTCGCGGCCATGACTGCCGAGGTCGAAGCCTTGCGGCAGAACAACACCAAGCTTCATAACGAGAACAAGCAGCTGCTGAACAATCGTGTCCAAATCGAGGAGAACGTCACGACGCGCGTCAAACGTGAACTGCTGTCGCGCGAGCACGATCAGGAGGCGCGCCAGCGCATGGATTCGAGTGTGCTGTCTTCACTGACGGCGCGGGTGGATGCCTTGTCGCAATCGTTGTCATCAGGGAAATCGACCCAGAGCGCCGGCGATATTCCGGTCGGACTGGGATTCGATGGTGGCAGAACGGGTGCACAACCTTTCACCGGACTGGTCTGGATCAATCCGCTGGATGCCATCGATACGGATGCGGGTGCGGCGAATGGGAACGGTCTGTTGCATCAGGTTAGCCAGTCAGCAGGTAGTGCAGCGAGCAGCGCCCGTGAACAGACCGGCAACCTCGCACGAGAGTTGGAGACCGTGCGTCCCATGTATACCGTCCCGCGCAATGCCACACTCATTGGTTCGACGGCGATGACCGCCCTGGTCGGCCGGGTGCCGGTGCGAGGGCAGGTGAGCGACCCCATGCCGTTCAAGGTGATCACAGGGGCGGACAATCTGGCCGCCAACGGTCTCAGCGTGCCCGGTGTTCAGGGCATGGTGTGGAGCGGCACGGCGATCGGCGACTGGACCTTGTCCTGCGTCACCGGCCGGCTTGACTCGGTCACTTTCGTCTTCGACGACGGAACCATTCGCACGATTTCCGGTGATGACCGCGGTGGCCAGACGGGTGGTAGCAACCGCCCCCTGGGCTGGATCTCGGACCAACAGGGTATCCCGTGCATCAGCGGTGATCGCAAGACCAACGCACCGGCGTTTCTTACCCAGCGCATTGGTGTCATGGCCGTTCAGGCGGCGGCCGATGCGGCGGCCGCGGCCGAGACCACCTCGGTTGTCAGTGATGCCGGCGCGGCAACCAATAATGTCACCGGTGATGTCGGCACCTATGTGCTCGGCAAGACCATTGCCGGTGGCAGCGACGAAGTCGCCAAGTGGCTGCTGGAACGCCAGTCCCAGAGCTTCGACGCCGTGTTCGTGCCGGCCGGCACCCGACTCGCCATCCACGTCGACCGTGAACTTCCCATCGACCTCGATCTTAAAGGCAGGAAACTCAATCATGCGAAATCTGTTAACCCCTATCTCCGCACTCGGCTTGATTAGTCTCGTACTGTCGGGCTGCGCCAGTACCAAGGACGCGGTGTTGCCCCAGGATGGTCCTCCGATGAAAGCAATCTACGAGCAACACATCCAGGAGATGGGCGCGCACGATCCCTTGGTGGTTCGTGAGGCGCTGGGAAATCGTCCTGTTGTCGACGGTGAGGGCGCGCTTCATGGCTATACCCGAGAGGCCTACAATGAGATCGACACCACCTTCCCCAGAGTGCCGAACCCGAGCCTGGTGATGTATGTGTTTCCACATCTGGCGGGCAACGAGCAGGTGCCGGTACCCGGCTACGTCACGACGTTCCCGATGTATGAGCGGGTCGAGTACGCACTGCCCGGTGAAGTGCCGAGCCAACGGCTACGGCAGTGAGTATGGCAAAGTTTCTGTCACGCGCATCATCGAAGCAGGCTCACGATCCCGCGGAAGCGCCCGTCACCACGGCGTCGGTCAAGCGTCTTTATGATCGTCCACCGTCCTTTACTGATCTCTTGCCCTGGGTCGAGTACGACCCGGACAGTCGCACCTTTCTGCTGGAAGACGGCGTCAGCGTGGGCGCCTTGTTCGAGATCCTTCCCGTCGGTACCGAGGCCCGTACACCCCAGTTCATGACGCAACTGCGCGATGCCATCCAGACGGCACTCACCGATGCCATTCCCGAAGACGATGATGCCCCCTGGATTTTACAGGTCTATGTGCAGGACGAACCGAGCCTGCAAGGTTTTCAGAAAGAAGTCGCGGCCTATGCACAGCCGGGTGCCAAGGGCACGGTATTCACCCGGCATTTTCAGGACGCGTTCTCGCAGCACCTGGATCGGATAACCCGTGCCGGCGGCCTGTTCGAGGATACCGCCGTAACGGGTACCCACTGGCGTGGACAAGTACGCCGGGTACGCGCGACACTCTATCGCCGCTTGAAAACAAAGGGAAAGCTGCCTCCAGCTATCGAAGTCGAAGAAGCAATGAACGATGTGGCGACCAAGTGGGTCGCCTCACTGGCCTCGGCTGGCATTCGCGTGCGACGGAGTACCGGCAAGGATCTCTACGAATGGTTGCTCAAGTGGTTCAATCCAAAACCCGCGATCGCAGACGGTGATCCCGACAAGCTGTTAGAGGTCGCCCCGTATCCCGGCGACGAGGACCTCCCGTTTGGCTATGACCTGGCCGAGCGGCTCACACTCACAATGCCGCGTTCGGATAACGAAACCTCGACATGGTGGTTCGATGGTCTGCCGCACACCGTGGTTACGATCCAGGGATTACGACGGGCACCGGAGGTGGGGCACATGACTGCCGAACGTCAGGCCGGTGACCACGTCTTCTCGCTTTTCGATCGCCTGCCGGAGCACACCGTGATGGTACTGACCTTGACGGTCAAACCGCAGGATTTCACCCGCAACCACATCGCCCAGGTCAAGCGTGCCGCCGTGGGCGATTCCGCCGAGGCCGCACTGACACGCGAGGATGCAGAACTCGTCGAGCGGGAGATGGCACAGGGCAACAAGCTTTATCCACTGGGTATTGCTTTCTACGTGCGCGGTGACCATTCCAAGTCACTGCGCGCCAATGTGAATCAGCTGAATGCATTACTGCTGCCCAATGGCCTGCAACCGATACTGCAGGAAGCGGATCTGCTTGCACTGGACAGCTACATGCGTAACTTGCCGATGGCCTATGATGTGTCGATGGACAAGTCCAGTCGCCGTTCACGGTTGGTCTTCTCCAGTCATGCCGCCAATCTGTTACCTCTGTATGGCCGATCGAAGGGAACCGGTCATCCAGGCTTGGTCTTTTTCAACCGTGGCGCCGAACCCTTGACCTTCGATCCGTTGCATCGGGCCGACCGCAAGAAGAACGCTCATATGCTGATCCTCGGTCCCACCGGGGCGGGCAAATCGGCACTCCTGGTTTATCTGCTGCAACAGATGGCCGCAATGTACCGCCCACGTATATTCATCATTGAGGCAGGTGGTTCATTCTCGTTACTGGGTCAGCACTTCCAGGCCCACGACGTCTCCGTCAACCAGGTCACCTTGAACCCGAATGTAGATGTAAGCTTGCCACCGTTCGCGGATGCGTTACGCGTGTTGGATAAAGAACGCCGCGTACACATTCCCAAGGATCCGGAGGAGCTGATCGATGACGACGATGAGCTCGAAAGTGAAGGTGGCGGTCGGGATATTTTAGGTGAAATGGAAATCGCCGCCCGGATCATGATCACCGGCGGGGACGAGCGCGAAGACGCGCGCATGAGCCGGGCCGATCGGCTACTGATACGGAATGCCATTTTCCTGGCTGCGAAGACAGTAAAAGAAAGTGGCAGGGATCAAGTGATCACCGAGGATGTAGTCACCGCTTTGCACGCCATCGGACACGATCAAAACCTGCCCGAACACCGGCGCAACCGCGCGATCGAGATGGGCGACAGCATGGCGCTGTTCTGCTCCGGCCTGGCCGGCCATTTCTTCAACCGGCCAGGCACCCGCTGGCCCGAGGCCGATGTCACCATCCTGGAAATGGGCATGCTGGCACGGGAAGGTTACGAGGATCAGCTCACCGTGGCCTACATTTCCATGATGAGCCACATCAACGATCTGGTCGAGCGCCACCAACACGACGCCCGGCCCACCCTGGTGGTGACCGACGAGGGACACATCATCACTACCAATCCCTTGCTGGCCCGTTACGTGGTCAAGATCACCAAAATGTGGCGCAAGCTCGGCGCCTGGTTCTGGATCGCCACCCAGAACCTCGAGGATTTCCCCGACGCCAGTCGCAAGATGCTCAACATGATGGAGTGGTGGCTGTGTCTGGTCATGCCCAAAGAAGAAGTCGAGCAGATCGCGCGCTTCAAGGACCTGACCGACGTGCAGCGCAGCCTGCTACTCTCGGCCCGCAAGGAGCCCGGTAAATACGTCGAGGGTGTGGTGCTCTCCGACAATCTCGAAGCCCTGCTTCGCAACGTGCCGCCGCCGTTGTCATTGGCACTGGCCATGACCGAGAAGCACGAGAAGGCGGAGCGTGGCGCCATCATGCGTGAGCGGAACTGCAGCGAGCTTGAGGCGGTTTATGTTATCGCAGAGCGGATTGCAGGCAATCGTGGGAATTGAAGTATCAGTATTTGATGAGCCAATATGCGCTCATGGGTGCGTGCTTGGATGTGTATCATCGTGTGTCAGGTGCTGGCGCAACTGTGGTCAACGACGTTTTATCGTTTTGGCCATGGCAATTCGCCAGTTAGTTCGGGTAGTAGTTCATCTTCATCTGAAGACTCCCGATGGGAGTTACGCCCTGTGTCATAGATCGTTTCCAGCGTCAGCATTGAGAAAGTTTGCCCCCATTTTTCCAACACAATAGCCTCTTCGTAGCACGCAAAACGGGAGGCGGAGTCGCTTGCACTCCAAATTGATCCGTCCGAATCAGCAGTCGCCTCACTTTGACCAGTTCTTAATGCGCTGTCAGCTGCAGATCCTGTTGGCAACTTGATGCCTATATTGATCCAGAATCTCTGTTCTCTGGCAGCGCGAGAAGGTACCACGTTTTTGATGACCCCATTTTCGGCGAGGACGAAAATATTCAACTCTCTTGATGCTTGTGCAAATCTTGAGGCTACACAAGTGCGTGATGCCTGGAAGTCATCCGAAAGTTTATTGATAGTGGAAATTTCATATGGCAGTTCTTCCGTTAATGGCAATATCAAATGCCACGGGACTAGGCATTCAGCAGCAAATACATCGCAAAGTACTTCTTCACGAGGCCGGGAAGTGTACGACTCGAGTTGATTAGAAGAAATCTTATTTCCATGATTAGATGGTAATTGAAGCGCTTCGTGTGCGACTTCATGCATGATCGTAAAGCGTTGTCGATGAGGCAGATCGTTGCTGTTGACGACAATGATGTGTCTATCAGGTAGCTTTACGACGTGTCCAGCTTCGTTGGGACCTAGTTGATCGCTGCTTTTGATATGGAATCCTAGCTGGGCGGCGATGGCGTTAACATCGACGGGATATTGATTTATGCGGAGATCCTTCAGGAGACCGCGCGCTTTTGAGATTGCAATGACATCATCCATCAGGGAGCATCCGCTAAAGTTCTTGGATAAGCTTGATCATTTTGAGCCAATCATCTTCTGACTTAGGCCGCTCACCTCGAAAACTCATCGTTGCCACGGGTTCCAGGTACGACCATTCAATATCCGGGCGAGACACCATGATGCTGTATAGGGCATCGTCGATTTCCCTATCTGCCAATAATGCAAAGATTTGGCGTTCACGCTCATTCAATCGCAATGCTTTCGAGAGCTTCTTAATTGTGGATTCCGAGGGCTTATCTTTATCGCCTTTTTCCAAGCGTGAAATATAGGCGTGGTCTAGGTTCTCCGCTTTATCTTGCAACTGTCGTAGGGTCAGCCCTCTTCGTTCCCGGGCTTGTGTGAGATATTCGGCTAATTTCATTTCTTCTCCCGATAGGGGCTTGTATTTAATGAATGGGTAGTATACATTGTTGTCTGACTGGACAACAGACCCGCGTTTCCATTGGTACGGAACGTGGGTTTTAAATGGCAGGACTGTTGTCTGGGCAGACAACATACTGTGGAGGATTACTCATGGGTAAACGTAGTGAATACAAGCCGGGGCAAAAAGCTCCGAAGTCGGGGCAGTACGAGATTATCGGACCTCGTGGCGGAAAGGGAGCAGAACGAACCGTAACTAGGGGGGAGCCTCTACCGCCGACGCCAACACCCGGTTCCAAATATCGATTGGTCGACCCGACTAAACACAAGTGATCAGGTGATTGAGTAAGGAATCTGGGAGAGAGTCGTGGACGTGGCGATAGAAAATGCATTACGGAAAATCGGCTCCCAGCTCGATCAACGAATATTTCCGAGAGTCAAAAACGGCGGGTTCGTAACGCCCAGCGAGCTTACCGTACCTTCAACCTTGGGCGAGGAGAAACATCATGAAAGACAGAGAAGATCCGCAACCAAACCACGGAAAGGGCCCCCCGGAGGGGAAAGGACGGCCGGAAGATCATGGTCGCCCCGTCAAGCCACACCGTTCGTCTGCACAAGTGTTCAAGTCCGCTATGAAGGCGAGCTAGATGCGATTCACCGGGCTTATCCGGGGACAAAAGTGTGGGAACAGGCAGACGGATTATGGCTGCTGACTGAGAGTTCATTGTTACCAGGACTTCAGAAGGCAGCCATTTTTCTTGTTGGGATTTCCTACGAGAGGAACATCGTACGTGCCTGGGGTTTCTGGAGATGTTCCCTTGGCGGGTTAACGTGGATTGGATCTCGTCATACGAATTTCCCTGACGGTTCGATATGTGCGTTTCATCCAACAGATGGAACATGGAATTTCGGCGATCCTATCGTAGAGCTTTTGGACCTATATACCCTCTGGGCATTGCGACATCTTTATTTGGAAGTTTTCGGTCGCTGGCCTGGTCAACAGGCAGTTCTTCATCCGTACGAAAGAATCTTAGAGCTAAAAGAAGATGAGTATTGCGGATGTGGTCGGTCCTATAAGTTATATGGGGAATGCTGTCGAGAAAAAGATTTCTTGAGGAATCGCCTAGCGGATGCAGTCAACTTTATCATTGAGTTTGCCGGCGGACTACGGGAGCCGCCTGATGCTGTTGTGCGGTCTGTTCGTGGGCAGTCAGAACCGCCAGCAGTCAACGATTTGTTGAAGTAATAGTAAGGCCATTTTCCTGCTAACACTCTTCCACGCAGTTTGCTTCCTAACGCCGCCTAGAGAAAACAAAAAGCACCCCGCACCTTGAATGAGTTTTCGGTTCCGTGATCCCCACCAGGTGAGCCACGATAGCCCATCGTATTGTCAGTGGGCTATTCGTGGAAATGACAGGGAATACACGTTCAATTTGTTTCGCCAGTTGGGTGTCACTTGTTCTCGTGATCCTCGCTGGCAATGTCGTACAGGCAGCCCGGATTGAGGCGGTGACTCCCCAAGTCATTGAAGTGTTCACCTCATCCGATCTGCCCATCACTGGTGGGGCTGTCATAAGCCCGGTTCCAGGTCGCCCGACGTCCGAACTGCAAATCTACGAGCTGGACGGTATCCAAAGCATCGAGGCGAAGCTGTCTAAAGACCTTACGGCCGATCCAGAGCAATCCAAACGCGTCGTACTACAACGCTTCCAGCAGCTGCATGAGGATGATCGCGCGCGGATGCAACGCGCCGCGATGGGCTTGGCGAAGGCGCTTCAATACGGCGTCGATCGCTATCCCGCTATCGTGTTCGGGGGGGAGGTTGCGATCTATGGTGTGACCGACATCGGTGAAGCATTGCATTGGTATCAGCAGTGGCAGGCAGGTCGGAAGCAATGAGGGGGCAGCGGTTTCTGTCGCTTGGCTTGGCCGCGTTACTGTTGATGCCAGTTGCCGGCAGGGCGGGTTCTATCACTACGCCAGAGATCGTGGCCAAGACCACGGCCGCGGCATTGTCGTGCATGCAGTGGATGCCCATCGGCACCTGTTTCTGGCTGCGGTGTACACCGTTTGGTTGCAGTGTCAGAACCTCTCTCAAGGTCGGGCATTACAACTCGGATCTGGTTGTTAGTAGCTACAACGAATTGGGTGGCAACCCCTGGACAGAGATTCGAGCGACCCTGGGTCTCGCCCAGAAGACGGCGGCCACGGGATTGCTCGGTTCGCTGCTGCCAGTTCCCATCGACAGCGCCGGCAACCGCACCGAAGGGACATCCGGTAATCGCGATCACAAGAACATGATCTTCCGCGAGACGGATGCCATCGGCCATCCGCTCAGTTCTCTCTCCGGTATCGTCGCCGGTGTGGGCATGTTGTGCGAGACGGAGACGACGTCCTTCATGCCGTATTTCCAGTCCGGCCTTGATGCCCTGTCCTGGCGTCAGGAAGTGCCAGAGATTTTCTACCCTGCGAGTTTCATTCCGGGGCTGCGTGAGATTGGCACCTGGCCGTTGCAGACCTGGGGTGGGGTGTATCCGCGTACCGGCTGGACCACGCAGGCCGAAGAGCCCAAGGCCGCGGCGATCAACGCGCAGCGGGCGGGGGACATCGTGACCCGCACGGGGCAACCGCATGTGTACGTTTCGGTCACCGCCTCGTCGTCATCGAGCCAGCGGGTGTGGTCGCCCGGCCCGCTGATGGAGAAAGACCGCCGCACCGGCACCTGGCAGATGCTGGTGCCGCGTACCGAGACGAGCTGTGATGTGTTCGGTACCAATGACCTGGCGACCCTGACGGGCTGGGGTGGTGGCAAGGTCGATAGCGAGGGCGACTATGTCTGGAATCTCTGGCGTCCCTACAAATGCTGTCAGCGGCGCGGCCAGTGGTTCCTGTTCGATATCGACTGGATTTCCTACCCGCCATGAGACACAAGCAAGGATACCCAATGGCCACGACCCATCGATCCACACGGATCATTTCACGCAAGGCATGTGCGTCACTGCTGATCGTCCTGTCTGTATGGAACAGCGTCTACGCCGCCAAGGCGCCGACGGAAGACAGCCTGTGGTATTACGAGATCGGTGGCGCGGAGCCGGTATCGGTGCCGGCCAATCCCTCGGTGGTCTCGGTCACCCTGGGTGGCTCGGCGCAGCTCGGACTCGGTTACAGTTGCGGCAAGTTCGATCCCGTGGCGGCGGTCACCAATACGCTGAATGACATCAGTTCCGGTGTCGACAATATGCTGAACGCCATGACCGCCGCGGCGAGTGCCGCTATCGCGTCCCTACCGGCGCTCATCCTGCAACGGGCCAACCCCGGACTCTATGACATGTTCCAGAATGCGCTGCTCAAGGCCGAAGAGACCATGCAGCTTGCCACCAAGTCCTGCGAACAGATGGAGGCCGAGATCGCCCAGGGCAAGAATCCCTATGCCGATCTCATCACCTTATCCAAAGGCAACGACTGGAAACTACAGATGGGCGTCGGTGGCAATGATGCCGTGACCGCAAAGGATGCGGTTGAGACATCGAATGGTGACAACGGTGTGCCATGGATCGGTGGCCAGGCTGGTGGTTCAGGTCAGCCGCTTCTGGAGTTCACCGGCGATATCGTCAAGGCCGGTTACAACCTCAACATGAACCGGCCCGTCACGGCGGTGGGACCGGTGCCGCCGGCATCGGCAACCCGGCTGTCCGAGGTCTGGGCCACACCCGCCGATGCCAGAGACTGGGTGGTGGACGTAGTCGGCGAGAACATCGTCACCACCTGTGACACCTGCCGCAAGGACAGTATTCCCGGCACCGGTCTGTTGCCAAAACTCTATCAAGAGTCGAGCACGGTGACGGTGGAGATTCAGAACCTGGTCAGTGGTGCGACGCCGCCGACGCTGGCAAACCTGGAGAACATCACCGCGCCTGGGGTGGCCATCACGCGCCAGGTCATCGAAGCAATTCGGGAGATGCCAGCCTCCGAGCAGGGCCTGATCATGGGCCGGCTGGTCTCGGAGATCAGTACCGCGCGCACGGTGGAAAAGGCCCTGTTCGCCCGCCGGCTCTTACTCACGGGCCGGCAGGTGCCGGAGGTCTATGCCACCGAGGTGGCCCGCGAGCATGCCGACACCTCCATCGCTGAACTGGACAAGGAAATCGAGAACCTTCTGTTCGAGACCCGGGTGCGCAAGGAAGTGGTCTCCGACACCGTGAGCATGTTGCTCAAGCGCGCAGCGGCACGACGCCAGTCGTCCTTGAACACACCTACCGTACCGACGATCGATCCCAGGCCTTTGACCAATGGCCGCGTCCCGTAACCGGTTAGCGATGCGCAGACGCTGGTTCGTAATGCTGACATTGTTGGCATTCGGGTTGGCGTTGGGCATTGGTGCCTTTCTTTGGCACTCGGTGCAAACCTCGTCCGTCGGTGTAATCCAGACCCGGATCGACGTGTTGAAGCCCGTGTTGACCACGATCCGATTTCTGCTGATCGGCATGGTGGCACTGTCATGGCCAGCGTTGATCCAAGGCCTCCATCGATGGGGCCGTGTTGATGAAGCGGGGGCGGCACGCTTGCTGTCGCTGCGTTGGCGGATCGTAACCTGGCTGGTCGTAATCGAACTGATGCTTGGACAGAATCTTCTGGGCCGATTTATGGCTGCATTGCAGGGAGCCGGTGCATGACCGTCGACAGCTATCTGGAACTGTTTACTACTTTGTTCGGCTGGGCCTTCTACGGCATTCTTTGGGATGTGCTGGTGGGAACGGGCATCGTGTTCCTGCCCTTTCTCGGTATCCTCATCGACAACTGGCGGGAGCCGGCCGAAGGCGGCGAGTTCGGCACCGTCACCGGGTTGTCGCTGCGCCGTATGGAGATGGAAATTTTCATCGCGTTGTTGGTCGTTGTTCTGGCCGGGCAGCCGGCCGCGCTAACGCCGTTGAACGCCGGCACGCTCAGTTACATACCGCCGCCGACCTTGATCGACCCCACACCCACCACGGCGACCGTCGCCGCCTCTCAGAGTACCTACGGCACAACCGGGTTTACGGGTTCGCCGGCAACGGTGAACATCCCAGTGTGGTGGTATGCGGTGCTGGCCATGACATCAGGTCTGAACCATGCGGTAGTCGAAGGGCTGCCCTCTGCAGCGGACATGCGTACCTATGAACAACAGGCCCGTCTGGCCACCATTGCGGATCCGCGTCTGCGACAGGAAGTCAGTGATTTTTTCAGTCAGTGTTACATCCCGGCGCGCTCGAAATACCAGGCCGAGCGGCCGGCAACGGCTGCGGTCAACGCTCTGTTGGGTACCTACGGGCCGGACGATCCCGACTGGATGGGATCACATGTCTATCGCGACACACCAGGTTATTACGACACCCTACGACCAGCCATGCAGGTCTCAGGCTGGACCTACAATGCGGCGCGCGACACGGAATACGATCTGGCCGCTCCACCCACCTGGGGCAAGCCCTACTGCAAACAATGGTGGGAAGACGGCTCGATTGGTCTAAGAGAAAAGCTGATTAACGAGGCCGATGCAACATCCGCCGGATTTTCAGGCCTCGTTGTCGCCGTGGCACCGGCACTGGCCAGTGAGAAGCAGAATGACGCCGTCGCCCGCATCGTACTCACCAACTCCCCGCCGAGCTGGTCGAACAATGACCTCGTGGCAAACAACTCCGGCAGCACTGGGTTGGTGAGCAATGCGGAGAACATCGTGAAAGGCGGGTTGGCCTCAGGCGGCGTGGTCGCGGCATCGGCCATGTTCTCGGTGACCATGACCGCGGTCCTGCAGGCACTGCCCATGGTGCAGGCCGTGCTCCTGCTCGGCATCTATGCCTTGCTGCCCATGGTGGTGGTGCTGTCGCGTTACTCCATCTCCATGATGGTGATCGGCGCCATGGCCATTTTCACCGTCAAGTTCTGGAGCGTGCTCTGGTACCTGGCGCTGTGGGTGGATCAGAATCTCATCATGTCCATGTATCCGGACGTCAACATCTTCCTGCAGATCTTCGCCAACCCCGGCGAACATGACATTAAACGCATGCTGCTCAACATGATCACAACTAGTCTGTACCTGGGCCTGCCGTTGCTGTGGAGCGGGATGATGGCGTGGGCGGGGGTAAATATCGGACGCTCTATTACAGCGGCAACTTCACCATTGGCGCGACCGGCTGATGATGCAGGAAGGCAGGGAGGGAGTATCGGTAAGGCGGCAATCTCAAAAGGGATAAAGAGGTAAACCGTGACTACATGTCATCTTCATACCAGCCGTCCGGATCAGCACCTGAATCAGCTCGTCCGGTACGAAAATTGTGTTCACCGAATAGGTCCGAACCATCACCCTGCGGGCGATCATTGGCTTCCGGTTTATCGGTCGATGCAAGCACTCCGACAAGCGTAGCCAAAAAGACAACACCAGCCTTAATAAGCGAGAGAATCCGTTTTATGACGTTCATCGATTATTCCTTTCTGTTCTGGGATGCGAATGGTCACGGTCATCAGAGCGCCAAAGTGAAGATCACTGATGAATCATCACACCACTTCATCAATGAATGATAGCCGATGAAAATGGGGCCTTGGCCTACACTGATATTTTAGACTCGGCCAACGAACGGCAGTGACCGGCTGGTTAGCGCATCCAGCGCCAAGTGGCTCAGATAAGCGGCGCCGCCAACCAATAAGACTCCTCGTATTATTTTCTCGACTTCATCCTGCGGTTCCCAATGGTAGACCTTACGCATTCCTGCAGCCAATAAACCAAGCACCACGACGCTATGGAAGAACTGTCGATGGTTTGGGTTTCCTAAGGCAGGTTCGATCATGTCCGGTAGTCTTCCCAAGAATGCGCCAACGGGTATGGCAGCAGCAGGATGGTGCAGGGCGCAAGATTTCTCTGGCGTATCGTTTTGGGTCATGACAAGCGCAGCAATAGCGCCCGCGAATTGGTGGGTAGGACCGTTCATGGGTTCTCCTTCAGTTATTTCAGTTTTCTCTTCACTTCATTAATCAAGTTGTCACAGCACCCAGACACCTCGAATGTCAGTGAATCAAGATTACGGCCTTTCACTTTGATTCTGGGTTTCTGGCCATGTTCAGGGCAGCGTGCCGATCCGACAGTTTTGGATATCGAGTCCTGTACTGATTGAAGCATGGCAGACTCAAGTGCATCCCCCACGTTTCGTGGAGACACCTTCCTGCCGTTTATTTCAAAAGAGATGTCGATCATTTCGTTGCCCTCAATTGAACGTATATTCTTTCCAGGGGATCCGACTCGGATGGATGTTCCGCAAGAAACTCACAATATCTTTTCGACCCCAGTAGGTAGGAGTGCCGTGTGCATCCTGTCCCATCAGCACGACCGGCATGCCTGGGAACAGGGGCTGGAAAGATTGCGCTGCCTGCTGGCACTGTATCTGTGAGTTCAAGATATGGTTTTTCACCACAGTAATCGCAAAAGTCACACCCTGTTCCTTAATCACCGCGCCTTGGATCTTGGTCATCGGGAATCCTCCGATATCAACTATTGAATGAGCCCCCATACAGCAAGGGGGCAGTTCACTACTTCTCTTTTGTTACGCCTTTGAAAGGGGTTTTGCTGGATGTTTTGACATCCATAAATTGCCCGGTCTCGGCATCGCGTTTAACCCAGTTGCCAGCAGGGGTCCTGGTCTGTGAGCGCTGTTTGACAGCGCCATTTCGGTGTCCGTCGCCTTTGGGAGGATTGGTGGCCATGTTGGTCTCCTGTGCAAGTTAAAGAGCAGGTAGAGACCATCTCTACCCTGCGGATATTCTATAATCATCAAAATGATGATGTCAATAGACCAAAAAGAGCGCAATAAGAAAAAAGATTACCATAAAGCGTCATTTTAGGGCAGAATATCTGACTACTTGGACCAGGGGAGAAAATTTACGGTGCATCTGTCAGAAATAAGCCAGGCACAAACAGAGCGGTTATCCCACATTGATTTCAGGGCCTATTTCCTGGGGGAGATTGGTCGAAGTGATCTTGTGTCCCGGTTTGGTATAGGGGAGGCGGCTGCGACACGCGATATCACCCTCTATAGAGAGCTGGCGCCCAAAAATCTCGAATACGACACCAAGGCCAAATCTTATGTAATGTCCGAGGCGTTCAAGCCCCTTTTTGATTATTCACCTGCCCAGGTACTGGCAGCACTCTCTCAAGGCTTTGGTGAGGATTTTGTTGGTAGCCACAAGCCGATGATTCCCTGCGAAACACCGGCCGAGCTGAATAGCCCCCTGTTACCGGTACTCGCTGTTCTCACGCGTGCTATCCACCACAAGAAGGTGGTTCGCATTCAGTATCGTTCAATCGGATCAGGATTAAGCCGTCGTGAAATAGCCCCCTTTGCGTTGGTTGACAATGGTCTGCGTTGGCACGTGCGGGCTTATGACCGCAAACGCCAGTTATTTACTGACTTCGTCATTACCCGTATCGCAGATCCAGTAATCACTGATGGTAAACCACAAGAACATGAAACACGTGAAGCGGACATCCAATGGAATCGCATCGTTGAGATGGAGCTGGTGGCGCACCCGAAGTTGCCACACCCGGAAACTATTGAAATGGATTACGCCATGCAGGAGGGTGTACTAAAGGTCAATGTGCGTGCGGCCGTGGCGGGTTATGTACTTAGACGATGGAACGTGGACTGTACGGAAGATCACAGCCTAAAAGATACTGAAGATAATAGTCAGAAAGGGGCAGAGTATCACCTGTGGCTTCGGAACAGGCAGGCGCTATACGGTGTTCATAATCTGATGTTGGCGCCGGGTTATACAACGGAAATAGCCTCTGACGATAAGAAAGAACAAGTATTGGGGAAACGCTAAGGGACGATGATTACCGACTACCACGCCAAATACTTTGCTCACGAGCTGACCAAGCGTTGTTCATCGGACAGCATTGAAAAGCTTGCAGGAGCCGTAGCCAGTGCGCAGGTTGATCTGAATCCCCACCAGGTCGACGCGGCCCTGTTCGCCTTCAAGTCGCCGCTCTCCAAGGGTGCGCTGTTAGCTGATGAAGTAGGGCTTGGTAAAACCATTGAAGCCGGCCTTGTATTGTCACAGAAGTGGGCGGAACACAAACGACGTATCCTGGTAATTACGCCCTCAAATCTACGCAAACAGTGGCATCAGGAGTTGACCGAGAAGTTCTTCCTGCCTTGCAGGCTGCTGGAATCAAAATCATACAACGCAGCGATTAAGCAGGGTCAGTTCAGGCCATTCGAGGGAGCGGAAATCATCATTTGCTCATACCAGTTTGCCAAAAACAAGGCGGATGACGTGCAAGTGGTGCCATGGGATCTAGTGGTTATCGACGAAGCGCATCGACTGCGTAACGTCTATAAGCCGAAAAATGTCATTGCCAATACACTTAAGACTGCGCTTGCTGGCAAGGATAAGCTGTTGCTTACAGCAACACCGTTGCAGAACTCACTACTGGAGCTGTTCGGTCTGGTGAGCTTTATCGATGAACATACCTTCGGTGACCTCAAAAGCTTCCGTGAGCAATTCGCAAACCTGAATCAAGAGCAGGTGTTTCATACCCTTAAGGCAAGACTCAAGCCTGTCTGCCATCGTACCCTGCGTCGGCAGGTCACGGCGTACATTCCTTACACCAAACGTTTGCCTTTGGTGGAAGAGTTTACACCGGAGGAAAGCGAAGACCGGCTTTACCACCTCGTCTCCGAATACCTGCAACGGGATAATTTGCAAGCCTTGCCTTCAGGACAACGATCCCTGATGACCTTGGTGTTGCGCAAGTTGCTGGCCTCATCCACCTTTGCCATCGCCGGCGCACTCACTACCATTTCTAATCGCCTCAAAGCCAAGTTGGGCAAACAAGAACCAGCAGAATCGCTAGAGGATGCGCTGGATCAGGACTACGAAGCGCTGGACGAAACCGCCGAGGAATGGACAGACGACGAACCCGCCGAATTACTCAGCGAGGAAGATCGAAACGCGCTTGAGCAGGAAATCGCCGATCTTGATGCATTTGCCACGCTCGCCACCTCCATCGATCACAATGCAAAAGGTCTGGCGCTGCTCAAAGCACTGGATATCGCCTTCGCCAAAGCCCATGAGATCGGTGCAGCGCAAAAAGCCATCATTTTCACAGAATCACGCCGCACTCAGGATTACCTGTTACGTTTGTTATCGGACAGTCCTTTTGCGGAGGGAATCGTCCTGTTCAACGGCTCAAATACGGACGAACGATCCAGGCAGATCTATAGCCAATGGCTTGAGCAACATCAAGGAACCGACAGGGTAACAGGTTCCCGTACCGGCGATATGCGATCGGCACTGGTCGATTACTTTCGCGAGCAGGGCCGTATCATGATTGCCACTGAAGCCGGTGCTGAGGGTATCAATCTTCAATTCTGTTCACTTGTGGTTAATTACGATCTGCCCTGGAACCCGCAACGCATCGAACAACGCATTGGTCGCTGCCACCGTTATGGTCAGAAGCACGATGTCGTTGTGGTCAATTTTCTCAACCGTAAGAACGCCGCTGATCAGCGTGTGTTTGAACTGCTATCAGAAAAATTCCAGCTATTCGAAGGCGTTTTCGGCGCCAGCGACGAAGTCCTCGGCGCCCTCGAATCCGGCGTGGATTTCGAAAAGCGCATTGCCGCCATTTACCAGCAGTCACGCAAACCGGGTGATATCCAGGCGGCCTTCGATCAACTCCAGCTCGAACTGAGCCTGGAAATCAACGAGTCGATGACCCAGACGCGCCGCAAGCTGCTGGAGCACTTCGACGATGAAGTGCGCGAAAAGCTCAAGGTCCGCGACGAAGCCTCGAAAGCCTACCTCAACCGCTATGAGCGCTTACTGATACAACTCACCCGACATGAGCTGGATGGCCATGCTGAATTTCTGAGTGATGCCTCATTCCGACTGAAAACACAGCCCTTTTCTGGGTATGCGGCAGCCATTCCGCTGGGTTTATACGAGCTTCCCCGCCGTACCGGAGAAGCTCACCTTTATCGCCTTAACCATCCACTCGCCGAGACGCTGATGGCACAGGCGAAAGCGCGCGATTTATCGCCTGCGGAGATTCACTTCGACTATGAGCTTCATGAAGGCAAGGTTACCTTGCTGGAACCGTTCATTGGAAAATCCGGTTGGCTTGTTAGCACCCTGTTTACTGTCGAGTCTCTTGATCAAGCGGAAGATCACCTCATCCTCGCCGCGATGACGGATGAAGGGCATATTTTAGATGAAGAAATAGCGGCGCGGCTTTTGACGCTACCTGGAACAGTTATCGGACAAGCGCCACCGAATATGAATACCTCGCAACTGGAAGTCATTATTCAAAACCGAAAAGCCTCAATTCAACGTGACATCTCCGAGCGCAATGCCCATTTTTTCGAGGCCGAGGCTGACAAGCTCGATGGTTGGGCAGATGATTTGAAAGTCGGATTGGAACGGGAGATCAAGGAACTCGATCGACAGATCAAGGAAGCACGACGGGCTGCCACCATTGCACTCACGCTGGAAGAAAAGCTCGCGGGCCAAAAACAGATCAAGACCATTGAAGTGCAGCGCAATCAGAAACGGCGCACCTTGTTCGATGCGCAAGATCAGGTGGACAAACAGCGAGAGGAGTTGATTGCGCAAATTGAGGGGAAGCTACAACAGCAAACTGAATTGCGCCAGCTTTTTACAATTCGATGGAGTATCAGATGACAGCGGAGATCCCCATCGAAATGCTTCATTTACCACAGAGCCTACGGACCCTCTTTACAGGAATGGTTCCGGAAGCCGCTTCCGGGACGCCGGATGAGCGTGAGAAGAATTTCCAATCGCGGGCTTTGGCTGCCTATGCCATTCATAAGCTAGGTGGTGCTTCTATCGATGAGGCCGTCGGCTCGATTGTTGACGGAGGTGGTGATGGTGGTATAGATGCAATCTTTCATGCTGCGAATACTCACATATTATGGGTCGTGCAATCGAAATTCATGGCGAATGGTCGCGGTGAGCCAGATTTGGGAGATGTCACGAAGTTCAAGACAGGTATAGAGAATTTGCTTCAGGGGAATTTTGGCGCTTTTAGAGAAAATGCCGCATGGAGAGAGCTGATTCCTCAACTTGAGTCAGTTTTCGGTGATGGCGCACTTCAAGTGCGCGCAGTTCTTGTTTATTCCGGAATTAACCTTGTCTCCGAAGATCGGCGGAGGCTGTTTGAGGATTTAAAACTGCGTTTCTCACCAGATTCCGAGTACATCGATACTCGTTTTTGTAACCTCACAACAGTGCATGATTGGATAACTGGTGCGGACCAAGGTCCCGGTGTTCCAGAAGTTGAGTTAACACTATTAAAGCCCGGTTGGGTGAGATCTCCGTATGAGACAGTATATGGACTGCTGCCATTAGCGGAGCTCGCGAATCTTTATGCTAGGCATGGTCGCCGTCTTATAGCTGCCAACATCCGCGCCTATAAAGGCAACACTGCGGTCAATGAACAGATTGCCAACACCGTTCGTGAAGAGCCAGACCATTTTTTTTATCTCAACAACGGTCTGACTGCATATTGCGAACGGCTCGAGGTCAGCAACCTTGACCGTGCCAATGCTGAACAGAAGCGCATAAAGGGTTATGGGCTGTCCATTGTAAATGGTGCGCAAACTCTTGGTTCGGTAGCACAAGTAATCACTACGGAACCTGCTCGGGCACCAGAAGGTTTCGTGTTTTTGAAGATTGTCTCTCTGGAACGGTGCGCGGATGACCGGGAGTTTGCGGATAGAATCACGCGAAGCACCAATTTCCAGAACCAGATTGGATTGAGAGATTTCGTGGCGCTGGATAATCAGCAGGAGACCATTGCAAATCAACTCACGCTTTCTGGCATCAGCTATCACTACAAGTCAGATGTCGAAGCACCATCCCCGGATGAGGCCAACTTTAGTCTGGAAGAGGCAACTAGCGCATGTGCATGCCTTGCACAGCTAGCAGATTGTGAATTCTGCGTACGAGTATTATCAAATCGCCAGTCACTTTGGTCAATGGAAGAAATATATCCACCTGAAGAACTGCTTCGGTCACGTTATTCGCGTGTATTCAGGCCTGACCGTTCAGCACGCACCATCTGGCGGGCTGTCCAGACCCAACGGCTGGTAGTCAAGACTATGCAGGATAATGGCCGGGCGAGCACAGGCATTCGCAAGGCGTTCTTTGAAAACGCACGATGGCTGGTGCTCAATGTGATTTTCCTAAAACTTCATCCAGAACAAGGTGAAGCTTTAAGGCTTACCGAAGCAGAAGCAGCGAGCGTGACACAAGCAACAGTAGAGTATGCTGAGGCATTACTTGAAACCTGTGAGGCGACCGGATTTGTCACGCGGCGGGTCAATACGGCCAGTGGGATGGAACCTTATGAGCAGGCACGGCATTTTCGCTCGATCTTTAGCGCGGCAGGTGACTGCCAGGTATTGCGCAATGCATTACTTACACGGCTTGCGCAGGCCGAGGCAGGTACTGGTGCACTGACACCAGTGCCAGGCACCCAGGCAACTTGAAATGGGGAAGGGTGGAAAATGACAACAAAAGTTCCAATTGAAAAGAATCCTAATGAATCATTAGCCGACTTGGTAGTAGCCAAGCTCGGAGAGAAAGGATTTGTTCCCGATGGCAAGTCGGAAGAAATTGCCAACAAATTGAGCGCCGGTACTGCGACGAGTGAAGATTGGAAACTGTGGGTCGATCTTGCGACATCTAAGAAACAGGGAGGTGACGAAGATGCCCAGGATTGAACAGCTTATTGTCGAAAATTATCGGGGAGCTGCTACTCGGCTTCAATTGGATTTCGATGGGGGTAAGCCGGTTGCTTTGGTATTTGGCGAAAACGGAACAGGGAAGACCACAATTGTCGATGCTCTTGACGCTGTCGGTAACTGCTCGAAAGGGTCTCTTGAAGACAAGAGTTCAACACGAGCACGTGATCACTTGCCAACGATCGGAAAAAAACCGGCTGACATTCTTATTACGCTGATCTCTGGGGCGAACACCTGGAACGCGACACTGGCGGGAGACAACCTTTCTACAAACCCGGAGCCTCGACCGAAAATCCATGTCCTGAGACGCAGCCACCTTCAAAAGCTGATAGAAGCGCAACCCGCCCAACGCTATGAGGCGCTGCGTCACTTTATTGATGTCGGTAAAGTAGAACGTGCCGAGAATGCGCTCCGTGATGCAGCATCAGGGGCTAAGACGGAATTCAATGCGGCTGTAAAAAGACGGTTCGACGCAGAGACGCAACTGCAAACGGTATGGGAAGCGGAAGGGAAACCTGGAACAAATGCGCTTGAATGGGCAAAAACCATTGCAGAGCACGATACCGTAAAGCTTGATCAGGAAATTGAACGATTGCGTTTGGTTCAATCCACCATTACGCGAGCCGAAACTTGTTTGATGGAGTGGCAACAGGCCAGAGCAACAGCTGACCAAAGGTTAGCGGAAACAAAGGAGATCGATGAAGAGGTAGCTAAGTTGCCTGGAGTCGATGCGCAACAGGCAATTAGTCTGGCAGGTGTTTTGAGGCAGGTTAGTCAACACCTCCAGCTTGGGACATACCCGGATGAATGTCCCGTATGTCGGCAGGGAATTCCACTAGATGAACTAAAGGCGGATATCCAAACGCGGCTTGTGGATCTACAACAGTATGATCAGTTGCGATCAAAACGTGATACCGCAAACCGCAATACCCAGCTTGCGAAGCAGGCCATTGAGAACAAACAAGGGGCATTACTCACAGCCGCCCGTGCCTTGGTCGACATCGTTCAGGCGGGCGATATAGCCATCATTACTGCTGCCAAAATCAACCAAGCAGACTATGTAGAATTTGCTAAGCAGGATGGGGGTGATGCGGCGATTACCATTAAACAGGCCGAACAACTGGTTGGCGAGCTCTCGGGCCTTAAGCAAGCACTGGCAGACAGTGAGACGGCAACGTCGAAAAAATCCGGCATGATCAACTCGATTCGCGTCCAGTTCGAGCAGGTGCAAGAAAGTACCTCGGTTTCGGAAGAGTTGGCCCAACTGCAAGCAGCGCTTCAGGATGCTTACGATACGGCACGGCTTACGCGGATCGAATTTACACAAAAGATACTCGATGACATCGCAACCGAGTGCAACCGGCTCTATGCTCTCATTCATCCTAATGAACCGATCGCAATATCCAGGCTTGCGCTCGACCAGGGCAAACGGGCCTCGCTGAGTCAGGCCGCCACATTCGAGGGGCATGACAATGTTCCGCCACAGGCTTATTTTAGCGAATCACATCTGGACACCTTGGGATTCTGCTTTTGGCTGGCATTAGTTAAACGTGAGAGCCCAAATGCAGATGTGGTCGTTGTGCTCGACGACGTCTTTACGTCGGTGGACGCACAGCACATCAACCGGATATCGCAACTCATTACCGATGAAAGCAAGAATTTTGCACAGGTTATCGCGACTACCCATCAGCGGCTATGGCGGGATATTTATCGTTATCAGCATGGTGCCGGCAAGCTGACTCAGATGATTGAGTTGCAGCGCTGGAGCCTCTCTAAAGGTATCTCCAATTACAAGACAAGACTCGCTGTTGATGACCTCATCGCCTCTATTGCAGCAGCACCATTCGATAGACAAGTAACTGCCTCCAGGGCTGGAATACTGCTTGAAGCAGTTCTTGATTGGCTAGCACTACAATACCGTTGCCGTGTTGCCCGTACCCATGATGGCAGTTACACACTGGGCGAATTGCTGGACGGTACCGAAAGTTTGTTTAAGAAACTGGAAATCCACCGCCCTGATCTTGATACTTTAGGGCAATCCAAGAATCCCGCCCAATATGTTGCGAGCAAAGTTGATGGAATAACTGGCCAAATCCGTAGCCTGAACTTTTTACGGAATCAGGTAGGTGCACATTTCAATACGGCTGGTGCTGCGATTTCAGATGCGGACATCCAGCTATTTGCCGACATGACGGTCAAGTTTGCAGAAGCGTTAAGCTGTGAAACATGTGGCCAGATACCGGGCAAGAAGACGGCGGCTTATTTTCAATGTAGTTGCACCGCACCTTTCGAGGTACGGATGCAGCCAATACAACTATAGAAGTAGAAATTCACGTATGACTAGAAAACAGAAACTAGAACTCACCTGGATAGGTAAGGAGAACAGGTCCAAGCTGGAGCCGCGGATTCTGCTAGAAGACCCGGAGAAGTCCCACCACGCCAAACATCGGGTGACGGAGAACGATATCTTCGACAATCGGCTGATCTTCGGGGACAACTTGTTGGCGCTGAAGGCGTTGGAGGCGGAGTTTTCTGGGAAGGTGAAATGCGTGTTCATCGACCCGCCCTATAACACAGGTAGTGCGTTCCAACATTACGATGATGGGGTGGAGCACTCAATTTGGCTTTCGCTGATGCGCGATAGACTTGAGATCATACGGCGGTTGTTATCGGAGGATGGTTCACTGTGGATCACAATAGATGACAACGAGGCGCATTATCTTAAAGTGTTGTGCGATGATGTGTTTGGGCGAGCCAATTTTGTTACGAATGCGATTTGGGAGAAATCTGACAGCCCAAGGATGGACGCGCAATTCTTTTCAACTAGGCATGATCACATATTAGTTTTTTCAAAAAACATTTCAGAGCTGAGGCTAAACAAAATGCCGGAAAGTGCGGCTGATATTCCAGCTCACTATGATAAAATTGATGATGACGGAAACAAATATTACTTGAAACCTCTGAGAGCCATGGGGCACGAAGATCGTAGAGAAGATAGGCCGTCTATGTATTTTAAACTCACTGCACCCGATGGTACAGATGTATTCCCGAAAAAACAGGATGGTAGCGATGGTCGTTGGAGATGGGGTGCTGATAGATTTGAGAAGGATTTGGATAAAGTAGAATGGGTAAATGGAAGGAATGGATGGACACCTTACTATCGTATTTTTGCTGGTAAGCATGCAGGCAGACCGCCTGAAACAATTTGGTTCCATGCTGAAGTTGGCAGTAATAGAACATCGAAGGCTGAGGCAAAGAAGTTATTTCCAGATGAAACGGCGTTTGGAACACCAAAGCCGGAAGCATTACTGCAACGTGCTATCGAATTAGCGACAAATCCGGGCGATCTCGTCCTCGACTCCTTCGCCGGTTCCGGCACCACGGGCGCGGTAGCCCACAAGATGGGTCGCCGTTGGATCATGGTAGAGCTCGGCGACCACTGTCATACCCACATCATCCCGCGTCTGCAAAAAGTCATCGATGGTGAGGACCAGAGTGGTATTAGTAAGGCTGTCGATTGGAAAGGCGGCGGCGGTTTCCGCTACTACCGGCTCGCGCCCTCGCTGCTTGAAAAGGACAAGTGGGGCAATTGGGTCATCAGCAAGGAATTCAACGCCACCATGCTGGCGGAAGCGGCCTGCAAGCTGGAGGGCTTCACCTATGCGCCGTCGGATGCAGTGTATTGGCAGCACGGCCATTCCACCGAGCGGGACTTCATCTATGTCACCACGCAAAGTCTGACCGCCGACCAGCTTAATGCCTTGAGCGAGGACGTGGGCACGGAGCGTAGCCTGTTGGTGTTGTGCTCCGCCTTCCGGGGTAAGGCGGACCGCTGGCCAAACCTGACAGTGAAGAAGCTCCCCCATGCGGTACTCAAGCGCTGCGAGTGGGGGCACGATGATTACAGCCTTAAGGTGGAGAACCTGCCGGAGGCGCCGCCTGACCTCACTCCTGAACCCTCTTTCAGTAGGAAAGGGCAAAAAGAAAATCTCGGCCAACAGGGCCTTTTTGACGAGGAGGCCGGGCAATGAACCGACATGTAAATTCCATTGCCGGCCGTCTGAGCCTGCGCCCACCGCAGCGTCGCTCTCTGGAGATTCTCGATCGCATTACAGAGATTGCGCCACCGGGGAAAGAAGCGGATATCAATGCTGTGCTTGAGATTATCCGCAGCGAGTTTCCGACGGTTACCGATTTTGAGCGTGAATTTCCTTCGCTGTGTTTCGCCCTGGCCACCGGCGTAGGCAAGACAAGGCTGATGGGTGCGTTCATAAGCTACTTGCATCTGGCCCATGGCATCAATAACTTCTTCGTGTTGGCGCCGAATCTTACCATTTACAACAAGCTGATTGCAGACTTTACGCCAAACACACCGAAGTATGTGTTCAAGGGCATTGCTGAGTTTGCGACCAATGCGCCTGCCATTATTACCGGCGACAACTATGACCAGCGTGACCCGGCGAGTGGCTCGTTGTTTGGTGGTGTGCGGGTCAACATCTTCAATATCTCCAAGATCAACTCCGAAGTTCGAGGCGGCAAATCGCCCCGCATCAAGCGGTTGTCGGAATACATCGGTGAGAGTTACTTCGATTATTTGGCCGGGTTGCCTGATCTGGTGATGTTGATGGATGAATCGCACCGCTATCGTGCGAGCGCCGGGATCAGGGCGATCAATGAACTCAAACCGATTCTGGGGCTGGAGCTGACGGCGACGCCGTTCGTGGAATCTGCTCGCGGCGCAGTGGCGTTCAAGAACGTCATTTACGATTACCCGCTGGGCAGGGCCATGGCCGACGGCTTTGTGAAAGAGCCGGCGGTGGTCACGCGCAAGGACTTCAACCCGGCTGGGATGTCGACGGAAGAGATTGAGCGCTTGAAGCTCGAAGACGGCTTGCGCCTGCACGAAAGTGTCAAGGTGGAGCTGGAAACCTATGCTCGCGAAAGTGGCAATGCCATCGTCAAGCCCTTCCTGCTGGTGATTGCGCGGGATACCACTCATGCGGGTCAGTTGTTGTCCTTGATTCAATCGGACGGATTTTTCGAGGGACGCTACAAGGATAAAGTTATCCAGGTGGATTCCAGCCAGACCGGCGCGAAGGAGGATGAGATGGTGGAGCGCCTGCTCAAGGTCGAGCATACCGAGGAGCCGACGGAGATTGTCATTCACGTCAACATGCTCAAGGAAGGCTGGGACGTAACCAATCTTTACACCATTGTGCCGCTGCGTGCCGCCAATGCCCGCATCCTTATCGAGCAATCCATCGGACGTGGTCTGCGTTTGCCTTACGGTAAACGTACCGGCGTGACCGCCGTGGACCGGTTGAACATCGTCGCCCACGACAAGTTCCAGGAGATCATCGAGGAGGCCAATAAACCGGATTCTACTATTCGCCTGCAGGCGGTAGTGCTGGATGCAGATGAGCTGGGACAGAAAACAGTCACGGTGGTGTCGCAATCACAGCTGGCCACCCGACTGGGATTCAAGCCTGCACAGGTGACGAGCAGTACGACCGTGGCCGGGCAGGATGAGGCGCCTGCATTCAGTAAGCCAGAAGAACAAAAAGTCGCGCAGATTGCCTACGAGGTTATCAAGCAATATGAAAATCAGCCGCAGTCATTGCCGACGGTCGAACACTTGAAGAAGCCGGAGATTCAGGCCGCCATCGTCAGAGCGGTCGAGGAGCAACGCACGCCCGGACAAATGGAGCTGGAAGGCGTGACCGAGAAGCCGGATATTGCCGCCGTGGTGGCCAGGACCGTGGAGCTGGTCACGCAACAGACGATCGATATCCCACGCATCCTGGTGGTGCCTCGGGGTGAGGTGCAGTCAGGCTTCAAACCTTTTACGCTGAACCTGGATACGTTGAAGTATCCGGCAGTGTCAGATGAGCTATGGATTCAGACGCTGCGCACCAATGAGCGTGAAGTACTGGCACTTGGGCGTGGCGGTATCGAGGAGGCGCGGCTAGAAGATTATGTGGTGGGCGGACTCGTGGATTTCGATGATATTTCCTACGATGAGCATGCCGACTTGCTCTATGACCTGGCGTCACAAACGGTGCGCCATTTTCAGACTTATCTCTCCGATGAAGATACACGCAAAGTGTTGCGCTGCTTTCAACGGGATATCGCACGGTTTATTCACGTGCAGATGCAGGAACACTATTGGGAAGAAGCGGCAGGGTATGAAGTGAAGGTCAGCAAGGGCTTCACCGAACTGAAGCAGAGCGCCTTTACCTCTTCCGTGCAAGAACCGCCCGCCGATTACAGGGTTGCTCCAGCGGACAAGAGCAACATGGCGAAATACCTGTTCGGTAATTTCCAGCGTTGTCTGTATCCCGTGCAGAAATTCGACTCCGACACGGAACGCAAGCTGGCGGTGATACTTGAACGCGACGCTATTCGTTGGTTCAAGCCGGCAAAAGGGCAGTTTCAGATCTACTACAAGTCAGGCGCTGACCATCTGGAATACCAACCGGACTTCGTGGCCGAGACTGCCGACACGATCTACATGTTGGAACCAAAAATGCGCAAGGAACTTGATGATCCGATTGTTATTGCCAAAAAGGAAGTGGCGATCAAATGGTGTGTAAATGCATCGGACCATGCGAGCACCTATGGCGGTAAGCCATGGCGCTACCTGCTGATACCGCATGATGAGATTGCTGAGAACATTACTCTTGGTGGATTGGCCGACCGGTTTGGAAAATAGCATAAAAGCCGTTGCCTGCGCTCAAGGGAAACGGACACGGCAAATAGTTGGTAGCGTCGCAGTTGGTTGGTAATTGAGGTAAGCGTTGATAGGAAATGCAACAGTAAATAGAAGGTACTAATGAAAATAGCAAAACGCTGTAAGGTTGAGGTTAGGAAAGATTATCTTTCCAAGGTTGCTGCAAGTTCAGCGAAGACAGCGCTTGCGGAACTGATTTGGAACTCGCTTGATGCTGATGCAAGGAATGTCAATGTCAATTTTACAGTTGGAACAATAGGTACCGAACGAGTCACTGTGTCAGATGATGGTACCGGGATTTCTTACAAGGAGGCTGAAAACCTTTTTATTTCATTGGGCGGGTCTTGGAAGGCATCAAAGCAGAAGACTGAAAGCGGAAGGTTTCTACACGGCAAGGAAGGGGAAGGTCGATTTAAGGCATTTGCTCTGGGTAGAGTTGTGGATTGGAAAGTCACGTACAGCGAAGAAGGGAAGTTGTACAATTACACAGTCGAAGGCAAAGCAGATGCACTGGACGAATTTGTTCTAAGCGATGTTGCTGAAAGTTCCCGCAAGACTACGGGGGTAACTGTCGAAGTATCCGAGTTGGAGAAAAAGTTTCACGTTATTGATCCCGAAAAGGCGCTAGACCAGATTGCGCCGCTATTTGCACTTTATCTAAGCAACTATAAAGGGGTGACGTTGGCAATCGCGGGTGAGAGGGTTGATCCCGATGCTCTGATTCGGAATCGTCAGTCTTTCGCTCTGTCTCCGATTGATGTGGCTGATGAACCGCGAACAGCGGAACTAGAAATCCTTGAGTGGGATAGCCTGACCGATCGTGAAATTTGGTTTTGTGACGCGAGGGGATTCCCGCTAGAACCCTACGTAAAGCAAATTCGGGGGATAGGTAATTTTGGTTATACAGCATATCTTAAATCTGATTATTTCAGAGATCTTCATAATGAAGGTCTCCTATCGCTTGGGGAACTGGAAAAAACTATTCAGCCAGTCTGTGACGAGGCGGTTAAGGCGATTAAGGAATATTTTATTGCGAGGCAGTTGGAGGAAGCGAAGGATCAGCTCGAAGAGTGGAAACAAGAAGAGGTCTACCCTTACCAGGGGGAACCTGTTACTTCGGTAGAAGAGGCGGAGAGAAAAGTTTTTGATATTGTTGCAATCAATATAAACCAAAACCTTCCTGATTTTAGTGAAGCTGATAGAAAATCAAAGCAATTCCAATTCCGCATGCTGAAACATGCAATTGAGAAAAGTCCAGAGGATCTTCAGAAGATACTAACGGAAGTTCTCAATCTTCCAAAGGCAGCACGGGAGCAACTCGCGTCACTCCTGGAAGATACGTCGTTAACATCAATAATTAATGCATCTCGAATAGTTGCGGATCGCATCAATTTCGTTACAGCGCTAGAACAACTACTTTATAACTACAAAGATCATCTGAAAGAAAGAAGTCAACTCCATCGATTGCTGGCGAAGAATACATGGATTTTCGGGGATGCCTTTACATTATCTGTAGATGACAAATCCTTAACTGAAGTTCTCAGGAAACATGCTGAACTTCAAGAGATCGAAACGATAATCAACGAACCAGTTTTGAGAATTGATGGAAAAAAAGGAATCATTGATTTGATGTTGTCTCGTCAAATCCCCCGTAACCACGAAGACGAATTGGAACATCTTATTGTTGAGCTTAAAAGGCCATCTGTCAGTATAGGAAAAAAGGAAATTGATCAGATAGAAAGTTACGCATTGGCTGTAGCTAAGGATGAACGATTTCGGGGTATGGATACAAAGTGGCACTTCTGGATAATCTCAAATGATTATGACGACTATGCGGACATAAAGCTTAATGCCGAAGGAAATAAGGAGGGTGTTCTGTTCCGCTTCACAAAAAATATGGATGTTACGGTGTGGCTTAAGACTTGGTCACAGTTGTTACGGGAAAACAATCACCGGCTACGTTTTATCCGTGACAAGCTTAACTACAACATAGACAGTGAACAAGCGATGCAGCACTTGAAAAAGACATACTCGGAATACATCGAAGGTATTCGAATTACAGAATAACGAGTTCAGAGTATTTGACAGACCTGCAATTGCAGATAGACAACTGGTTTCTGAAGATTGAGAGGCAAGCTTAACACGGTAAAATCTACAACGCCTATTTTGTTCATGGTAGTACTACAGTACGACCTGGCTGCAATAGATCATTAGGTAGAACATTTATAATTAGGGAAGCATGTGTGATTGAACAACAGACAATTTCTTTGTCGGAGGTATTCAAAGCTCTGGATTGCGGTGTAACGGTAGTTACCGGAAACAAACGTTTGGCAAGTGTCACTCGCCAGGCCTTTGAACAAGCGGCGATAGACAAAGACCTCGAAGTTTGGCCAACACCGGATGTATTGCCCTGGACTGCCTGGTTACAGAGGGCCTGGGAAGAGGCCATGGTTTCGGGGGCCGCGCCGGCGCCTGAACTCTTGCTCACATCCCAGCAGGAACAGCGTGTATGGGAAGACATCATTACAGAGAGCGTAGCGGATCAGCCATTACAGCAGGTGACTGGGACGGTGCGTCGGGCACAGGAAGCGTGGCAGTTGATGCAATCGTGGCGCTTATCATTGAATGATGCAGCATTTCGTTACAACAGTGACAGTGCGGCATTTTGGAAATGGGCATCAAGATTCGAGGCCAGGTGTACGGAGAAAGGCTGGTTGCCCCTCGCTCGTCTTTCAGGCGAGCTTCAGCGCAGCGTTCAGACAGGAGCATTGACGACGCCTACGGAGCTGGTATTGGTCGGTTTCGATGAGCTGACACCACAGCAGCAGTCGTTATTACAGACGCTGGCCGAGTCGGGTTGCGATGTACGCTGGATGCAACTCGCAAGTAAGGAGAGTCAGGCAGCTAAAATCGGGTGTGTTGATGTGCGTGCGGAAGCCGCAACAGTCGCCCGCTGGGTGAGGCAACGGCTAGCTGAGAATCCCGAGCTGGAGATCGGCGTCGTTGTCCCGGAACTTGCATCGCAACGGGATATCGTGATTCATGCGTTTGATGAGGTTCTGGTTCCGCATGCATTACAGCCGGGGCGTCAATCTGTTGCACGACCCTATAACATTTCGCTAGGTCCGCCGCTGAGTGCGTATCCCATAATCAGCACTGCGTGTAAGCTGCTCGGCCTATTGGCACCGACGATTAGTCTTGAAGACGCGGGTAGTTTGCTTCGTTCACCCTTCATTGTAGGGTGGGAACAGGAAGCCAGTGCTCGTGCATTACTGGATGGGCGATTGCGGGAAACAGGCGAACTTAATGTGGCGTTGAAGACGCTACGCTATCACGCCTCACAAACCAACAAGCCATATTCATGCCCTGTATTTACAGAAAATCTTGATGCCTGGGTGAAGGCGGCGCGGGATTGCCCGCGTACAGATAACCCGGGACACTGGTCAGAGAGATTTGCGGGTTTATTAAAAGTCATTGGATGGGCGAGTGGGCGTCCATTGTCCAGTGAAGAGTACCAGGCCGCGGAGGCATGGCGAGAACTCCTGGGCACGTTTGCATCACTGGAGCCGGTAGCGGAGTCGATGACCGCATCCACTGCGGTGGCTCAACTACGGAGCATGGCCGGGGAACGAACGTTTCAGCCGCAAACCGGGGCGGTACCGGTACAGGTGCTGGGAATACTCGAGGCCAGCGGGCTCCAGTTTGATTGTCTTTGGATTATGGGTCTTCATGACGGCACCTGGCCAGCACCCCCGCGACCGAATCCGTTCATACCGTTGCCTTTGCAGCGGGATGCCGGACTGCCGCATTCTAGTGAAGAGCGTGAGTTACACGTGTCGCGAATGATGACCCGTCGGATGTTGACCAGTGCGGACGAGGTAGTGGTGAGTTTTCCGCAGCGCAGTGGTGATGAGGAACTGCGCCCTAGTCCTCTTATTGCTGATCTCCCCAGCGTGGATCCGGAAGCCTTACGTTTGTGGATCGCGCCAACATGGCGGGATGGCGTTCACCTTAGTGCCAGGTTAACCACGTTGGAGGAAGACCCTGCACCGCCCCTGGAGAATGAAGAAGTCAGTGGCGGCAGCGCGGTTTTCAAACTCCAGGCCGCGTGTCCATTTCGCGCCTTCGCGGAACTGCGGTTGGGCGCGCGTGCACTAAGGCAAGCGGACATTGGATTGGATGCCATGGCCCGAGGGTCATTGATGCACCGTGTTCTCGAGAAAGTGTGGCACGCATTGGACTCGCACGCGCAGCTCGTTGCCATGGATGCCGCGCAGCTCGAAGCCCTGGTTAACACGATGGTGGGCGAGGCGATAGAAGAAATAGCCAACAGGTATCCACAAACATTTACTGGGCGCTTCCGGGAGATGGAAGCCGATCGTCTGTGTCGGCACGTGCTGGAATGGTTGGCGTTGGAGAAACAACGTATGCCGTTTCGTGTTGTTGAGAAGGAGGAAAAACACCAAGCGACTGCCGGAGGGGTCCGCGTTCAGTTGAAAATCGACCGCATCGATGAACTGGCCGATGGCCGCCAGATTGTGATTGATTACAAGACCGGCGAGGTAAAACCCGCTCAGTGGTTTGGGGAACGACCTGACGAGCCACAACTGCCGCTCTACAGCATGGCGGTTGACGGTGATATTGCCGGCGTACTATTCGCGCAAGTGAAGGCGGGTGGTATGGCGTTCAATGGGGTGGCTGCAGACGACGGGCTTGCGCCTGGCGTGAAGTCCTATGAAAGCCTGAAGCAGACACGCGAAGCGAACTCGTGGTCGGAGGTGCTGCACGATTGGCGGGCAACGATGGAGAGTCTGGGTGAGACTTTTCGCAATGGAGAAGCATCGGTGGATCCGAAGCAGTATCCGGTCACCTGCACCTACTGTGAGCTCAAACCATTGTGTCGTATCAACGAATTGACCGTATTGGATGGCGAGTCTTCCGAAACGGAGGAGCCGTCATGAGTGAACAGAAAAGAATAGCCGATCAAGAAGCACGCTCACGCGCGCTCGATCCATCAACATCGTTCATTGTTCAGGCGCCGGCGGGTTCAGGGAAAACGGGGTTGCTTACCCAACGGTTTCTCGTACTGCTGACAGGTGTCGACGCGCCGGAAGAGATAGTCGCGATTACCTTTACTCGTAAAGCGGCAGGTGAGATGCGCCAACGGATATTGGAGGCATTGGAACGTGCTAAGAATGATCAGCCTCCGGAGAAGGATCATGAAAGACATACCTGGGAGCTTGCCCAGCGAGCACTGATACGTGACAAAGAACAGGGATGGCAGTTGCTGGATAATCCGGCGCGCCTGCGCATCCAGACCATCGACTCTCTCTGCACGACATTGGCAAGGCAGATGCCTATCCTCTCCCGATTTGGTTCGGTGCCGGCTATTGCCGAAGATGCCGAACCCCTCTATCTCGAAGCGGCCAGGAACACCATTGCAGAGTTGGAATCTGGCGCCGAATGGTCGGATGCCGTCGCGCACCTAGTACAGCATCTGGATAACCGACTGGATAAATTGCAGGGTCTGATTTCGACCATGCTTGCGCGACGTGATCAATGGTTGCGTCACGTTGCCGACCCAGACCACCCAGGACTGGAACGGGAAAACCTGGAAGCGGCTATGGCCCGTCTGGTCATTGATGCGCTGGGTGAACTGGCAAGGCATGTGCCCGAGACCTGCGGACCGGAACTGATTGAGTTGGCCCGGTTCGCTGCGAGTAATTTAGAAGGCATGGATTCCCCTATTGTCGTTTGTGCCGATCTCCAGGACCTGCCAAGTGTGCAAGTGACGGATCGCGCACAGTGGGAAGGACTTACGGAATTGTTGTTGACCAAGGAGGGTACTTGGCGGAAGAGCCTGACGAAGAATCAGGGATTCCCAGCGCCGAGCAGTACGAAGAATAAAGACGACAAGGCCCGCTTTACTGAGATGAAGCAGCGTATGGGGACGCTGTTGGAGTCATTGCAAGGTGAGGATGTATTTCGCGAACAGTTGGCTTTGTTGCGAGAGTTACCACCTCATCAATACACTGATGGTGAATGGGAGACCTTACAGGCCCTGGTTGAACTGTTGCGCATAGCGGCAGCTCACCTGGAACTCGTGTTCAGTGAACAAGGTCAGGTGGATTTTCCCGCTTTGGCCCGGGCAGCCATTCAGGCACTGGGTGAACCCGAAGCGCCAACGGACCTTGCACTGGCTCTGGACTATCGTATTCGCCACTTATTGATGGACGAGTTTCAGGATACTTCGTTCAATCAGTACGAATTGCTCAAGCGATTGACGGCCGGATGGCAGCCGGAGGATGGTCACACCTTGTTCGTGGTGGGTGATCCCATGCAGTCCATTTATCGTTTCCGCGAAGCGGAAGTGGGGTTGTTTCTCGCTGCAAGAGAACACGGGATTGGTCAGGTGCCGCTTGAGTTTCTCCGTCTCGCGGTCAATTTCCGCTCGCAACAGGGGATCGTCGACTGGATCAATCAACGCTTTCCGGACGTACTGCCGGCAGATGACAACGTTACCGGTGGTGCCGTGTCCTATGCACCGTCAACAGCCTTTCACCCGCAATTGACAGCGGATGCCGTTACCATCTATCCATCGCTCGTCCCTTCATCGTTAAAACGCGATGACATCGCTGAAGCACGCCAGGTCGTGTCGATTGTCCAGCAGGCAAAGACAGAGCACCCGGATGGTACGACCGCAATTCTTGTTCGAGGCCGCACTCATCTGGTGGCGATTGTTGAGCAGCTCCAAAAGGCGAATCTCCGTTTTCAGGCCGTAGAAATCGAGCGATTAGCACATCGGCCTGTTGTGCAGGATCTGCTGGCGCTGACGCGGGCATTGAGCCATATCGGTGATCGCATCGCGTGGTTGGCAGTGCTTCGTGCACCGTGTTGTGGGTTGACGCTCGAAGATCTATACGCCCTGGCAGGAGACGATTCTAGTCGATCAATTATCGATTTGCTTCATAAAGAGCAGCGCATAGAACAACTGAGCGAAGATGGCCGAAGCCGTATCGCCCGAGTGTTGCCTGTCCTGGATACGGCGCTCTCGGAACAGGCGCGGTGTTCCCTGCGGAGTAGCGTGGAAGGGGTGTGGACCGCGCTCGGTGGCCCGGCCTGTGTGGCTGACGAAACCGATCTAGAAGATGGAGAAGTGTACTTTCAACTGCTCGAAAAACTCGGCAGCGCAGGGGATGTACCGGATATCCATGAGCTGAACAAACAGGTTGAACAGCTCTTTGCTTTACCCGATGTGGAAGCGAACGATTCCCTTCAGCTCATGACCGTTCATAAAGCCAAAGGACTGGAGTTCGATACGGTGATCATGCCCGGACTTGGCCGTATTCCACGGCATGATGACGAGAAGTTGTTGCATTGGTTAGAGCGTGGTCGTGAGTCAGGCGATAGTGACCTTCTTCTTGCACCAATTAGCGCACACGGCGAGTACAAGAACCCGATGGCGGCATACCTGCAGCGATTAGATAAAGTGAAGGGACGTTTTGAAGACGGTCGTTTGTTGTATGTTGCCGCGACCCGGGCAAAGCAACGACTGCACCTTTTGGGGCATGTTGGCCTTCAGGAAAAGGACGGTGGACTTGAGTTAAAGGATCCACCTAAAGATTCACTGTTGGCGCGCCTGTGGCCTGTTGTAGAAAATGATTTCCAGTCTCTTCTTGCCGAGCGCGATGTCGAAACACTGTTACCGGAAAATGCGATTGAACCGGTAGTCCACACCGCTGTGCGAACCCGGTTAGCGCTGGACTGGTCACTGCCAGCCCCGCCGGAATCCATTCAGGTGACTGACACGACAATGGAGAGTGTAGTAGGCGAGTTGATAGAGTTCGGTTGGGCAGGAGAGACTGCGAGGCACGTTGGTACTGTCGTGCATCGATTGCTTCAACACATAGGGACAATGGGTATTGACCATGTTGAGGCAGACGACTTGCGCCGTTTTGAGCAGGTTGGTCGTAAAATGCTGGCACGCCTGGGAGTGCCGGAGGCACGTCTCAAAGTTGCACTTGAAGAGATAGGTGCGGCTCTGCAGGCTGCGCTAGAAGATGAGCGGGGCCAGTGGATTTTGAGTGGACTGCACGAAAAAGCGAGCTGTGAGCTGGCGTTGAGTAGCAAACGCGACGGCGGCATAGACCACATGATTATCGATCGGACATTTGTGGACGAGCATGGCACACGCTGGATCATCGATTACAAAACAGGTGCCCACACCGGCGGTGGTGTTGACGAGTTTCTTGATAGAGAGCAGGAGCGCTATCGTCAACAGCTGGAACGTTACGCAAGCATCATGAGTAAGATGGAAGAAAGACCGATTCGACTAGGACTGTATTTTCCGCTGCTAGGAGGGTGGAGAGAGTGGTCATTTCCTACGAGCTAAGCATGCATCGAAATTTATGACTACGACCCTTTACTGGCACGACTATGAGACTTTCGGTGTCGATCCCAAGCGAGATCGCCCTGCCCAGTTTGCTGGGCTACGCACTGACGAGGCGCTCAATGAAGTGGGCGAGCCGCTGGTTATCTACTGTAAACCAGCGCGGGATGTCTTGCCTCACCCGGAGGCCTGTCTACTCACCGGTATTACACCGCAGCTGGCGGAAGCGCAGGGTATTCTGGAGCCAGAGTTCATTGCACGCATTCACGCTGAGTTGGCGCAACCGGGTACCTGCGGTGTGGGTTACAACACCTTGCGATTTGACGATGAGGTGACCCGCAATACCTTGTACCGCAATTTTTACGATCCCTACGCACGCGAATGGCAGCAGGGCAATTCGCGTTGGGATCTTATCGATCTGGTGCGTATGACCTATGCTCTGCGGCCAGAAGGAATAGAGTGGCCCAGGCACGACGATGGCAGGCCCAGCTTTCGGCTTGAGGATTTGGCCGCGGCCAACGGTATCGGCCATGAGTCTGCCCATGATGCGCTGTCTGATGTGCGGGCCACTATTGGTCTGGCACGCCTGATCCGTGACCGGCAGCCACGTCTTTATGACTGGCTCTTCCAGCTTCGCAACAAACGGAAGGCGGCTGAACAGTTGGACCTGGTTGGGCACGAGCCTGTTATACATACCTCGCGCATGTATCCGTCGGAGACGGGTTGCACTACGCTGGTTATGCCATTGGTTGGTGAGCCTTGCAACAACAACAGTGTGTTGGTCTACGATCTGCGCCAGGATCCGAGTCCGTTTTTGGCATTAGACGTAGAGGGTCTGCGCGATCGCCTGTTCATTCGGGCCGAGGATTTACCGGAGGGTGTGGAGCGGCTACCGGTCAAATCTGTGAAGATCAACAAGTGTCCGGCCCTGGCGCCCAAGAAGACGCTCGATGAATCGATTGCCAAGCGTATCGCAATCAATCTGGATGCCTGTGCCCGGCATTGGGAACAATTGAATGCGGACAAGGGCTTCATGCAGCGAATTGCACAAGCCTACAACAGCAGGGAATTCAGTCCCTCCGGAGATGTCGATCTGGCGCTGTACGATGGTTTCCTCAATGATGCGGATCGTCCATTGCTGGCCAGGGTGCGTGACGCCTCGAAGCAGGAACTTGCACAAACACGTTTCGATTTTCACGATCAGCGGTTGCCCGAACTATTGTTCCGCTACCGTGCCCGAAATTGGCCAGAGGCTTTGTCGGCCGAGGAAGCTCAACGGTGGGAGCAATTTCGCCGTCATCTACTCCAGGATGCAGATGGAGGTGGCAGTATTACGCTGGCGGAATACCACGAGCGGATTGCGCTGTTACGGGGAGAGCGTGAAGGTGATGCGGCTGCACAGCGGATACTGGATGCAATGGATGAATGGGCGACGATTCTGAATACGTCAAATATTTAGTCGGGCTACATTATTCAAGGGCATGGAGCAGTGCATTTCGTTCCAGCGGTGGCATCCAGCGGCCTCGTTACTCAAGCATCATTAGCAAGATGGATGGCCTGCCCGGGAATCACTCTGAGCATTTCGGTTTAGTCGCCAAGAATGACTACAAACTCTTTAGGCGGCGTCGGTAGAGATACTGTAAAATAGGCAGGGCGGAGCATCTCCACAGAGTTGGACGTTCTTTGCCCCGATCTACTTGGTTCCTTGACCTGTTAGATGGATCATTAGGCAAGAAACGAAATTATTTTTAAGAAATTTCTGAGCATGGTATTTTTCATGGTATTATCAATTAACTGGAAAATAAGTCATTGAAAATAAAAGATAAAAATGGCTTATTTACAATAGAGTGGGAGTGACCGGCACTGGCTGGTAATGTCTGGTCCTGACCGGCATTACAGCTGAGGCTTCAAATCCTGCGGTTGAGCGATAGGCTGTATAAAATACAGTATCGCAAGGACGCGGATCATGCCCCACCCGGGAGAGGGATGCTGAAAGTGTTTGCAGCAGCATTCTCACCGAAGCTACGCATGCTCGATCGCCCCACGCGACACAATAATCGGGTTGGCTTCTGGCCGGACTCCGGACTCGCGAGTGAGAAATCCTTCTCAGGTGCATCGACTTCCCTTGCGTTAAACACAATGGCTGATGATGTATCTTGACGCGCCCACCGTTGCGGGGGCAGCGTCAGAATTGACCTTAATGCATGTATGCGCAGGTCCACCGTCTTCCCGTTTCATTCCTCGGATGAAAATCCCAGGAACACCTGAAGCGGAATGGCAGGCGCGACTCTACGCCGCCGCCTTGGGGCGGTCGAGCATGCTGGCCGACGAACGGTACTTGTAAAATTAATATAAACGTATTACTTTCCATAACGCTTACTCGGCAGAAGGAGCAGCGGTTATGGAAAACCGGGCAACACTCAAGGAGCGCTACGGCACAACCGCACTGGTGACCGATGCCTCGTCAGGCATAGGTCGCGCCTTTGTGGCACAGCTGGCGGAAGCGGGCCTGCAGCTGATTCTGGTGGCGCAGTGGCGTGCGCTGGGAGCCATTCGCGTATCACTCAAGGGTGGATGAATCGTTTATTCAGGCTCAGTTACAGCCTGATGCCCGGAGGCATGAGCGTGGCGCTCAATCGTATTTTGATGGCGCCTCGTGCTGATGAAAATATCGACCCAACGGAGGGGCAATCATGAAAACAGTACTGATAATGGGCGCGACAGGGTTTGTTGGTAGCCATATCCTCGAAGCATTCATGCAACGTAATGATCCCACATTACTTATTGTCGCTGCCTGCCGCGATAAGCGGAAGCTACTGCCTGAATTTAACGGAGAGATACGCGAAGGCGATTTACGCGATGCAGTTTATCGAGGGACTGTCGTCAAAGACATTGATGTCCTCTGCAACGCTGTGGCCTGGAGCTCGCTTTGGGGTAATGTCGAAAATTCTCGGCGGCTGTTCCTCGAGCCCAATCTGGCCTTGATCAAGGTCGCCCGCTCAGCGGGTGTGAAACGTTTCATCAATACCAGCACGACCAGCGCTGCCTCGCCCCGGGATTCCAGTGACCCTCAGAGCAAGGGTATACCGCGCCTACTCTGGCCGCACTTATGCAATGTTATCAAGATCGAGGATGCATTACGCAACATTGCGAGTGCAGATTTTCAGGTGACTAATCTGCGCCTGGGCATTTTTGCAGGTCACCGCTATTCTCTGGGCGTGCTGCCCATCCTCGCGCCACGCCTGAAAACGCATCTGGTGCCCTGGGTGTCGGGTGGACGTACCAGCCTGCCGATCATTGATGGGCGTGACATCGGCCAAGCCTTCATGCGCGCGGTCCTCACTGAGGGCCTTGACGATTACGAAGGCTTCAATATCGTTGGTCCAGAAATACCAACCGTACGCGAGGTTATAAACCTACTACATGAGGAATTCGATCTTCCGAAACCTCATTTCAGTGTACCCTTCGCCATCGCCTATCCGTTCGCCTGGTTGATGGAAAAGCTCGATCCCATTATGCCCTGGGAGCCATTGGTGACGCGCAGCATCATTCATCTGATGGAAGAGGTTGGTGTGGATAACGCTAAAGCTGAGCGATTGCTTGGTTATCGCCCAACGCATCCTTGGCGTGAGGCGGTACGCACTCAGATGCAGGAAATGTCAGTTCGCCAGACACGGTCTATGTCGATGGCGTTGCCGGTCAGCTGATCTGATGACTGCGTGTTTTGAATATCTGTTCAAAAGCCATCTCGCGACAGTGGATGGTGTGCGTCTGCACTATCTGAGTGAAGGCGAGAGGCCGATCACCCGAAAGAGATCAGGTTGTAAGGCCGTCTGAGGCAGGTGAACTTAATGGAAAATATACCGGCAGAACATCTGCCTTTTGAGTGGAGAAGTGCAATTTAATTGGGGGTGGAATGTAACAATATCTTACACCTATTGGATGGGCTGAGCATGCCATTGGCCTGGACGGGGCGGTACAATAGGTGTATTGCCCAACGAGTCGTGGTGTATGGCACTTAAACGTAAAGGTCAGGAATTTCGGCAGCATATCGTCGAGGTGGCTAACCGGCTGTTTTATCAGCGCGGTTACAATCAAACCTCGTTTTCAGACATTGCTGAAGCGGCAGAGATGTCGCGTGGGAATTTCTATTACTACTTCAAAACCAAGGACGAGATCCTGGAATCAGTATTGGAATCTCGTCTTGAGGATATCCGCAGTATGTTGGCGGAATGGACTGCGACGATTGCTGAACCACGCGAGCGTCTCAAACGCTATGTGCAAATCCTGCTAAACGAAGAACAGAATATTCTGCGCTACGGTTGTCCCATGGGGTCATTGACTGTGGAGCTCGGCAAGACACAGCTGGCGCTGCAGTCGCACTCGACGGAGATGTTCGAAGTATTTTTCGAATGGCTCAAGACGCAGTTTCTAACGCTGGGATGTGGTCGAGTGTCACGTGACAACGCGCTGCATCTACTGGCTGCGACGCAGGGTGTGAGCCTGATAGTGAATGCCTTTGAGGATAGTGCCTTTCTCCGCAAAGAGGCCAGTCACCTCAAGCAATGGATTGATGAGTTGTAATTATATTCCTGCGTCACCGACTTGTCAGATTCATCCGCCAGCCGAATTGCTTCCAGCTTGAATTCCTTGGAATATCTCGTGTACGGTCTCTCGCTCATCGAACACTCCTCCTGGGCCACGGTAGCCCTTTCTTGAGTGTCCGTTAAACTGGGGGAGGTTTACTCTGACCCCTTGAATGGCTCCTTGAATGCTGACCCCTTGAACGCGCCTCCTATTGACCCGCGTCCACGCAACGAACAGACTAGTCGCCTCTGAATCTCAGCTAGTGTCTGTTCCATGGATAGAGTCCTTTATTTCAGCAGCCTGCCCGACCGCATCGGCCGCGGTGTAGAGGAATTCTTTTTGTCCAAGAACGTCAAGAGCACTCGCGAACTGCTCGCCTATCTGCGCCTGCGCGGCGAAGAATGCAACAAGGCTCTGCAGGAAAGAAAAGTCAAAATAACCGGCAACAAGGAATTTCTGGAACTGGATGACGCCATTATGGATGACGACGAGATTGCCATTATTTCAGTGGGTCTGACTTGAGCCATGCCGCATCGTAAGAAACCGATCTCAGTCATGCGACTTCCCCGCCCCCGATACTTTCCATGCCGCCGCGCAATCCTGGCGGTACTGTGCCTGATGCTGCTCCTGCCCGTACCCGAAAGCCGCGCCACGGGATGGGATGGCGAGTTCGAACAATTACGCTTCCGTCTCAGCTGGCTGTTCGTGCATGCCGGCACCGCGGTGATCCAGGCCGCACCGCAGGAAGATGGTGGCGCCGAATACCGCATCGACTCCTGCTCCACGCCGGCCCTGGATCTGATTTATAAGGTACGCGACCAGATCCTGGCCCGCACGCGCCTGAACGATGGTTACCAGGCTTCCGCACACTACCGCTTCCAGCAGAATGAAGCTCGCCGCCAAGAAGATACCGAAATCGTGTTCAGTGAAGACTCAACGGCAACGGTCACTGATCACCGAAAGGGTGAAACGACCACGTTCGTCCTGGCCCCGGGCACCCTGGATATGGTGACTGCTTTTTTTGCCACTCGCGCCCTGCCTCTGGCGGCGGACGGTGACTACCGGCTGCCGGTATTCGACAAGAAGACCAGTTATGATCTGGTCATCGACGTGGTGCGACGGGAAGTCCGCGATACCGCGCTGGGCAAGGCCACCCCGCTGGTGGTCATCCATCCACGGCTACAGACCGACGGTATTTTCAAGCGCAAAAGTGACATGCACATCTGGCTGACCGACGATGCGCAACACATCCCGGTACGCATGGAGTCCAAGGTGACAGTGGGGAAAATTATTGCCGCGCTGGAGCGCGTGGAGCGCGAACCACCGACGCTCGACCCCAAGCAACTGGCCTGCGCGAGTATCAAAGGGTCAGAGTACTAGTATCAAGGGATCAGTCTGAGCCCTTGAATGTGTCCCAATAGCCTCAATTACTTCCGGGCGGGAAAGGGCTGTACGGTGCATTCGGTCATTGCCGCTACTGTAACGGCAATCACTACGCACCGCACGGCCAGGTCCCCGCCCCCCACATTGAGCTCAGGCGGCTTTTCTTTTCGCGAATCCGAGCAGACCGGCAATGCCCGATGCAAACAACCAGACGGCGGCTGGCACAGGCACTGGCGTGGGTGTGTATTCATACGTCAATGTCACACTACCCGCAAAAATTTCTGTTGAGATAAGCCCGTACACCTCATCCTCGGATACATTGTTCAGGGCAAAGACGGCACTGTCAGATGGGTGATAACTGCTGACCGTTAAACCTCCCAGCACACCTGTGCCCAGCAGATTTCCGAGCCCGATTTTTTCCAGTGTGTTTCCGATAATCCAGCTTTCATCGGCAAACAAAAAGCTGTAACCAGTGGAACCAAAACAAGGTTCCGCAGAAGCTTCACCCGCGCACGAGGGCCTGATATCGGTCGTGGCACTCGCCAGCGTGGCCGTTGTCGTCGGTGAGGTAAAGAAAGCGACGACGGTGGTGATGCCCGCTGTGTAACCGTCCCAGGGATAAAATTCCGCGCTATGCGGCATAGAAGGATCGATACTTTCATAAACGCCGACTTCACCCTCAACAGTAACCGTAAAGTTCGTTGAAAGCGTAACTCCGGTCAATGTACCCAGGGCAGGATCGAACTGTTGCAAGTCGGAAATATTTGAGCGCACTACGTCCAGGTATGAACTCGTGCCACTGGTGGCGCTATACCACGTCTCCTGGGAGTTACCCGAGAAGTTGCCGGTAGTGGAAATGGTCGCGGCATTTGCCAGACCGACCCCGAACACTGCGCAACCCAGCGCGAGTGGCTTTATCGTCCTGCGTAAACGATTCATTATTGGTTTTTCTCCTGTAAGCCGGCTCGACGCCTGCGAGATGCATGTAATTAATCCTGTAAAGTCCCAACAGCCCATAGCAAGTTCTGATCCAGCATTTGGCGCCGGTTGTTAACTTATTGTTTTATCATGGTTTATACTTCTATAAAGTCCTGTTACTGGCATCCATGCAGACGACTGTGTAAATAATATCGACAGTCGTACCTCTTGGGATATCCGACATAACCAGCAAAAATTACAGGCATTATCAAAATGCGTCGATAGTTTGACTGCTGTCGGTATTTTTTACACTTACTGTAATTGTCGATGCCTTTTACAGCCAGGCGATGAACGTCCGCCTGTACGCACAAGCCGCGGTCAAACATCCTGTCGGCTCGGGCTACATCGCCCGACACGCGCTCATACGAGCTCCATCCAGCATGCCCGTCCGACTCACATAACCCTGCCCTGGTCTATACTTCCTACCCCCTTGAGTGGAACAGAATCAGGAGGGCCGGTCATGGAGCAGAAGGTGATTGGGCGACAGATTCTGGCTCTGGTGGCGACCTGCCTGCTTGTGGCCTGCGAGCAACAGGAGGCAACACCGGTCGCGGCCGGTGAGGCGCAGAAGACGGGTAGCGCACCGGTATCGTTGGAGCCGGCGGCCAGAGAAGCGGCCGCAACGGTGCCGCTCTACGACGACCTCGGCGACCATCACTACGCCATCAGCTCGGATGTGCCGCAGGTGCAGGCCTATTTTGACCAGGGGCTGCGGTTGTACTACGCGTTCAATCACGCCGAGGCCATCCGGGCGTTTCGCGCCGCGCAGCAGCTGGACCCCCGCTGCGCCATGTGTTGGTGGGGTGAGGCGATCGCGTCGGGCCCCAATATCAATCTGCCCATGGACCAACCCGCGGCCCGGGTGGCTTATGGCGCGTTGCAGCAGGCGCTCGCCCGACGAGACGATGCCAGCGAACGTGAGCGGGCCATGATCGACGCACTGGCGGTTCGCTATGCAGCGGACGCCCCCGAAGACCGGGCGCACCTGGACCGGGCGTACGCGGATGCCATGGCCGGGCTGGCTGCCGCATACCCCGACGATCACGAGATCGCCGTCCTCTACGCTGAGTCCCTGATGGATATCCGCCCGTGGGATTACTGGGAAGCGGACGGCAGCCCGAAACCCGGTATCGCCGAGGCGCTTGCCAGCCTCGAAGCGGTGATCGCAAAAAACCCGGAACACCCGGGGGCGTGCCATTTCTTCATTCACGCGGTGGAAAAACTCTACCCGGAGCGCGCGGTGCCCTGTGCCGAGCGCCTGGCCAACCTGATGCCGGGTGCCGGTCACCTAGTACATATGCCGGGGCACATCTATATCCGCGTCGGGCGCTACCTCGACGCGGTCGAGGCCAATCGGCACGCGATTCACGCGGACGAAACCTACATTCGTGACCAGAACCCGGCCATGGGCATGTACACGGCCGGTTACTATCCCCACAACTATGATTTCCTGGCCTTCGCCACCATGATGATCGGCCAGGGCGATGCCTCTGTGGAGGCCGCGAAAAAGGTGGCCGCACTGATCCCCGCAGAGCTGCTCGGCACCCCCGGAATGGATTTTCTGCAGCATTGGTACAGCCGGCCATTGCTGCTGCAGATCCGCTTTGCCCGCTGGGATGCGATACTCGCCACTCCGGAGCCCGATGCGGCTTTTCCCCACATGAGCGCCATGTCGCACTACGCGCGCGGGCGTGCCTTTGCGGCCACCGGTGATGTCGCAGCGGCGACCGTCGAACTGGAACAGCTGCGGAAGATCCTGGCGAGCAACGTGCTGGCGGGTGTGAAGATGGAGTTCAACGAATCGGCCGATCTGTTGGCCATCGCCGAAAAAGTACTGGCCGGCCGGATACACGCGGCGGCCGGGCGATTCGATGCGGCCGAGCGCGACCTGCGCGAGGCTGTCGCCGCCGAAGACCGGCTTCGGTATGGCGAGCCACCGGATTGGACCGTTCCCGTCCGTCAGGATCTCGGTGCCGTGTTTCTGGCAGCGGGTCGTTATGAGCAGGCCGAGCAGGCATTCCACGAGGATCTGCAACACTTCCCCCTAAACGGCTGGTCATTGCATGGCCTCGCCGTGGCGCTCCGGGAGCAGGGCCGCGAGGAGGAAGCGGCCGTTGTGCAAGCCGACTTCGAGCGGGCCTGGGAAACGGCGGATGTGGAGCTTGGATCAGTCGATGAAGTGACGGGAAATAAAGTTGGGCGCAGGGATTAAGCCGAAATCCGTCCACCCTCGTCGTAGACCCAAACGCGCCTTACTGCCTTCATGGCAGGTATAGCACGGCCAGTCGATGACCGTCGCGACTTGTGCAGTATGTTCCCTGCACGCAGCCATGTTCGTTTTCCTCCTATACTTCCTATACTCCGATTTACTTACTGTGGAGAATCAGAGATGTCATATCCCGTGAGCGGCAAGGCTGCGAAATGGGTACTGGTGGCGAGCGTCTTGCCTTTTGCTTTGCTGGCAGCATCGGCCCAGGCGCAGGATGACAGCCAATGGGGCGGCGGCAAGAATCTGTATGACAAAGTCTGCGCCCATTGCCACGCCCCCGAGGTCGGTGTGGGTCCGGTGATCGCAGGGCGCGGTCTGCCTGAAGTCTATGTCAAACTCACCGTACGCAACGGTTTCAATGCCATGCCGGCCTTTCCGGCTTCCTTTATCGACGATGAATCCATTGCTCAGGTGACCGAATACCTGTCGACCCTACCGGCCCCGACAGCCCAGCCTTGAGGAGCCTGTCATGAGTGTAAATCGTCGTTTCGTGCTCAAGGGAATGGCCCTGGGCAGCATGGCTGGTCTGACCATGGGTAGTTGGGTGGGTGCTTTGTCCGGCACCACCGCCAGGCCGATCGCCAATGCGGCAGGCCGGCCAATATTGGCGCTGATCAACGAGGGTGCGGCCGAGTCGGTTTTCCTGGACGGCGCCATGGCGGCCAGCAGTTCACGGCTGCAGGTACAGAGGCCTGGCCGCGATCTGGGCTTCATGCTGAATTTCGAGCGCCAGTTGCGCAGTGGCCCGCCGCTGCGGGTCATTGGTTTGCTGGATGATGCCTCGGCCGCCCTGATGGTGGATATGGCGCGCAGCGCCGGCGCGCGCGTGCAATGGCTCGGGCAGCACACCGCCGAAGCCGGGTTCACCCGCCATCATCTGCTCACTACCGACATTGCCGTGGGCTGCTCCCGGCAGTTCAGCCGCCAGCTGCATGCCTGTGGCGCTGGTTTCAGTCTGGACGAAGAGCATCACGGCGGTCCGCTGGTGCCGCGCCAGCTGACTGGGTCAGCGCGCAGAGGCAATCAGTCCGCACAGTGGGCCGCCAGTATTGGTTATCTGCTGGCTTCGCTGGGTGCGCACCCGGCCTTGACCACCCCATGGGCGCCCACTGCGGGCAAGCCGGTCACCGGCAGCTTTGTTTCTTTTTCGATCGAGGTCTGAAGGAGTCGGATCAATGTCTGAACAAAATACTACGGTGCTACCCAAAGGGGTGGTCCAGAAGGAATTTGACCAGGCGATCGAGAAGTTCCGCGCCTTGCTGGGCGAAGAAAACGTATTGGTCAAAGCCGACCAGCTGGTACCTTACAACAAGATCATGATGCCCGTGAAGAATGCGGCGCATGCGCCCTCAGCCGCCCTGACCGCGACCACCGTCGAGCAGATTCAGGGCGTGGTAAAGATCTGTAATGAGCATCGTATCCCGATCTGGACCATCTCCACCGGGCGTAACTTCGGTTACGGCACGGCCGCGCCGGTGGCGCGTGGCCAGGTCATCCTTGATCTGAAAAAGATGAACAAAATTATCAATATCGATCCGGTCATGTGTACCGCACTGGTCGAACCCGGCGTCACCTACGGGCAGCTGTATGACTATATCCAGGAGCATCAACTGCCGTTGATGCTGTCGTTCTCCGCACCATCGGCCATTGCCGGGCCGGTGGGCAACACCATGGACCGCGGCGTCGGCTACACGCCCTATGGCGAGCACTTCATGATGCAGTGCGGCATGGAAGTGGTCATGGCCAACGGTGCTGTCTATCGCACCGGCATGGGTGGTGTTGAGGGCAGCAATACCTGGCAGATCTTCAAGTGGGGCTATGGTCCGACGCTGGATGGTATGTTTACCCAGGCCAACTACGGTATCACTACCAAAATGGGTTTCTGGCTGATGCCCAAGCCACCGGTATACAAGCCGTTCGAGGTCATCTTCGAAAACGAAGAGGATATCGTCGAGATCGTCGATCTGTTACGTCCACTGCGGATGTCCGGGACCATTCCCAACTCAGTGGTCATCGCCAACATTCTGTGGGAAGCAAGTAGTGGCAATGTGCGCCGCTCAGCCTATACCAGCGAGCCCGGACACACCCCCGACCGTATCCTGGAAAAAATACAGGAGGATACCGGCATGGGTGCCTGGAATCTGTACGCTGCACTGTACGGCACTCAGGAGCAGGTCGACGTGAACTGGAAGATCGTCTCCGATGTGTTCAAAAAGCACGGCAAGGGGCGCATTGTCACCCAGGAAGAGGCTGGCGATACCCAGCCTTTCAAATACCGTGCCGAACTGATGTCCGGCGTGCCAAACCTGCAGGAGTTTGGTCTGTACAACTGGCGCGGGGGCGGTGGCTCCATGTGGTTCGCACCGGTCAGCGAGGCTCGTGGCAGTGAGTGCCGGAAGCAGGCGGCATTGGCCAAGCGCATCCTGCACCAGTACGGCCTGGATTATGTAGGCGAGTTCATCGTCGCTCCACGCGATATGCACCACGTCATCGATGTCCTCTACGACCGCACCAATGACGAGGAAACCAGTCGTGCCGATGCCTGCTTCAACGAGCTGCTGGATGAGTTCGAGAAGCAGGGCTATGCGGTGTACCGTGTGAATACACGTTTTCAGGAGCGTGTGGCGCAGAGCTACGGCCCGGTCAAGCGGGATGTGGAACACGCCATCAAGCGTGCACTGGACCCGAACAACATTCTGGCGCCGGGCCGCTCGGGCATCGATCTGGACACCTATAAAAAGGCCTGATCGTTCCGTCTATATACATAGTGAAGTTCCCAGGCCAGCTCCATAGTACGTTTCCCATCAACGAATACACTGGCAACAAACGTACACAATAGATGTAAAGCGAGGTCGGACCCATGAGTGAGAACTACCGGAATTTTCATCTGCAACTGCTGGCGGGAGAGTGGCGCGAAGGCAGCGGCGAAGAATCCCATCCTGTGGTAAACCCATATTCCGGCGAGACGTTGACTTCAATCCGCGCAGCTACCTCCGACGACCTGGATGCGACGTACCAAAAGGCCGCAGTGGCGCAGGTGGCCTGGGCAGATACGCCGGCGGCGGAGCGGGCTGCACTGATGCTGCGTGTGGTGTCGATCTTCGACGTGCGTAAAGAAGAAATCATTGCTTGGCTGGTCCGCGAGGCCGGCAGCACGCGGCTAAAAGCCACCATCGAATGGGATCTCGCCCGCACGATCACCCTGGAAGCGGCAAGTATGCCTTCCAGAGTCCAAGGCGCTACCATGAGCAGTGACATTCCAGGGAAAGAAAACGCGGTCTATCGCCGGCCATTAGGCGTTGTGGGTGTGATCAGCCCCTGGAACTTCCCACTGCATCTCTCGCAACGTTCCGTGGCGCCGGCGCTTGCCCTGGGTAATGCGGTGGTGATCAAGCCGGCAAGCGATACGCCGATCACCGGTGGCTTGTTGCTGGGCCGCATGTTTGAGGAAGCGGGCCTGCCAGCGGGTGTGCTGAGTGTGGTGATCGGTCCGGGATCGGCCATCGGTGATGATTTCGTAGCGCATTCCATACCCTCCATGATTTCTTTTACCGGCTCAACGCCGGTCGGCAAGAACATCGGCAAGATCGCCACAAGTGGTCGTCACCTCAAAAAAGTCGCGCTGGAACTGGGTGGCAACAGCGCGTTTGTGGTGCTTGATGATGCGGATGTCGAACAGGCTGTGAAAGCGGCGGTGTTTGGCGCGTTTTTGCATCAGGGGCAGATCTGTATGGCCATCAACCGGATTATTGTCGATCAAGGCCTGTATGACCGTTTTGTTGCAGGGTTTATCACTCACGCCAGCAAGCTGAAGGTCGGCGACCCCTCGGCGGTGGAAACTGTCATCGGCCCGATCATCAATAAAGCCCAGCTCGAAGGTCTGCAGCAGAAAATTGCCAAAGCCAGAGAGCAGGGCGCAAAAGTACTCCTGGATGGCGAGATTCACGGGCAGATGGTACCGCCACACGTCTTTGGCGACGTAACGCCCGATATGGAAATCAGCCGCGAGGAAATCTTCGGCCCGCTGGTGGGTATTCAGAAAGCCCGGGACGAACAACACGCCCTGGAGCTGGCCAATGGTACGGAGTTTGGTCTCTCCAGCGCCGTATTCTCCGGTGATCTGGACAGAGGCCTGAGATTTGCCCGCAAGATCAGGGCCGGCATGACGCATGTTAACGATATGCCGGTGAATGATGAGGCACACCTGCCGTTTGGCGGTGAGAAAAATTCCGGGCTGGGCCGTTTCAACGGCGACTGGACCATCGAAGAGTTTTCCACCGTGCAGTGGGTGAGCGTGCAGCGGGTTCCGAGACAGTATCCGTTCTGATCGCGCTCGTGAATTGAAAGAGTCCGGGTTTTGACAGGAAACATCCGGGTTACTTGATTGAAGAGGTCGACTTGATGGACATTACAGCAGCGGTAACCCATAGCCAGGGCAAGGCGTTCGAACTGGAGCCCGTGCAGCTCGCAGACCCTGAGTTTGACGAGATACGGGTCAGGATTGTCGCAGCCGGAGTCTGCCATACGGATGTCGTTGCGCGGGATCTCGGCATAGCACCATTCCCGATCGTACTGGGTCATGAGGGGTCCGGCGTTGTGGACGCCGTTGGTGCAGGTGTGTCTGATCTGCAAGCCGGTGATCATGTGGTGCTGTCATTTGCGCACTGTGGTAATTGCGGGCATTGCCTGACCGGCCACCCAACCGTTTGCGATACATTCAACGATCTTAACTTCGGCGGTGCTATGGACGATGGGAGCCGTCGGCTAGCTCAGGGCGAAAAGTCGCTGGCGACTTTTTTCGGCCAATCGTCATTTTCCACCTACGCCATTGCCAAGTCCAGGAATGCGGTAAAGGTCGATCCGGACGTTGATCTGGCGCTGTTGGGACCGCTGGGGTGTGGTATCCAGACCGGGGCAGGCACCATTCTGAATCGTCTCAAACCGGAATTTGGTTCCAGTGTGGTGGTCTACGGTGCCGGCGCTGTAGGTCTCAGTGCGGTTATGGCTGCCAGAATTATAGGTTGTCAGTACATCATTGCCGTTGATGTGCATGAGAGTCGTCTGACTCTGGCAAAAGAGCTTGGCGCAACCCACGTCTTCAACGGTAAAGACGTGGATGTGGTGGCGGAAGTCAAGAAATTCACCGCGGGCGGCAGTCATTATGCCGTTGAAACCACAGGGGTGCCTCAGGTTGTCAAGCAGTCATTGAATGCCTTGAGGCCGTTGGGCACCGTTGCGATTGTTGGTATCACACCCGAGGTGAATCTTGATATTCACAATGATCTGATGGCCGAAGGAAAAAGCATGATCGGTGTTATTGAAGGAGACTCTATCCCCCGCGTATTCATTCCACAGTTGATCGCGTACTACAAAGCGGGCCAGTTCCCATTCGACAAACTGATCAAATTCTATGAATTTGGACAGATCAACCAGGCGTTTGAGGACTCAGCAAACGGCATCACCATCAAGCCGGTACTGAAAATAAGTTGACGATATCCGGGGAGAAGGAAGGAGCTTGCCGCCTTACAGGCGACAGTGAGTGCTCAACACCGGCTATACACCTGCACATCACCAATATAATCCAGCACTCTGGCCTGCTCGTGTAAACGCCGGCTTAATTGCTCAGCATTTACAATGGCAGCGTGGCTACTACGCACAAGATCTACATGCACTTTGCCATTCAGATAGTGCAATGTCACCTCATCCAACTCGAATGAATCAATGTCCTCAGTCCAAACTTTACGTAAGTCCCCCAGCACTTCACGTCGTAACGGCAAGTCAGCACACGATATCGCGATTGAATCATCTTCAGGATCGATATGCACCAGGGCATCGCTGACATCCTTATGTGCGTCAATCAACTTCAAGCGCACATACTCTGCAATTTTGTGACCCTCGGATACACTTAAACGCTCGTTCACGACGATATGTACATCAATCAAATACACACCGCCCATGCGTCGGCTGCGTAGCATGTGAACACCCCGCACACCGTCAATCGTCTCGATGATACGCTTCAGTGCCGCAGTGGTTTTTGGTTCCATACCCGTATCGATCAATTCCTGGATAGACGACCAGGCCTGGTCCCAACCAATCTTACCGATCATCAAGGCCACCCCTACGGCAGCGAAGGCATCCAGGTAAGGCAGCCCAAGTAAGCTTCCGGCCACACCAACCAGCACGATAATCGAAGAGATTGCATCGGAACGGTGATGCCACGCATTGGCCTTCAGTAAACTTGAATTACATGCGCGCGCGACACGTATGGTGTAATGATAGAGGCCTTCATTGGCGAAAATCGAGAGGGCGGCAATCCATAATACAATTTGGGTTGGTTGCAGCAAGGTTTCCGGGTTGAGCAAACGCTGCGCCGAATCAACCACGATACCGATCGCCGTAATGATTAACACCACACCCAGCCCAACAGTGAAGGCAGTCTCAACCCGGGCATGCCCGTAAGGGTGCTCTTTGTCAGCGGGCCGATTACTGTATTTGGCCGCGAACCACACCATCAGATCAGTGCTTAAGTCCGCTAAAGAATGCACCCCGTCGGCGATCAAGGCATGTGACTGACCGATTATTCCAAAAATCACTTTAAGGATGGTCAAGGCCAGATTAACGATAGCGCCTACTACACTCGTATCGCGCATCGCCTTGTCACGCGCTTGAGCAGACTGCAGATCATCCATTGAAAACTCTCCAAATGTTTCAATTAACCTGTTGTTCTTGTCTGATTGCAGTGATGTAACCCTTCAACCCGGTAACAATATCAAATAAATGCAAACGATCTCTGTACTCATACAGATCACAGGTAAAATTCAGCTCATCCGCTTGGGTATGTTGCAACCATATGCGTACGTTTTGCTCAATGGTTTTGTGCTGACAATCATTGCCATACTTAAAAAGTTATTGACCGTCTGCTCGTCATGTGGTTGCCACAGACCTTGCATACGCTTAACGGGTAGACGCATCAGCATGTATGGGTCACGAATCAAGGCCAACATGCGCTGGAAGATGGCAGTGGCCAGAAAGAGCTGACCACTACACCGATGCTGGCGCAGGACCTTGGTCGGTGTCTTTACGCGAGGTTAAATCCGACACATAAAAAGAGACTATTTGCTGGTCACCATGCCATCGATTCTCCGGCCTATCCTATGTTGATTGCATGTTACTGTATCAACCTCACATGAACACGATGGGGGTGCTCCCACAGCTGCCCGATCGTCTACAGTATGTTATTGACAACGCTGTGCAAAGACTACCTGGCCGGTCAATGCAGTGTCGGGGGCTTTACGGGTATGACCTGGACTATGTCACTTGGTGTGGTGGCACTAATGAGCTCTCTGCGGGTTAATGGTGTTTTGATCAGAATTTCCGGCAGGCGCCTCGCTTGTGAGGACTCCGCAAGCGGCGTTACCATCGAGCCCGTGCGGGAAATGAGTTGATGGTGCCGAGGAAGAAACAAAGGAGCCCCCACCATGATGGACTGTGATCCCATTACAGGCGCCTGCCTGCTGCCCGACCCGGACAGGCCCGGCGACTCCATCGCGCCTGCCAGGAACCACGGTTGGGCCCTCCACTATATTGGCGATCCGATGTGTTCCTGGTGCTGGGGCATCGCGCCTACCATCGACGCAATAGAGGCCTTTTGCGCAGCGGAAGGCATTGAATTCTCGCTCACCATGGGCGGCCTGCGAGCGGGTGGCGGCGACCCGTGGAACGCGGCATTCAAGGATTTTCTCCGCGACGAATGGCGCCGCATCGCCCAGGCCACCGGGCAGCCATTCGGCTTCACACTGCTGGAGTCACCGCATTTCGACTATGACACCGAGCCCGCCTGCCGCGCCGTCGCGACCGTCAAGCTGCTGCAGGCCCGGAACCGCCTCCCGAACTCGACCACATTGAAATTCTTCTCGGCAGTGCAGCACAAATTCTATGTGGACGGACAAGACCCCAAAGTGACGGACTTCTATGCCAGCATTTGTGCCGGCCTGGGACTGGATTTTAACGAATTCGGCGCTGTGTTCGATTCGCCAGAAGCCCTGCAGGCGGTTCAACAGGAATTCGTTCGCTGTCGGCAATGGGGCGTGCGCTCCTTTCCGACGCTGTTGCTGGAGCACCATGGCCAGACAGAGCCGCTGGCCGTGGGGTATGTCACGGCAGAACAAATATTCTCCCGACTGCGGCAAAAAATCGCCACTTGAGTCGAATCTCACCACGCCCGAGTACCGCAGGTGCGTGATCGCTGCCGCGTACACGTCATTTTCGAATAGGGAAGGAGTTGCCTCATGAGCTACCTGCTTCAGGTTGATTTTCCCTATGCTGGCCCTTGGGAACAGGCCATGACCAAAGCCATGGAGGATCTCGCACGGTCGATTGCCGAAGAGCCGGGACTTCTCTGGAAGATATGGACGGAAAACGAGGCTGCTGGCGAGGCGGGTGGCATCTATCTGTTCACGGATATTGCCAGTGCCGAAGCCTACCTGGCAATGCACACGGCGCGCCTCAAAGGCTTCGGGATCCCTCATGTGAATGGAAAGATCTTTGTTGTGAACGAAGTGCTGTCGCAGATGGATCGTGGGCCCGTTTGAAAAAATGCAAAGTCCAACGGCGCCAGGGCCGGCATAAGCACGACCAGCGGGTATAAATAGGCATCGATGTGTTTTGCAGAAACAATCATCGAAATTATCGAGCCGATTCCGAAGATCAACAGCGCAAGGTCGACCAGTATCTGGGGGGTCGAATTGCCGAGAGGTGCAACGTTGGCGGCTCAGTCGACTACAGTATGTGTAAGGGCGGCGGTCTATCGGCGAAGGGCTGATATAACGTGGCGCACGTCGCCCGGGCCCGGGTAGGCCGAGTGTCCCTACAGGCGTTGAAGTAGTGCACCCTTGCTCCGACAGGGATGAAACCAGAACGAATCACAGCTACGGAGAGCGAGATGTCTACAGCTTCCGCAACGGATGGAAAGCAGACCCTGCCATTGTTTGTCTTCGGCCTGATGGCCAGTGTCACTTTTGTAGGCATCCTGTCCGAGCTGGTGCCGTCGGGTATTTTGCCGCAGATGACCGCGGGGCTGGGCGTCGAGGAAAGCGACGTCGGCTTTCTGGTCGGGGTTTATGCCTTGGCTTCCGCCATTGCCGCCATTCCCCTGATCAGTGCCACTTTGGCGGTCAACCGCAAGACGCTGCTGATGGCGCTGCTGATCGGCTTCGCGGCCTCCAATATCGTCGTCGGTCTGTCGTCATCCTATACGGTCATCATCGTCTTCCGCATCGTCGGCGGCATTTGCGCGGGCGTGATGTGGCCGATGATCGCAGCTTACGGCACGCGGCTGGTCCCCGAACACATGCATGGCAAGGCCATCACGGTCATTATGTCGGGCAACACTCTGGGTATCAGTATCGGCCTGCCGGTGATGACGACGATCGGCCTCACATTCGGCTGGCGCAGCGTCTTCCTGGTCCTGGGTGTGATTGTCGCAGTCATTGCCGTGTTGTCGTATTTCTATTTGCCTGCGGTGAAAGGTGAGAAGCTCAGCAGGAGCAATTCGCCCCTGACGGTACTGAAAATGCCCTCGATCCTGATCGTGCTGCTGCTGACCTTCCTGTCAGTCGCGGCCCACTACGGCATCTACACCTACATTACCCTGCTGGTGGAGATGATCGGCTTCACAGGCGGCATCGGCCTGGCACTGCTGATCTTTGGAATCGGCTCGGTCATCTCGGTCATTGTTTCCGCAAGATATATCGACGCATATCTGCGTCCTCTGGTCGTCAGCATGCTCGCCATTGGTGCGATTTCCATGGCCATGTTTCTGGCCTTCAGGGGAACGATCGTCATTTCGCATGCCGCGTTTTTTCTCTGGGGCCTGGCCTTCGGCCCGCTGGTGACAATGTATCAGACCGCCGTCAGCAAACAGGTCGAGAACGGCAAGGATGTCGCGACTTCATTGCAATCCAGCGTCTTCAACTTGTCGATCATGATCGCCACCTGGGTCGGTGGTATGTTCCTGAATGATTTTCCGACATCTGGCGTCAGGCACATCGTGGTCATGTCACTGGTCTGTTTCGTTCTGGCCATCATCATCGCATTCCTGTCCAAACGCACCCTGCGGTCTTCACCAGCGGCAGTGGTCAATCCGTGAAGGAGAAAGACATGAAGAAATTCACCAACGCACTGATCTACCGACAACACGATGAAGCCAGCGAGATCCTGGTCGATAAAGGCGTCATCAAACAGATCGGCAAGAATCTGCCCAAGGCAGACGAGGAAATCGACCTGCAGGGTCGTCTGGTGGTTCCGCCCTATGTGGATGCCCACCTGCACCTGGACTACGTGTACACCGCCGGCAACGAAGGCGCCACGAATACCAGCGGCACGCTGTTCGAAGGCATCGCCCGCTGGCACGATGTCAAGAAAACCCAGACGCTTGAGGATGCCAGGGAACGTGCGCTCAAGGGCATCCAGGAAGAGGTTTCCAGAGGTGTCCAGTTCATCCGTACCCACATCGACGTGGATGATCCCAGACTGACCGGGCTGAAGGCGATGCTGGAGATCCGGGAGCAGCTCAAGGACAACGTTACCATTCAGATCGTCGCATTCCCGCAGGAGGGTATGTACGCTTACAAGGGTGGCGACGAGATGATCGAGGAGGCGCTGAAGATGGGCGCGGACTGTGTCGGCTCCATCCCGCACTTCGAGTGGGCCCGCGAGATCGGCGAGAAATCCATCCACCGCACCGTTGAGCTGGCCGTCAAGTACGACAAACTGATCGACGTGCATTGCGACGAGACCGACGACGTGATGAGCCGCTTCGTCGAGCTGCTCAATGCCCTGGTGATGGCCGAGGGTATGGGTACTCGCACGGCTGCGAGCCACACCTGCTCTTTCGGCTCGGCGGACAATGCCTACGCGTTCCGCATGATGAGTCTGTTTCGGCAGTCGGGGCTGAACTTCATCTCACTGCCAACCGAGAATGCCTATCTGCAGGGCCGGCAGGACACCTATCCCAAGCGGCGCGGTCTGACCCGGGTGAAGGAGCTGTGGGAAAGCGGCATCAATGTGTGTTTCGGCCAGGACTCCATCAACGATCCGTGGTACCCGGTCGGCAACGGCAACCTGATGAATATTCTGGACAACGGCATTCACCTGGCGCAGACCATGTCGTTCGAGGAACTGGATAAGTGCCTTGACCTGATCACTTACAACGGCGCCAAGACGTTGAACGTGGAAGATCAGTACGGCATCGAAGCAGGCAAACCGGCCAATTTCCTGGTGCTGGACGCCAGTTCGCCCTTCGAAGCTGTGCGCCAGCGTGCTGATGTGCTGGCATCGATCCGCCATGGCGAATACCTGTTCAAACGCCCCGACCCGGGCTACGAGATCATGCCCGATGTTTTCAGGAAAACAAAGTGACAGGGATACGAAGTGGGCTTCGGACTCATCGGTTGGGGGACAAAGCAAATACTCAGATCTGTGGATGAGATCAGGAATGATGTGATAGCGCTTCATTTACTGAAGGGGCGTAGCGAAGCGGAATAAGATCGCCGCATCGCCGACGCATTGAAAGGAGAATAAGCATGAGTATCGACGGAAAAGTAGTTCTCATAACCGGCGCGGGCCAGGGCATCGGCCGCGCTATCGCGCTCAGGCTGGCAAAGGACGGCGCGCACATCGCGGTCGTGGATATCAATGATGCAAACACGAGTGCGGTCGCGGAGGAGGTAAGCAAATTGGGCCGCAAGGCGACGACCTTCAAGGCCGATGTTACCAACCGTGACGATGTCTATGCCGCGATCGAGCATACCGAGAAGGCGCTCGGTGGTTTTGACGTCATGATCAACAACGCCGGTATCGCGCAGGTTCAGCCGCTCGCCGACGTCACGCCCGAGGAAGTGGACAAGATACTGAAGGTCAATGTGCAGGGCGTGTTATGGGGCATCCAGGCTGCAGCCAAGAAGTTCCAGCAGCGCAAGCAGAAGGGCAAGATCATCAGCGCTTCATCCATCGCCGGGCATGACGGCTTTGCCATGCTTGGCGTCTACTCCGCGACCAAGTTTGCGGTGCGGGCGCTGACACAGGTGGCGGCGCAGGAGTATGCGAGTGCCGGGATCACGGTCAACGCCTACTGCCCCGGCATCGTCGGCACCGATATGTGGGTAGAGATCGACCAGCGGTTTGCCGAGCTTACAGGCGCGGCGGTGGGCGCGACCTACAAGAAGTATGTCGAGGGCATCGCGCTGGGCCGGGCGCAGACGCCGGAGGACGTTGCCGCGTTCGTGTCGTTCCTGGCGGGCCCCGATTCGGATTACATGACAGGGCAGGCCCCTCTCATAGACGGCGGACTGGTGTACCGATAGTCCGATTGCAATAAGTCAATTACTTCAGGAGATCAACATGAGCCAATATCCCATCGCTGTACTGATCGGCAGCCTTCGCCGTGATTCGTTCAACCGCAAACTCGCGACTGCGATCGCGAAACTTGCCCCACCAGAGTTCTCGTTCAAGCAAGTCGAGATCGGCGATCTGCCACTCTACAACCAGGACGATGATGAAAACCAGGCCGAGGCCGTCAAGCGCTTGAAAGGTGAAATCACGGCCGCTCGTGGGCTGCTATTTGTCACAGCCGAATACAACCGTTCCATTCCAGGCGTGCTCAAGAACGCGATCGACCATGCCTCGCGCCCGTACGGTGAAAGCGTCTGGGCGGGCAAACCGGCCGGCGTGCTGGGTGCCTCGATTGGCGCCATCGGCACGGCGGTGGCGCAGCAGCATCTGCGCAACAGCCTCGCGTATCTGGACGTGCCGACGCTGGGGCAGCCCGAAGCGTTCATCCACGTCAGGGAGGGATTGTTCGACCCGTCAGGCAACATTGGTGCGGATAGCAGAAAGTTCCTGCAGGACTGGATGGACCGCTACGTCGTGTGGGTAAAAAAGCATGCCGGCTGATGACGGAGTACAACCACTTTAGAAAACGCACGTTACGAAAAAGGAGCATGCTATGGAGATTGACGGTACATTATTATAGACGTGGCGCCCGCAGGTGCTGGCCGTCCTGCGTATCGTAACGGCGCATCTGTTGATTTCGAACGGGGCAGCGAAGCACTTCGCCACTGTCTTGTAGAGTGATTCCTTTGACGAGCACGTTAGCCGCGATGTCCGCCAGCACTCATAGTTAGTGGATCAGCAGTCATTTCTTCGCCGTCCCAGGATGCGCCGTATGAAGCCTTTAAAAGACGTCTCGGTGTTGGCCGAGGCCTTGAGCCCGTTACGCCATCCGCCCTACGCGGTACTGTGGACGGCAACGGTCGTCACCAACATCGGTTGGTGGATGTATACCGCTGCCGCAGCCTGGCTGATGACGGACCTCAGCATCAATCCCTTGATGGTCTCGCTGGTGCAGGCCTTGTCGAGCCTGCCGATGTTTCTGCTGGCGCTACCGGCCGGCGCTCTGGCGGATATCGTCGACAAGCGGCGCCTGCTGATTTGGGCCGAGTGCGGTATTTCCATTATTGCGGCGACCTTGGCGGTGCTTGTGTGGCATGACCGCATCACACCGGTCACACTATTGATCTTCACCTTTCTGCTCGGCGCAGGCGCTGCGATCGTCACACCCCCGTTGCAGTCAATCGTCCCGCTGCTGATCCGGAGTAAAGACGAACTTCCTGCGGCTGTAGCACTCAATAGCGTTGGCATGAACATCAGTCGGGCCATTGGCCCGGCGTTAGTGGGTGTGCTGACCGTCGGTGTCGGCATCGCCGCACCGTTCTGGGTCAATGCGATTGCCAACATTGGGAGCATCGGCGGGTTGCTGTGGTGGCGTCCCCCGAAGAAGCCAAGCAGTCGGCTGCCGGCGGAACGCTTTGTTGCCGCGATCCGGACAGGTGTCCGTTATGCACGCAATCATCTACCCTTGCGCGCAACACTGTTTCGCTCGATCGGATTCTTTCTGTTTGCAAGCGCCTATTGGGCCTTGTTGCCGCTCGTTGCCCGCACGCAGATCGGTGGCGGCCCTACGCTTTATGGGCTCTTGCTGAGCGCGATTGGCGGCGGCGCCATCGTCGGTGCCATGATTTTGCCCAGGCTCCGGGCGATGTTCAGTTCGAATGCACTGGTCGCAGGTGCGGCAGTGGGTACCGCCTTTGCGCTCGTGATATTCGGCGTTGCACGCGAGCCGTGGACCGCGCTTATCGCGAGTCTGCTGGCCGGCAGCTGTTGGATCACCGCGGTCTCGAGTCTGAATGTTTCGGCACAGTTTACACTGCCCGATTGGGTGCGTGGGCGCGGGCTCGCAATCTATGTCACCATCTTTTCCGGTGCACTGGCGATCGGCAGCGCGCTTTGGGGAGGGTTGGCCAGCATCATCGGTCTGTCGATGACACATTTTGTTGCAGCGGCATGCACGCTGCTCGCAATACCGCTGACACGGCGCTGGAAGCTGCAGGGGTCCCGCGCAATGGACCTTGCACCTTCGATGCATTGGCCGGTGCCGGTAGTCGCGGGTCAGATCGATGACGATGCCGGCCCTGTGTTGGTTACCATCGAATACACCGTGCATCCGAACCAGCGCGAACCGTTTCTCGCTGCGCTCTACCGTCTGTCGGCTCAGCGGCGGCGTGATGGGGCTTACGCTTGGGGTGTATTCGAAGACGCCGCAGAGCGCGGCAGATTCATTGAAACCTATTTGGTCGAATCCTGGCTCGAGCACCTGCGCCTGCACGAGCGTGTGACCCGGGCCGATCATGCGGTGGAGGAGTGCGTTCACGGCTTCCTGATCACCGCACCGAAGATCACGCATCTGGTCACGCCCACATGACCGTGATTCCATTCACGCTATCGCGTTCGGCTGCGAGCTGAAGCGCCATTGGGTACGAGACGATGCGGATACGCTGCGGAAGGTCATGCGCTGGTATTTTTCACGATACCAGCGGCTCACCCGGCAATACTGCTCGGCTCGCTCAGACCACGCGCGGGTTGCTGGTCCGGCCGCCAGGATAGTCCGGATAGTCCAGTACAGCATGATCCCAGCCGCCAGTCTCGACCGCGGCGTCGTAGGTGCTCTGCAGAAAAGCCAGCAGCGTGTCGTCCGGTGCAGCGGCCGTGCGCACGGCCGCATAAGGCAAAATGAACTCGCCCAGGCCCTCGTGATAATAGGCCGCCGCCGGCTGGACCGGATACCCGGCGAAGCCATCAGGCGTCGGGTAGGCATACGCGTAAAAGGCCGCCTCGCCGAGGCCGGCCCCCGGCCAGAATCCGGCGCTGGAGAGCTCGTGCGAATAGGCTTCCTGCATAACCCAGTCGGCGCAGTTGGGCACACCGCCGGGATGGGTTGGCGCGGGACGGCCGGAAAAACGCGTCACGGCCAGATCGAACGCCCCCCAGAAAAAATGAACCGGACTGACCTTGCCGAGATAGCCGGCACGAAACGCGTTCAATACGCGATCGGCCTGCACCAGTGCCTGCCAGAAGCGGTGCATGGCGTCGGCATCGTAGCTCGCATCCGACGTATTGCTTTCAAACGGCGTGGCGACTTCGACCTCGACCGGGCGCGTAAAAATATTGACGTGGATGCTCAGTTCACCCAAGGCGTCCATAAGCTGATGATAAAACGCGGCCACCGTCATAGGGCGTAGCGCGAACGTGCGTTCGCCGCCATCCGAGGTGTACACTGCGAGTGCGTGATTCACGAAGTCAAAGTCGATTGCGAAGCTTCGACGCTGGTAAGGAATGGATGACGTCGTCAGCCCGCGGGGCGTCACATACAGGGCATTACCCCAGGAATGATTGATCCAGGGGCCGAGTTCCAGACGTATCTTACCCACGACCTGCGCCCACATATGCACGGTATCGGCGGTCTCCTGCCAAGCGGCCAGAACGGGCAGTTCAGGCCAGAGGTTTGAGCTCACGATGTCGGTCATGGCAATGCTCCTCTGTAACGTTGTCGGCTGTCTCCGGCGGTAGAAAACTGAATCATCGCACGTTTCCCACAGCTTCGTTCTGCCTCACGTTTGAAACCCCACGGGGAGCATGGCTCCCCGACAACTCAGCAACGAGGAGAAACACCATGATGCAAGTACGCAAGGCTGCTGACCGCGGCGTGGCCGAGCACGGCTGGCTGAGCTCGCGCCACACCTTTTCGTTCGCCGACTACCGGGACCCCGATCAGATCGGCTTCTCCGATCTGCGCGTGATCAACGAAGATCGCGTGGCACCGGGTCAGGGCTTTGGCACACATCCGCACCGCGACATGGAGATCTTTTCGTACGTGCTGGAAGGTACCCTGGCGCACAGCGACAGTATGGGTACCGGCTCGCAGATCAAGCCCGGCGACGTGCAGCTGATGAGCGCCGGCAGCGGCGTCACCCACAGCGAGTTCAACGGCTCCGAGGATGAGCCGGTACATTTTCTGCAGATCTGGATCGTGCCGGAGCACACCGGTGGCGCGCCGGTCTATCAGCAACAGCACTTCAGCGACGTGGACAAGCGTGGGCGTCTGCACCTGATCATCTCGCCCGATGGTCGCGACGGCTCGCTGCGTATCCAGCAGGATACCAACGTCTACGCTGGTCTGTTTGATGGCGATGAAAGTGCCACACTGACGCTGGACAGGAACCGCCACGCCTATGTGCATGTCGCCCGTGGCAGCATCGAACTCGACGGCGTGAAGCTGGAGGCCGGTGACGGTGTGCGCCTGCGCAACCCGCAGACGCTGCAGCTGACCGCCGGCAAGGATGCCGAGGTACTGGTGTTCGACCTGCGTCCGCAGGAAGTGCCGCAAATGCCATGAGGTTTCGTAGGCGGGGCTCCCGCTAGGTAACCAACTCGCGGTAGGCGTGCCAGCTCGCATGCCCCAGCAAGGGGAAAATCAATATCAGCCCCAGGTAAGCGGTCGCGATGCCGAATGCAGTCAACCCGAAAATGATGACGGCCCATTTCGCCATGACGCGTTTGTTCTGCCTGACTACACTCACACTTGCCACCACTGCGGTAACCGGATCAATGTTACGATCCATCATCATCTGCAGGGTGACAACACTACCGGAGAATACCGCTATAGCGACCAGCAGGCCCATTCCAGCATACATTGCGATGAGTGCCCAGCCTTCCGACGAGAACAACAATACTTCAAGGCTTGGCACGAACATACCATCCGCCACGCCTATGACCAGTACTGTCGTCAGCCAGTTGAACCAGGACCAGAAGAACAGCACCAGCAACAGCATCATGCCGTATAAGAACACCGATAGGCCGTTGCCGCGCCAATAACGCCATGCTTGCGCGAACGTGGGTACCTTATTCTGTTCGTGGGCGCGACTGATGCCGTAAAACCCGATCGCCAGTACCGGCGCAACCAGTACGAAGCCGGTACCAATTGTCATCAGGGCCCAGGGTGCCTGCCAGCCCACGTAGCTCACCAGGTAACCCACGGCAACGTAAAGCACGCCGATGCCTATGCTGAGCAGGCGGTTTATCTTGACGTCCGCCCACCCCTGTCGCAACCAGCGATACGGCGCATCGCCCGCTACCCGCTGAATTTTCGGAATTTCAACTTCTATTCCCGTTTTACTGACCAGCAATGTCATCGTCCCACCCTCCGTCCGTTGATGATTGGCATATCTGGCGTACGTAGTATTACTTATAGACCAGAATTGACGCAAAGTGTTCAAACCATGCGTCGCGCTTCAGCCGACGAGGCAATCCAGAAAGGTGACGATACTGTGGTTGATTGCTTCCCGGTTATTTTCAGGCAGCCGCCCAGCGAGCTCTTGCACCCACCAACGGACCATGATTCAGGTGCTGGGCATCGGCTATCGCCTCATTGCCTGGGATCTCAACGAAAAAGCGGGCGTTGGGAAAAAGATGACCCATACGGGTACGGTGACATGGATGCAACGTTTCGGTGGCGCCGAACTTCAACGTATCGGGCGGTGAAGTGGCGGGCCGGAGTAACGGGCCGTTGACGGTAAACTGCTGCTGGACCTGAGCAAACAGGACGTTTATGCTCCCCGTACTCAGGGATCCACATCGTGGGTTGCGGAGGGCAGCATGATGATGGATTGATGCTGGCATTCCCACCTATCAGTAGACCAATTCATTGTGAACGTGCATCCATCGACCGATCCGCCGGCCTGCCTACAGCGTAAGCCTCATGTCGACGTCCACGCAGATTGATACCGGCGCCGGCGACCCGGTGGTCGTGATTGGTGGCGGGCTTGCCGGACTGTACGCCGCCTGGCGGCTGACGCAGGTCGGGGTCAACGTTGTGCTGGTGGAGGCACAGCCGCGGCTCGGTGGCCGGATCTTGTCGGAGCCTCTGCCTGGGCTGGCCCCTCCCGTCAGTACCGCCTATGACCTCGGGCCCACCTGGTACTGGCCCGCGCTGCAGACCCGCCTCCCACAACTGATTCATCAGCTGGGTCTGCATGTGTTCGAGCAGCCGGCCGACGGCGCTGTGCTGTTCGAGTCCTCGCCCGACCAGACTGAGCGTGTGGCCTATAGCCCGGCAATGGCCGGTTCGATGCGCCTGCACGGCGGCATGGCGCGCCTCATCACTGCGCTTGCGTCACACATCGACCCCAGCCGCATTCGGCTTGGCCATCGGGTGGTCGGCCTGCACCTGGTCGATGATGTCCTTGAGCTGGACGTCGCCACTGGCGACGAGGGACCAAGCGTGCAGCTGCGTGCGACGAGGGTCGTCTGCACACTGCCGCCACGTCTGCTGGCCCGGTCGGTGTCCTTCGCTCCACCGTTGCCGGATGCCATCATTGATAACTGGTTGGCGGTCCCGACGTGGATGGCCGCGCATGCCAAGTTCGTAGCGGTCTTCGAACGTGCGTTCTGGTGCAATGCCGGCCTGTCCGGTCAGGCACAGAGCCGGGTCGGGCCACTGGTGGAGATCCACGACGCGACAGAACCAGGCGGGCAGCCAGCGCTGTTTGGGTTCTTCGGCGTGCCCGTTGAAGCCCGCCGTACGGCTGGTACGCAGCTCCATGAGGCTGCGCTCGCGCAACTGCAGCGCTTGTTCGGACCCGCCGCGGCGAAGCCATTGCACACCTTCTACAAGGACTGGGTGGACGACGCGTTCATCGCTACGCGCGACGACGAGACGGCGCCCCTGTCCCATCCCGCCTATGGCGCCCACACGGCCCTGCCCGGGCGCTGGAAGGACCGCCTGTGGTTGGCCGGCACGGAGTCGGCCCGCGAGCACGGTGGCTATCTCGAAGGAGCGCTGGAAGCGGCAGAGGTCGCCGTCCAGGAGCTGCTTGCCCAGCTGCCGACGGCAGCTTGCTGAGATCGGATGGCGCGTGCAGCAGCCAATATGGCAGGCACACGAACTGCTACCATGACAATGAGGACAGTATAATGGCATCTAATCAAGCACGGGCCTACTTCGCGCTGAGTGGTTATCATTTCAATCCAGACGACATCACTCGCCTGCTGGGCATACAACCCACCTCAATCAATGCCGCTGGTGCGGCCAGTGGGTTGGACAAGCCTGTGATCAGTTCATGGGAGTTATCGACGGATACGATCACTGATGATGTGGACGTTTATGACTTGACTGGAAAACTCATCAAGCAAGTGGAGCCGGCCAAGGAAAAGATCCTGCAGGTGATTAAAAGCCACAACTTGTCCCCCAGAATCGGGGTGGTCCTGGTTTTGTCGACTGATAAAGATGAATCAGTACCCGACGTTGGTTTTGGTGCCAGAACAATCCGCTTTCTGGCGGATATCGGGGCTTTCATAAATGTGGATTACCGGCTTTCTGAGCGTATCTAAGTAATCTCTGCCATTTTTCAGAGCCAAAAAAAATGCACGCTACAAAAAGCGTGCATTTCACAACCAAGAACTGAAGTAAGTAGCCACGCGAGCACCGGCTGCGCGTGGCTGGTTGCCTTAGGGCTTCTTGGGGGTGGTGTAGGGAACCTCTTTCTGGAAAGACTCCCAGATGGTTTCATAACCAACATAGCCCTTTTCATTTGCCGGCATTTGACGGGTCGTTAGAAAACGGCTCTTGCCCTCGGGAACTTTGGGCCTGGTTTTTGGTGCTTCGCTCATAGTACTAACTCCTTGCTGGTTTGAACGGGATAAATGTAAACTATTTTGCAGCCCCTGCAACTGAACTAATCTGCGCCTCGCAATGCTTTAAACAGAGTGGTTGAAGCGCATGCGGGAAACATTCGATAATCAATTCAAATTCATCGGCCACTTCGTCGGCAAGTGTGGCGTCCTTCGTCAACTCAGCCAGCACGCCCCGTGCAGTAGACCTGTTCACCCTGCATAGCACTGCCAGATGAATGGGAAGTTGTTGCTCCATGCATACTGTCAATGCCGTTTCATACGACCTGATTGCCTCTTCCAGGTGATCTGGGCTTTCTTCTGATTCACCCAGATTATGCAGTACCGCGCCAGAATTATTGTGTGTGGCGGCTAACTCGAAAGCGTTGTTATCAGCATCGAACTCGGTAATTGCATTTTTATAGGCGACAACGGACTTTTGAAAAGTACGACTACCCTTCAGAAGTTTGCCATGCGTATGGAACGTGGCGCCAAGTTGATACATGGTTGCTGCCCATTCTTCAGGCGTCTCTTTTCGGGACCATACCAATAATGCATTAGTGTAAGCATCGATGGATTCTTTCAATAATTTCGAGTTATCCAGTTGCCGGCCCAATGCTTGTTTTGCGGTTCCCAGGTTATATTGTGTTGCCGCCCAGTCAAGGGGTGACTTTTCCTGGTCGAACTCTTCCAGCGCACTAGTAAAGCACTGAATGGATTTTTCAAACAATGCAACATCTCTTTGCTGCTGCCCCAGCGCCGCAAGGATATTGCCAAGATCATTCTGGGTCTCAGCCCAGGCTAATGGTTCCTGATCACGATATTTGGCTGTCAGTGTTGCCTCATGAGCCTCACGCGCACTGCCAAGAACATTGGAACTGAATCTGCGTTGTTCATAATTCCCCCGTGTATAGAGGAAATTATCAGCTACTGTTACCTTGGTATCCGGAGTGGCAGCAACGGCCAACTCTTCGCCAAGCATGCCGATAGCATTGGCTATTGCACGTTCCAGGGCTTTATTGACCGGGTAAAACAGGTAGGTATTTGAGAATTTCATTTATGCCCGACCGAGAATTTCATTGATGTCCGGATCGGCGCCAACAGCTCCGCCGAGGTCAATTTCTTCATCGGTCGCTTCACGTATGCTCAGAACTTCCAATGTAAAAATTACGTCTCTGCCACAAAGTGGGTTGTTGCCGTCCACGGTCAATGTCTTGTCATCGAATCGGGTAACGATGAAGTTTTTAAGTTCACCTTTTTCATTTTCCATGGTGATGGTCATGCCGATCTCTCGATACTCTTCAGGAACATTATCGATGTGATCAGTAAACACGAGTGATTCGTCTCTCTCACCATATAACAGTTTGGTATCGATCGGAACTTCGATGATGTCCCCGACTTTTTTGCCGTCCAGTTGCTTTGTCACCTGTTCAGACATGACATCATTCACGCCATGTACATAGCCCAGGGGATAATCAACGGTAACAAGCACGTCACCGGTTTTTTGGTCGATGACCTTATAATTCAGCTCAACGAATTTTTCGTTTCGAATAATATCTGACATAACTGACAAAGCCTGATGTAGGTAATGCTGTCTTAGAACAGCGTAGCACCAAATATTTTTACCTTATCCTTCTCGTAACCCAGTACCAGTCGGCCCAGCCATTCACCCTCTTTCTTGGTGTGCCTCTGCTTATATAACACCGTTACATATTCACCGCGGCGTATCATGCCAAGATATTCGTAATCTTCTGACAGGTTTTTTGTTAATTCACTTCTCGCGAACTGTTTACCCATCTCGATTTCATTCGCACCTAACAGCATGGCGGCTGCAAAATTACGGGTGAAAGCGCCGTAGTTTTGTTCGTTCGAGTACTTGACGAGATCAGCCCACATTGGATTTGCCAGCGCTAGAATCTCTTCATCTGATTTTTCAATAATATTCATCATTTCGTTCTTCATTTAGAGCATGCATCTGGTTTTGCAGGGCTACCATCGTAAAAAAGTCGCATGCTGTAAACCATAGAAAAAAAAGACCAACAAACAATATGCTGGTCTTACTTTTAAAGATTAAGTAAAGGAACCTCTGGCTTATTTGTCATTGCGAGGAGCGTAGCGACAAGAAGATTGCTTCGCTTCGCTCGCAATGACGGTACGACGAATTCACCAGGGGTTCCTGAAGTTATTTTTCTACTGCTCAGCTATTACCTCTATTCATCAGCTACCAGATGGTACAGAGGGGCTTTTTCCATCGTGTATGCACCTGTTTTGCGATCACGATGAGAAACGGTCAGCACGTGCCAGTTCTTGTCATCCAGTTTCATCGCATCACCACGGTAGTAGTAGCCAGGCCAACGCGTTTCCTTGCGGAACAACGTATGGTGGAACACACTTTCGGAAGTACGGACACGGTGATGTAATTCCCATGCACGCAACAGCTCGTGTATATCGGATGCCGCAACCATCTCCATGTCTTCCTCAAGCGTTTTAAGCTTCTTGAGGCCGATGTGAAGAAGTTTCTCGTTGGTCATGTAGTTGACGCCAAAACCACCGCAATACTCATCCATCAGTTTCTGCAAGCGATCCAGACCCTGTCGTGGATTGATGAAGTTTGGGTTCACCGACCCGGCAACAACTTCATTGCTGTAAACCCTGTGGGTCTCCAGCGGCTTGTAGATCTTCTCTTTCAGATCATTGATCTGCTTGTCAGAGACTACAATGCCTTCGGCCTTGCCGTCGTCGATGTACTTGCAGGCGGCCTTGGCGGCCAGACGACCTTCAGTGAAGGAGCCCGATGAGAATGCGTGTGGTGTGCCACCTACCGCATCACCCGCGCCAAACAGGCCTTCGACAGTGGTCATACGGTTGTAACCCCAGTAGTACTCCGGAGGGGAAACATCTTCAGGACCCGAGCACCATGCACCGCAACCCGTTGCATGTGAACCCATGACGTAGGGCTCAGAGGTCGTCAATTCAGGGTTCTCGTATTTCGGATCGACGTCCGTGGCAGCCCAAAGTACCGCTTGGCCTACAGTCATACCCAGGAAGTTGTGCCAGCCGATCTCTTCAAGGTGCGGATCCTGGAACGCTTCCATGGTCACCATGTGTATGGGACCGCGACCGGCATTCACCTCGGAGATAAAGGCATGGTTACGCAAACAGGTCGGAATGGGCTTGTGGGACAGGTGCTGTCCTTCCGTATCCAGGTATTCCTTGCCGACCATTTCCGTCAGCGCCGGGAACCACTTGGATTCATACTCTTCACCCAGACCGTTTTGGGTATAGGTCTTGAGATGCAGGAAGTATGCACCGACTGGGCCGTAACCATCCTTGAATCGAGCCAGCACGATACGGTTTTCCATTTGCGTCATCTTCGCGCCGGCTTCGATCATCAGGCCGTACGCGGATCCCGATGACCACGGTGCGTACCAGACGCGACCCGCGCCTTCACCGACGGAGCGCGGCTTAAAGATGTTGGAAGCACCACCGGCACCACAGATTACGGTCTTGGACTTGAATACGTGGTAGTTACCGGTGCGAACGTTGAAACCAACAGCACCGGCGACGCGGTTCTCTTTGGAATCATCCATCAGCAGATGGGTTATGCAGATACGGTTGAATACCTTGTCAGCTGATTTCTTCGCAGCTTCGGCAACAATCGGCTTGTAGGATTCACCGTGAATCATAATCTGCCAACGCCCTTCACGCAGATAGGAGCCCTTCTTAGGGTCTCTCATCAGTGGCAGGCCCCACTCTTCAAACTGGTGCACCGTGGAGTCGACGTGGCGCGCCATATCAAAAGCCAGGTCTTCACGCACCATACCCATCAGGTCCATGCGCGCATAGCGGACGTGATCTTCTGGATTGTTTTCGCCAAAGCGCGTGCCCATGTAACAGTTGATCGCGTACAAGCCCTGGGCGACCGCACCAGAGCGATCAATGTTTGCTTTTTCCGCAATGACGATCTTCTTGTTCTTGCCCCAGTACCTTGCTTCAAATGCAGCACCGGTACCACCGAGGCCGGCACCTGCGACCAGGATGTCGATATCATCTTCGATAATAGTTTTGTAGGCCATTAGTAGTACACCCCTTCTTGCATTTTCAGGCCATTCGACTTGAGCGTGTGCAAGCCACCCTCATCCAGTCGAATATACTTGGGCTCGTTGAACAAAAGCTCACTGGCACGCATTTCATTACTCGGTGCGGCTTCTTTGGAAAGTTCAGGAATGGCCGTGCCCCACGGTTTTGTCGTGATAGGCGCCAACAACTCCATGTCCTTTTTGCCATTGCGGAATTTGATACGCCAGGCAATCGTTCCTTGTTCCTCATTACGAAGCACACGTACCGAGTGGCCCAGGGGTGCAAAATCGGCATAACCACGCACATCAATGGCTTGGTGGGGGCAGGCTTTCACGCAGGAGTAACACTCCCAGCACATGCTGGGTTCGATGTTGTAAGCGCGTCGAAGGGTTTTATCAATGTGCATAATGTCTGACGGGCAGATATCAACGCACTGTCCGCAGCCATCACAACGAGTCATATATACGAAAGTTGGCATAATGTTCTCTCTTTAACTTCGAAAGTTGTTGAATGAATGCTAGTAGTTGTTTGCAGACTCGCGCCTGATACCAGGTCCCATGTAGGCTGGGTTCTTACCCATATATTCGGGGATATCCGGGAATTTCGCCTGTACTGCAGGATCCGTCAGATCGTACTCAGCAGGTAGATTTTCTCTCGAACCATCGGCCCTGGTAACACGCTTCTGAAAAGCAGCGGCGGGCTTGAAGAACATATGGGCGAACTTCGACCAGAATACGGTGCCAAAAAGCGTTGTGCTTGAAACGATGAACAAAACGAGGAACAGGGTTGACCACCCGGCAATACCGATCGACTGCGCAAAGGACCAGAGCAATGCAAACGTTGAAGTTGCCAATAGCGACAGGATAAAGAGGTCCGCACGTTCGATGCGATACCACGTCAGGCCCTCCGCAGAAACATCGACCCGGATAGAGAACCAGAACCAGTATCCACCGGCAGCAAGCATCAGCGCGCCGAGATGCCAGAGCAGTGGCAGGGTGGTGGGTGTAGACGTCGCGGGCGTCGAGTAGCCAAAAATCATAATGGCGGTAGTGACGACGAATATAATGAAGCCATACATGGTCAGCAGATGAGAAAGTCTGCGTCTTGGATTGCAGAACTCGCCAGATGTCAGCACTTCGTTCGCCAGCACTTTAATGGCAATCGATGCTTTCTCGCCGCTACTCACTGTACGTTTCGCGCTTTTCTGTGCCTTTTTTGCATTTTCAAAAAAGTACTGAGCGCTTTTCTTATGAACCATGTCAAGTATCGTCCCACCGATCACCAGCAGGACCATCAAAATAATGTATGCCTGCATAATGGCCGGTGATATAATGGCCGAAAGCTCAGAAAAGGGGTTGCTCGTGAACATTAGGTAATCCTCAAGTATTTTAGTCGCCAGTGTATCCTTAAACTCAGCTCTGCGGCGAGTATAAACAAGCCACGGAGTATAACAAAATTGCTCGGCCTGAAACTACGGGGTGGTTGCTCTGCGACAAGGAATAGTCAATTGAATGTCTTCAATTCCTCTTCACTCAGAGTACTGATCTACTTTCCTTCGGTGCCTACCATCGGGTCGGCCAATGTACGTTTGGCGTGGATCTGGTCGTTGATACGTTCCTCCAACGTGTCGAGGGTCATAAATTGGTGCATCCGCACGGTTTGAGTGCCGGCCGATGCGGTCGGTGGCCTGGACCTCGACGGCGGGATTCTTTCACAGATCGTAACGGATCACATTGGCGGGGGGCGGCCAGGGTCAGCCCAGAGCCGCTGCTCTGGCGTTGGTGCTGGGGCCGTCGATGCTTTCCCTTGCCGTTCCCTCCGAAGCTGTCGAACCCGGCATTCTAGCGTCGAACTTCCGCCACCAACAGCCCTGCTGCCACCTTTTCCGCCACCCGTTTTACATGGGGGGATAATACTATCACCCCTGATCGGGTGGCCAAAATAACGATGCTGCTGTACGGCCCACGCGGGTAGAAAACGCCGGCGCTGTCCTAACGGTGCTGCTTGCCGGCATGCCTATCGCGAATAGCGCCATAAGGAAAATCTATATAGTTAATAAATTAGTCAGGTCGCAATAAACATGCGGGCCGCTTCCATGCGGCGGGGGCGGCGCATAGTGGAGGAGTGCAGCCTGTGGGGTGTTTCCACCGAACGGCAACACCTGGCCCAGAGCCGTGCGCCGTCGCCTGGCTTGCCGGCGGGCCTTTCCGGCTGACACCCGAACTGAGGACTCGACCTCAATGCCCCGGGTGGCTCAGTCTGTCCCCTGGAAAAGGAGACCGTTATGCGTACCCTGAGCTATCTGCTGTCAATCTTCCTGTTGAGCGTAGTGCCGCTGTCCCATGCTGTGTCAGCAGCGCTGGCGATTCAGGAATGGCCGGTACCCTGGCCAGGCACCCAGCCGCGCGACCCGGATGTGGCCGCCGATGGCCGCATCTGGTTTGTTGGGCAGACCGGCGACTATGTGGCCCATTTCGATCCGACCACGCAACACTTTGAGCGCATCGATCTCAATGAAGGCGCGGGCCCGCACAATCTGATCGTCGGATCCGACGGCTACATCTGGTACGCCGGCAACCGTGACCGGCATATCGGTCGCATGAATCCGGAGACGGGGACGATCCAGCGCATCGAGATGCCGGACGCGGCGGCGCGTGACCCCCATACCCTCATCGAGGACGGCCACGGGGCAATCTGGTTTACCGTGCAACACGGCAATGTCATCGGCCGACTCGACATGACGAGCCACAAGGTGCAGCTGATACCCGTCCCGACCCCACAGGCTCGACCCTACGGCATCATCAGCGACCGCCAGGGCCGCCCCTGGATCGCCCTGGTCGGCACCAACAAACTCGCAACCATCGATCCTGAAACGCTGCAGCTGACGGAGATCGAATTGCCACGTGAAGATGCGCGGCCGCGCCGCGTGGTGAGAACCCGTGACGGACGGATCTGGTACGTCGACTACGCTCAGGGCTACCTGGGCAGTTACGATCCGACGACCAAAAAGATCCAGGAATGGCGGACACCGAACGGACAATCCGGTCCGTATGCCATGGCGGTCGACGCCAAGGATCGCATCTGGTTCGTGGAGACCCTGGTGCAACCAAACCAGTTCGTCGGTTTCGATCCGGCGACAGAGGAATTTTTCAGCCAGACAGACATCCCCAGCGGCGGCGGCTCCGTACGACACATGGTGTTCGACCCGAAGACCAATACCATCTGGTTCGGCACCGATACGCAGAATATAGGTAGGGCGAGATTGCCTGATTAACGATGTTTGGGGGCAGAGTGAAAACCTGTGAGTAACAGCTAATAGTTTTTGCTCTGACTCCAATTATCCATGGATATGAAAAGAACCGGAGATACTATGAAATCAGTCTGGATCACATTGCTGTTGTCGCTGGGGGCCGTCGTTACGGCACAGGCCGGGGTCGCGGGCTGGACGGATGCTGCGAACGTCAAGGCGCTGGAGGCCAATGAGGCCGGCCGCTTCACGGCGAAACTCGCGGTCGAAAAGAATACCAGCGGCTGCCGCAATGCCGACTGGTTCTATGGCGACTACGGTCGTCCCGGCAGCGAACTCATGTATCGGACCCTGCTGGAGGCATCGCTTGCGGGGCTCAAGGTGCAGCTGTATGTCACCGGTGCCTGCGATCTTAAAGGCTACTCGGGCATCTCGTCCGTGCGCATCCTGCCCTGAGGTGATGAACCCGGCCGGCACCCGATCGGTTTATACCGGGTCACGCTATGGAATCCTTCGTCTTGTCTCAGGGACGTGCTGGAACCTGATACCAGGGAACCTTTGATTACTCCGTCATTGCGAGAATGCCTAGACCCGAAGGGTGAGGTACCCATAATGAAGTCCGCTGGACTTCTAATGGGTGCAGCAAAGCAATCTACAATCTGTTGATCTACCGTAAGAGGAGATTGCTTCTGGCGGCACACAGGCGTAGCAGGCGGGCCGGTGCGGGTGACACAGCCTGCACTCCGCGGGCCGGCTATGTACGCCAGCAGACAGACGGCGAGGGGCTCTCCCCATAAACTGGGACTATCGGTACCTGCACGCGTGAGCTGCCTTCACGGCGGCGAAGGCGAGGGTCGGAAGCCGCACCACCGACTCCCTACGGCGCAGCGCACGTACTATGTTTTACAAACGGGAATAGCCGGCGCGGTTGTTCTCCATTCCATGTCAATCGTTCAACAAGAGGTATGAATCATGAAATCAATCCAGATCGTCAGTGCAGCCCTGATCACGAGTGCCTTGCTGGTAGCACTCCCCGGCTGCGAGAAAGAGGGTCCGGCGGAACGGGCCGGTGAGAGTATCGATGAGGCGGTAGAGAAGACGGGAGAACAGATCGAAAAAGCCGGTGATGCCATCCAGGACTCGGCACAGGGCGACAATAAGTAACACGCAAGAATCCGTAACGGAGGGCTGTATGGAAAACGTAGCCGATGAAGTCACCAAAGACCAGTTGATCGCCGATTTCAAGAAGGTGGTAGCGGATGCGGAAGCGCTACTGAAAGCGACTGCCAGGCATGGTGGTGAAGAGCTGGCCGAAGTGCGCGCCAGGGCGGAAGCCTCCCTCAGGGCTGCCAAAGCCAGGTTGGCGGAGGAGCGGACGGCACTGTTGGGCAGAACCAAAGATGCCGCCAGGGCTACCGATGCCTATATCCACGACAATCCATGGCAAGCCATCGGCATCGCCGCCGGTGTCGGCCTGGTGGTCGGCCTGCTCACCGGTCGCCGCTAGGCGCTCGCCATTCCGGTGCGTGCCCCGCAATGGCTGGGGCGCGGCTGGGTGACATGGCAGGTGATGCACACATTGCGCGGCAGGCCGCAAGAACCCTTCAGCCGAAGCGCTGGGGCAGAACGCGCAGTTGCGGCGAGGGGAGAGCTGCACTAGTACGCATCCTGTTCGGCGATGGAGCCTGGTATGTCGGCATACAAGGAGGTGGTACGGCCTGCGTCGCGGTCTCATCGGGAAGCAGGCGATCGTATTCCTGCTTGACGACCTGGTAGCATTCACAGGCCTGTTTTTCCAACCCGGACCGGTCAAGCACCGTGATGTGACCACGGTGGTAGCGTATCAACCCGGTGCGTCGATATCTCCCGGCGGCCGCTGTGATTCCCTCTCGACGTACCCCAAGCGCACCGGCTATCGCTTCCTGCGTGACAGCCAATTCATTCGAAGGTGATTTGTCCAGACTGGACAGCAGCCAGCGACATAGCCGCTGCTCCAGTGAATGATATCGATTGCAGGCGGCAATCTGAGCGATCTGCATCATCCGTGTCTGGGTGTAACGCAGCAATAAATGATGCAATGCCCCGGTACGATCCCCCGGATGGTTCAATGCGGTCATCAGCACCTGCGCCGGCATTCGATAGGCATGGCCGGCACACAGCACTCTGGCACAATCGGGCATGGTCATTCCTCCCATGAACAGGGAGATCCCGATCATTCCCTCATTGCCGACCCCGGTAATTTCCACCGACGCACCATCCGTCATGACATACGACACGGACACGATGGCGGTCGTCGGGAAATAGAGATGACGCAATGGGCCACCTGACTCATGGATGGTGTGGCCGGATGGCATCTGGACCACGCCCAGATGTGGCGACAGACGCTGGTAATCGGTCGCGGGCAGGGCGGCAAGGAGGCGGTTTTGCCGTGGGGAATGCTTGTCAGTCATTTGACATTCCTTTGCCGGAAATGAAGCGATGCCCTCTGAGGGTTCGGGGCAATCACGTTACCCTGTCGAGTATAGACGACCATCTGAACGATGTGCGGTATCGAACAAAACAGAATTGCGATGTGACTGCATGCTGGCCAGGGCTGCGGAGCATGCGGCAATGACACCAACCGGCGGTGCCGGAGAATTACTTGTCGCACATCCCGCACGGAAACATCCGTTATCAGCTGACACTCCCGTATTGCGATGGCACCACGCACACCATCTTCGATCTGCTGGACTGCATGGATAGCCTCAGCTATGGCGCTATCATTAGTTTAGAAAGGGGGTAGATTGCTTCTTATAAATACAGATTATGAGGATTCGAGACATCCACCCGTCCCGGGTGTGCTGTGCAGCAAATCCCTGGGGAAATCCTCTCCCGAACTAGGTAGATATCCTAATTACCCCGAATGCTTTCTCCCCTTATGGTCGAAGTGCCACAGGTAAAAATAACGATGAGCCAAGTACGCGTCCTGCCCGGTGGGGGGCTTCAGGTGAACGCGAACTTCTATGCCGGGTTTCCTTTCCATGGCGCATCAGGTGAGGTGTGAGACGGGCGGCTGCGTAAGTGATCCGTTCGGTTTTTCCCGTTAGCAACGGCCACTCGTTGGTGAAGATCTGTTGTAAAAGGAACTTCTGCGATGCGTAGGGTACCGTGTCAATAATCAGCCAACCGCACGTGTTGTCCTATCGGCAATGGGTCTCAGATCCTGGTTTTCTGTTATGGGGGATCGCGGGGATCTTCTGGGTCGCGTTGCTGGCGGGTGGACATCAACATCATGTGCTTGTACTCGACGGGTCGGCGGGGTCGGCGTCAACCGTCGCGCTGGCCGTACTGGTGATCGCCGGCGCGTGGCTGGAGATGATTGCGGCCATGATGTTGCCGACCGTGGTGCCCATGGTGCGGATGTTCAACGTGGTCAGTGCCCGCGGCCCCCGGCCGACAGCGGCGCGGGCCGCTTTCCTTGCCGGTTACCTGGCGCTGTGGATGGTGTTCGCCCTGGTCGCGATCGCGGCCGCCACCGGTATCCAAACCGCGGCCGTGCTGGGGCAGTGGACCTGGATCTACACTCACCCGTACCTGCTGCTGGCCGTGATGCTGGCGATCGCGGGGGCATTCCAGTTGAGTTCACTCAAGGATCGGTGCCTGACCCAGTGTCGTGATCCCAGAATGTTTCTGTTCCTGAACTATCGTCGCGGCATCCGGGGTGGCTGGGTGCTGGGGCTGCGCCACGGTCTGTCCTGCCTGGGCTGTTGCTGGGCGTTGATGCTGGTGATGCTCGGCACCGGGGTGGAAAACGTGATGGCCATGCTCGTGCTGACGGTGGTGATGCTGGCCGAGAAGACCACCCGCTGGGGGAGGCGAATGGCCGTACCCTTGGGGATAGCCCTCTTGTTCGCGGCCGTATTGGTGGCGTTCTTCGGGGACAAGATGTGGGGCTGGGGCTTGTATGCGCCTTTGTATTCCCTGTGCACTACACGTTTGTAATGACCGGAGAGGCGGTAGTCGATTTGACGGTCTGGAAGATTATGCAGGGTTTGGTCTTCCGTCGGCCGGTTTGGATACAGCTACCTCGGCCTCCGGGGTGCCGCACCGACACGCAAGCTCGACGCTGAGTTCAGCGACCAGGCCCGTTTTGGGCATTCAACATCAGGAGGGCATCACGATGGGGTATCAATTAACAGGCCGGATGGCCGAGGTATGCAGCTGCAAATCACTGTGCCCGTGCGCAATCGGCGAAAATGCGGACGGGAATAATTGCGGATTCAGTTGGGTGTTCCACTTCGATCAAGGCAAAATCAACGGAACGGATGTCTCCGGTCTCAACCTGGCCATCCTCGGTCACCACAAGGACAATGTCTTCGATCCCAGCGTACGGGCCTTCGTCATCATCGACGAGCGTGCCGACGATGCCCAGGCGGATGCGCTCGTCGAGGCCTTCACGGGCAAGGCCGGCGGGCCGTTGGCGGATTTGGCCGGTCTGGTGAAAAAAATCGTCGGGGTGGCCCGGGCGCCGATCGAGTTCGACGTTAACAAAGGCACCGGGAGTTTCAAGGTTCAGGGTGTGGTCGAAGGCGAGGTGGAGGGGTTCACCTCGAAGGACGGAACCCCCACCACCTTGAATAACGCCCGTCTCGGCGACCTGTACGGTACCACGACCTATCCGGGCAAGGTGGTTCGGCACCGGGTGATGGATACCGAACACGGCTTGCAGTTCAGGGGTCGTCAGTCCACCCAAACCGAGTTCCACTTTGCCACCTGAGCAAGCCTGACACGAAAGTGCCTGGCATCGGCGCTGTGCGGCGTTTCTGTCCGGGAATTCATATTTGTTGAGCAGGGGAGGAGTTCGCCTTGGACGTATATGAAGTACGCCTGGTACGGCGTGAGGTCGTGGCAGAAGGCACCATGGCGTTTTATTTTTCCAAACCCCCCGGCTACCCGCATCGGGCGGGGCAGTCGGTGCAGGTGGCGCTGATCGATCCACCGCAGACCGACGATGCGGGGGACACCCGCGAGTTCACGATCGCGAGCGCACCCCATGAAGCCGAGCTGATGATCGCCATGCGCATGCGCGACACGGCGTTCAAACGCGTCCTGAAGGAGGCACCGGTGGGAACTCCGGTCAGGATAAGCGAACCCGACGGTGAGGTGGTGTTACATGAGGATACCTCGCGTCCAGCCGTGTTTCTGGCCGGCGGTATCGGCATCACACCCTTCCTGTCGATCGTACGGCATGCCGCGCACGAGTCGCTGCAGCACCCGATTTATCTCTTTTATTCCAACTGGAAGCCCGACGTCACGGCATTCCTGCCCGAGTTGCAGGGCATGCAGCAATCAAACCCGAACTATCATTTGATCGCGACCATGACCGAAGCTGAGAAGTCGACACAACCCTGGTCGGGTGAGCGGGGCCTCATCCGACCCGAACTGCTGGCACGGCATCTCACCGACCTTACCCAGCCGATCTATTACCTTGCCGGTCCACCGACCATGACGCTCGCGATGCTGGAGATGCTGGAGGACCTCGGCATCGACGATGAGGCCATAAAGTCCGCGGAGTTTGGTGGCTACTGATTGTCACGGCGCCTCGAAGGCTGCAGCCGAAGTATTGGCCTGATATCAGTACCCGGCAGCGAAGCCCCACTGGGCGCCAGCTCTGGAGCGGTGCGGTCTTGGCGATGTGGATCAACCGGTGAGCAGCACCAGGCCCGGCGCTGACATGCGCAATAGGGCGGATCACCAGAACAAAGCTGCGGGTCGCTTCCAGAAAGGTGCGGCCTGCATGCCTATCCTCATGGCAAAGTTCTTACTTCGTCACAACGATACCCAGTGGCTGCCAGGCCCCTTTCCGCGATAGGATGGGCGAAGCTCCGGTGCCGGGACAATACAGGCGCATCGCGATGTAGGCCGTGTCGTCGGGTACGCGCAGTCAGTTGGCTTCCTTGCCCTAACGGGGCTGTCCTTCTGGGGCTAGAGCGTCAGCGATCCAGCAGTATTCTTCTTCATGTCTGTCAGCATCGGCAGGTTGATGGGACAACGGTTGATCGGATCTTTGATCAGCAGTTGGCTCTTGCCGTCATACATGGCCTCCTGTTTTGAGTTGCTATAGATGCCGGGGGACTCAATCCAGCGGTACAGGTAGTTGTTATTGAGGAACTTGCGGGTACCGAACACATCGCCCGAGGTTAATTTCCTCTCTCCCATTCGTTTCAGCTGATCAGCGTACACATCCCAGGCGTCGGCACGGCCTTGCTCGCCCGCAGTTGGCAGGGCGTCTCGCACAGGACATCGACATGGGAATGGCGCCGGACAACACTTGGCTGGTGGCCTGGGATACGGATGGACAGCTGCACTGGTCGGCGGGCGCGGGACAGTCCCGGACACACGAACCCGCCACGGGATTCTGGTGGCATTTCAAATCCGGCCTGTTCAGCTTGTTACCCGTGGAGATCTATCTATAAAGTGGAGCCATTCCAGGCTCACGGGGTCAGAGGTGAGCCAAGAGAACAAGAGGGGACGGTTATGGACTGTGGGTGCAGGATGGTCTGGGCACTGAGTGGGTTGATGCTGTGCTGTGTGTCGTTGAAGCCAGCATTCGCGACCGAAATGGTGTCGAAGGAATCCAGTCCTGTGCGGCCCAAGATCGGGCTGGTCTTATCCGGTGGAGGTGCACGCGGCGCGGCACACGTCGGTGTGCTCAAGGTACTCGAGCAGATGCATATCCCGATCGACTACATCGCCGGGACCAGCATGGGCTCCATTATCGGCGGGCTGTACGCCTCGGGCATGACGCCGGACGAGATCGAAGCGGCGCTCAAGGCCATGGACTGGGAGCATATCTTCAATGACGATCCGCCCCGCCAGGACCGTTCATTCCGCCGCAAGCGGGATGATGACCTGTATCTGGTCAAGGCCAAGCCCGGTATCACGGATAAGGGAAAGCTCAAGTTTCCCACCGGGGCTATCCAGGGGCAGAAGTTCGATCTGGCGCTGCGGGAACTCACCCTGCCGGTCTCCAGCACGGCCGACTTCGACCGTCTGCACATCCCCTTCCGCGCAGTCGCCTCGGATATCGGCACGGGTACGAAGGTGGTGCTCAGTTCCGGGGATCTCGCGACGGCAATGCGGGCGAGCATGTCCGTGCCCGGCGCCTTTGCAGCCACCGAGATCGACGGACGACTGCTGGTCGATGGTGGCATCACAGACAATATACCCATCGATGTGGCGCGGGCGATGGGCGCAGATATCATCATCGCCATTGATATCAGCTCACCCTATATGCCGGCAGAGGACGTGAACAATCTGTTCCAGATCACCCGGCAGCTGACCTCGATCATGACCCGCGCCAACGCCGACCGGCAGATCGCTACGCTCACCGAGCGTGACATTCTCATCGTGCCGGATCTCGGTGATATCACCAGCAGTGATTTCGGGCGCGCACCCGAGGCGGTGACAAAGGGCCTCAAAGCCGCGGATACCCAGCGAGATAAGCTGGCGCAGCTGTCCTTGTCGGCGCGTGACTATCAAGACTATCTCGCAGCGCGTAGCGCTCGGCCCCCTGCCGACGCGCCGATCGTGCACTTCATACGTATCGGCAACGATTCAACCGTTGCCGATGGCATGATTCGCGACCGCCTGCATCAGCAGGTCGGCGAACCGCTGGATATTGTGCAACTGCAACAGGACATCGGCAATATCTATGGGCTGGAACTGTTCCAGACCGTGCAATACGACGTTGTCGAGGAAGACGGCAAGACCGGGCTGTTGGTCGACGCACGTGCGCGCAGCTGGGGTCCGAATTATCTCCAGTTCGGCATCCAGTTGTCCAGCGATGAACGGGGCCAGAATAGTTACAACCTGGGTGTCGCCTACCTGCGTACCGGCATCAATGCCCTGAATGGCGAGATTCGCATTGGGCTACAACTGGGCGCCGAGCCGCTGATTGCAGGCGAGTGGTATCAACCGCTCGACACGCTCTCACACTATTTCATCGATACGAGCCTCGAGCACTCGGTACGTAATATCAGTCTATACAGCTCAGACCAGACCCACTTGGCCGACTACCGGGTGTATGGAACACAGCTTGATCTTGCCATGGGCCGTGAAATCGGTGTCTATGGAGAGGTGAGACTCGGTTATCGCTATAACACCGGCCAGGTCAAGTTACGGACCGGTACGCCCGGCTGGCCGGAATTCGATTTCGATACAGCGAAGGTCTACGGTCGCTTCTCCGTCGACCGGCTCGACAACTACAATTTTCCGGATCACGGCTGGTCGAGCGTACTGGAATATGCGAGTTCCCGCGAGGACCTCGGCAGTGACGCGGATTTCGATCAGTTCACCGCCCGCGGCAGCAAGTTCGCAACCTTCGGCGATGGCCACGTGTTCGGCATCGGCGGGCTTGTATATACCACCCTGAACGGTACGGCTGATATTCAGGACCATTATCGTATGGGTGGCTTCCTGAATCTGTCCGGCTTTGCCGATAACTCGCTGAGCGGTCAGCAGGCAGCGATAGTCGCAGCGATTTACTATCGGCGCTTCACGCCGATGCGCCTCCTGAACTGGTACATTGGCGGCTCGCTGGAATACGGTGGTGTCTGGGAAGACAGGAATGATATCGGCACCGACGGTATTGCCGCAGGCAGCGTATTCCTTGGTGCCGATACACCGATCGGACCGGTCTATCTCGGCGTGGGCAAGGCCGAGGCGGGACACAACGCAGCCTTCTTTTACCTGGGCCGTCCACTGTTCCATTGAGGAAGAGCGGATCGATCCACTACAACATTCACCGGCGGTATACCGGAAAACTATCGTAGCTTTTGTACCTCACGATAGGGGCCTAGATACCGCCATTCGAAAAGCACCTGGCCCAGTGAGACAGACGGCAGGGTGGCAGGACGATGGCGCGCTTTTCGTTACGATAGGCCAGGATGCCGTGGTCGAGCACATTGACGATAAAGATAAGCTCGACCTTGAAGCGGGTGATGGGTGGCTTGCCCACCAACGCCAGCAGCAGATATTCAGCGGTAGCTTTTGCCTGCAGGTCGGCCAGGAAGAAGCAGCCGGTGGACAGCGGCAACCCGGCCTCGCTCTCCCAGGCAGGACCCATCATACCCGGCATGACGGAGATTGGATCAGTCGGTACATCACTGTCTTTTCACCCAGCAGTTTGCCCGGCTCTTTTACGGTGTTGAAGGACACCAGCCTGAAGCGGTTACGGCGACCCTGACGGTGCCGCAGTGTGTCGATGCCGACACACCGACCTTTCTGGTCCAAGACTAAATTCAGCTTGGTTTAATTTGACCTCTTTACGATGGCAAGCGTCAACACATTGTTAACTCAAGCGGAGAGGTTAATATGAAAACTACAGCAGTAGTTTCCCTGGCAGGCATGATGGCACTAATGTTGAATGTCGCCCCAGCGTATGCAGATGATGATATACGTGACATGAATGCGTATTCAGAGGGGCTTGGACTCATTTCTCTTGAACAAGCTGAAGCCACAGCGCTTGAGGCTAAACCGGGTGTGATCGATGATGTTGATCTGGAAAATCGCACCTTTAGAAAAGGTTGGGATTATGAGATCGAAATCGTTGATGTGGATGGTAAGGAATGGGAAGTGATTGTTGATGCCAAAACCAATGAGGTTCGTAAAATAACACGCGATTGGTTTTAATCCGATCAATATTCGCGGGCTGCAGGTGCAATGTTACCTGTAGCCCACCCATTTTCTCGGGGGTGAGCCGCTCCACTTGGTGCAGCGCAATTCCTTACGTATCCAACCACGGTTGAGTGTAGTGTTCACGTACGTCTGGCCTGGCGATAGGGGCGCAGATACTGCCACTCGAAAAACCGCTTGACCCAGTGAAACAGACGGCAGGGCGGCAGGACGATGGCGCGCTTTTCGTTACGATAGACCAGGATGCCGCGGTCGAGTGCATCGACGATGCAGATGAGTTCGCACTTGAAGCACGCGATGGGCGGCTTGCCCGCCAATGCCAGCAGCAGATTTTTGGCGGCGGCCTTTGCCTGCAGGTCGGCGATGTGCGCCTGCTTGGGCAGCCAGTCGGGGCCGGGGAAACTGCCGGAATCGCCCGCCACATAGACCTTGTCCGCGCCGGCCACCTGACAGTGTGCATCGGCCTGGAAGAAGCCGCCGGCGGACAGTGACAACCCGGCCTCGCTCGCCCAGTCAGGCCCTGTCATACCCGGCATGAAGAGGATCAGATCGGCTGGCACGTCACCGCCTTCGGTCCTGACCCGGTCGGTCTCGAACCCGGTGGGCTTGTGGCCGAGGTGGGTGGCGATGTCGCGTTTCTGCATTTCGCGCAGCAGGTTGACCACCGCCTTTCCACCCAGGCGCTTGCCCGGCTCTTTTGCACCGTTGAAGAACACCAGCTTGAAGCGGTCCCGGCGACCCTGACGGCGCAGCAGCGTGTCGATGCCGAACAGCAGTTCGAACATCGGCCCGCCGCGCATCGCGCCCTGTTCCTTGGGGTTGGTGCCGAAACCCAAGGCAATCGTGCCGCTGTCCATGGTTTCCAGGCGTTTGCGGATCGATTCGGCCGCAGCCGCGCCTTCACAGATCGTCAGCGCGTGTTCGATACCGGGCAGGGCCTTGAGGAAACGCCCGCCACTGGCGATGACGAGCGCGTCGTTGGTGAGTTCGCCATTTTCCAGCAGCACGGTGCGGCCGCCGTCGCGTAGACCGGTTACGCGGCCGGCACGGAATTCGACCCGCTGTGCGGCGAGAAAACCGGATACATCGATGTTGAGATCGGCGCCCTTCCGCAGGCCGGCGGGTACCCAGATCAGACTCGGGTAATACACCAGTTCGGCCTTCGGGGCGACCAGCGTGATGCGCACGTCCCGACTGCCACGGCGCAGTTCACGCACCGCGGTGAGCGCGGCAAATCCCGATCCGATGACGACGACGTGCGGTGTACTCATGAAGGGCTCCAGGTAGTCAGGGGCGATCCCAACTGCCGGCCGTCACCGGCGCGGCGGTGCTGTATCGTAACCGATTGTGGATTGCGTCAGTAGCCCGCCGACCTTGGGCACCATCACGTCCACCGCCTTGTGCACCGCACTGCGATTCATCTCGTTCCCCTCGGCGAGGCCGCGGCAGGCTCCCTGAATGAGCATATAGCCGGAACGAGGTGCGGCAGGTAGACTTTCGGTACGCCATTCAGGACAGGGTATTTCCATGGCCGGATCCGACACGACCGATACCAACTCACGCTGCGCCTGGTGCGGAAGCGATCCCCTGTATATCCGCTATCACGACGAAGAGTGGGGCGTCCCGGTGCATGACGACCGCAGGCATTTCGAGTTTCTGGTCCTCGAGGGCGCGCAGGCGGGGCTGTCGTGGATCACGATTCTGCGCAAACGGGAGAACTACCGGGCGGCATTCGCGCAATTCGATCCCGAACGCGTCGCGCGGTTCGGCAAGCGTGACGTCGAACGACTGCTCGGCAACCCCGGCATCGTGCGCAACCGACTGAAGATCGAGAGTGCAGTGAAGAATGCGCGGGCCTTTCTGGCGGTGCAGGAGGCATTCAATGACTTCGACAACTATGTGTGGCGCTTCGTCGGCGGCAAGCCGATTCGTAACCGCTGGACCAGGCTGCAGGACGTGCCGGCGACCACGGCGGAATCGGATGCATTGAGTAAGGATCTCAAGAAACGCGGCTTCAGTTTCGTTGGTTCGACGATTGTCTATGCGCACATGCAGGCGGTCGGTATGGTGAACGACCATGTGATCGACTGCTTCCGGCACCGGCAGGTCGGGCGGCGACGTGCAAGGTATCAGGCTGGCCGGATATCGCCGTAGCCATGAGTACGTGCCAAGCGAAACGCCAAGCCATCCCTCGTAGGGTGTGTCGAAGCGAAGCTGACGCACCGGAGCCACGGTGTGCGCCGAACGCTTCATGGTGCGTCGCTGCGCCGACGCACCCTACGGGGCTTGTCACAGGATTGCCGCTGCGCTGCGCCCCTCACAATGACGAGATTGCCCCAGATTTCGACATCGAGGCTCAACGTGCCGGCACTTCGGTAACAGACTGCTCGGTTCGGGTTGTATTACTATGAGTCCAAGGCAGGACTGTTGTACGTCAGGACCTGACGATTGACGGCACGGTCGGTCTGCTAGGCCCCTGGGGCATCGACCAGCGCAGTTTTGACGTAGACTGTGAATACGACCAGCTTCGGCAGGACCAGGCAGCGACACAGGCGCTGGTGGAGCGCGGACAGAACGCTAACAGCCACCCGAAAGTGTTTGCACTACCCACAATCCGTGCCTGGCCCTGGCACCCGCGGAGCTGGAAGACTGTCATCGTGGCCAGCCGTCTGGTGCAACAAAATAATGGCATCTGTGACAAGCCGGATATCACTAGTGCAAAGAGAACTGATCTGGAAAGGTGCTTTCTTGAGCCTGTGTTTGACAGCAGGGGACTGCTTTGCCGACCTGCCGGATACTCAAATCACCATTCAAAATGCACCACCAGGTACCGTCGGTCTGGGCTTTGCGTTACGCCGGGGCACCAGTCCCTACGTGGGTGTCGGGAATATCTCCAGTACTCTCAGCGACAGCAAGGCCGATCTGATCCCGCTTTATTTGTACGAGGGTAAATGGTTATTCGTGCACGGGACGTCAGCCGGCGCACATCTTTTTGGCAACGACTGGCTGAAGATCGATGCCCTGACTGAGTATCGTTTCGATCGCCTGGAATCCAATGCCAGTGACTACTTCAGCGGCCTGCACGACCGGAAGCAAACCATCGATGGGGGGCTGTCAGTCGCCGTGCATGGGGACTGGGGTGCGTTGTCCACTACGTGGGTGAATGACCTGCTGGGTAACCACAACGGTTCTGAGTGGGACCTTACCTACCGATATCCGTGGCAGTCCGGTCGCTGGTCAGTGTCGCCGTTTATCAGTTACATCTATCAGGACAGTGATCTGACCGACTACTACTACGGTGTCGCTGTCGATGAGGCGCGGCATGACCGGCCAGCCTACCAGGCCGGGTCTGCGGCCTTCTGGCGTGCTGGCATCAATACTTCCTACCATTTTACCCGGCGGTTGATGCTGTTTTCCAATATTGCATTTCAACAGGTCGATCAGGAGATCTATGACAGCCCCCTGGTTGACGAAGAACAGCTCAATTCGGTCACCTTCGGTTTTGCGTACCTGTTTGGCAATGTGATGGATGACTCAACCAAGCAGAACTACTCTGCGCGAGCAGGCGAGTGGTCCTGGCGCGTGAATGCGGGCTACCAGGCCCAGGGAACGTTTCATAGAACCCACAGGGGGCACCTGGAGCGCAGCAAAGATCTTGACGCGTATGTTGGTGGCTTGACATTGGGCAAGCTGCTCGCGGATGGCAGATACCTCGACTATTGGGGGAAGTTGTCGCTGAATCGTCGTTTCGAGAACAATTATCAGAGTGACTTCTGGGAATACAACGCCTATGTGATGGCAATGACCTCGATTCATTCGCCATGGAGCCACCGAGAACTGTTCCGTTACGGTCTGGGTGTCGGGTTTTCCTACGCCTCCAGGGTGCCATACATCGAACAGGTGAAACAGGGAAAGAGTGACCGCAACACCTCACATTTCCTCAATTACCTGGAGGCACAACTGGATGTGCCGCTCCGGCTCCTGTTCGACAGCCATGCGGTGAAGAACTGTTATGTCGGTATGACCTTGATACACCGCTCCGGAGTTTTCGCCAACTCCGATCTATTGAACAATGTGGCAGGTGGTTCCGACATGGTCACGGCGCACGTGGAGTGTAAGCGATAGGCACAACACCGGCGGGATCGCCGCGCAATTCTGGAAATGGCCCCCGCCGATTCGCGCAGGCCCGTTATTTTTTACCTTTGCCGTATATGAGCGGCACCGCCGCCTCGGGCGCCAACACCCGGAACGTGAAGCTTTCCTGCAGATACAGGCGTACCGTTGCCGCCGTATGCTCGAGATAGCCGATCGACAAATCCTGGCCGACGGTCAGTTCAAAGTCGCCACCGCGCAGGCTCATCACGACTGCGCCGTCCATCGCCGGGGCGGAGATGATGGGACCATCCAGCAACCGCCGCACGTGCTCGATTACCGGGTAGCCGCCATCCAGTGTCTTGTGCAGCCCGGTGTAACAGCGCGGCCCTAGGGCAATGGCGTACGGTCCATCAACGCCGGTATTGCGCAGTTTGTACAAGGCCTCGGCCACCACGCCGAGGTACTCGGTGTAGTCTTCGCTCAACGTGCATCTGGCCGCGCTGGCCGCGGCGACGATCCCACCGATGCCGGCATCGTGGAAGCCGTGAAAGATGGCTTTGTCCTCAGTCAGCGCAATCGCGCGTGCGGCTTCCCGCACCGGGTCGAGATCCGGATCATCGGCGCCGCGACCGACGGCCTCGAGTTCGCCCCGCGATAGCTCGAAAGGGATGCGCAGTTCCACGAGTGGCCGTGCCTGGCGCAAGCGCGCCTCCACGCCCTTGTGAGGATCGCTCTTCAGCCGCTCGCTGCGGCCGAGGCTGATGGCAGACGCCCCCCACCCCAGAGGACCCACGAAATCAACCAGTTTGCGGGCCGCGAGCATGGTCTTGAGCGTGCGCCGCGCCTCGTCCTCGATGGCTGTCCAGGCCTCGGTGGAAATGGGTGCCAGATCCCGTAGCAGGTCATTCATGATTTCACCCCCCCGCGCAGACTGCCGATGCCGAGAGAGCCGTCGCTAGCCGGGCTCTGTCCGCCACCTGCCTCCAGTTCGTGTTCCCGCTCCAGCGGTGATTCATCGATGAACAAGAAATTGCGCAGATGCTCATCAAACTGGGGGTCCCGACGGCGCAGCCACTCCAGCACCATGGCAGCGTGTTCCTTCTCCTCATCGCGATTGTGCGCAAGGATGGCCGCCAATTCCTCGTCATCAGTCGCTGCCACGCGCTGGTCGTACCAGTCGATCGCTTCCAGTTCTTCCATGATCGAGACGATTGCGCGATGTCGGTCGATCACCTCGGGGCCCAAGGCGTCGGCCGCCTCGTGCAGACCAGGGCTGGATGCAGCCATATTACGTTCTCCTTGTATTGTCTAAGGGGATTTCCGGCGTCCGGCCCGGGGTCAGGATCGGGCCTGTTCCGCCAGTTTTTAAGCTAGCACCTGTGCGCACTTTTACAAGGTCCGGGCAATTGGAGTGGGGTGCCCGGCGTGCGTTCCGGCCAGATCGTAAGGCGCGGGGCGGGACTGGATGATCCTGCACCTTGCGTTGCGCCCGGACAGGCATCGACTATATTTCGAAACATACAGGATGGACCGAGCGGATGTGGCAGAGCGTGCGCCGTAGCGGTGGGATGTGCCAGCGCCGTTTCCTCAGGAGGTAACCCATGTCAGACAAGGTTTCGGGCAATTCGAGTCCGGCAAAGGTGTGGGAGCGGCTGCTACGCAACGAGCCGATATTTATTCTCGATGTGCGTAACCCCGATGAATTCGAAAGCTGGCGGGTGGAAGGCCCTCATGCTGCGGTACCCACGCTCAATGTCCCCTATTTCGAACTGCTCGATCTGGAGCACGAGGAGGAGGATGTCGCCGAGGCCGTGATGCGGGGGGTGCAGACGCAGCTCAAAGGACAACTGCCCGACGATCGACCCATCCTCGCCGTCTGTGCCGAGGGCGAGACCTCCGCATACGTTGCCGAGGGGCTGCGCCGTCTGGGTTTCGATGCGGCAAACCTGGAAGGCGGCATGGAGGCCTGGGGTAATTTCTATTATTGGCGCCTGGTGGAGGAGAACGCGCGGTATTCGCTCTTCCAGGTGGTGCGCCCGGCCCGCGGCTGCGTGAGTCACATGCTGATCAGCGACGGGCACGCCGCGGTGGTCGACCCCGCCCGACACCTCGAGACCTATCACGAGCTGGCTGCCGCCGCGGACGCCCGCATCGAACTGGTGCTGGACACCCATCTCCATGCCGATCACCTCAGCGGCGGGCCGGCGCTCGGCGAGCACGACCACATTCCCTATTACCTGCATCCCTATGATGCCATCCATCCGATGGACATGCTGCCGGCCCGCATACCGTATCACTATCTGGAAGAGGGGCAGGTGCTTCCCGTCGGCCGCGTCGAGATTCAGGTGTTGCATTTCCCCGGCCATACCCTGGGCATGGTGGCCTTCCTCGTCGACGGGCGCTATCTGCTTGACGGCGACAGCATCTTTCTCGAGTCCATCGCCCGCCCGGACCTGGGTGGCAAGGCCGAAACCTGGGCGCCGCTGCTCTACGCCTCGCTGCAGCAGATGCTGGCAATGCCGGACGAAACAGTGATCCTGCCGGGACATTTCAGCGACATCACGGTCGGTGATGAGCACGGCGTCTACCGGGCCACGTTAGGAGAGCTCAAGCTGCACAATCCCGGCCTGCTGAAGTTGGTCGAGGGCGAGAAGGCCTTCACCGATTATGTCCTGTCGAGCCTGCCCGAATTTCCCGAGGCCTATATCGAAATCAAACGGGCCAACGCCGGGCTTGCCAGTCCGGATGAGCGCAAGGCGCAGGAGCTGGAGCTGGGGAAAAATATCTGTGCGCTGGGGCAATGAAGGGGCTGGTGGGGAGTCAGGGCCGCCGTGCGGTGGCATCGGGCACCATCCCGTCGTCTGCGCGCAACGCCTTATCCCTGCGGTTTGGGTCATGATCGTGGTGGGCGGAAAGCCCGGATGAAAGGCACCGTGAGAGGAGGGCGCGGCTTCGTGCAGCCGTAAACGCCCGCCCGGGAAAGAGGTGAACGGCCGCGAGCGAGACAGATCCAAGCGTCTGACGATGACCCAGAGCACGTCTCTCGCAGTCCGCGAGGTGCTGGAGGGTCGCCGTCGGGGGATGGCGGCGTTGCTGCCGTTCGCAGGTCCCGCGATCGTGGTGTCGGTTGCCTACATGGACCCGGGCAACTTCGCGACGAACATACAAGCTGGCGCCCACTATGGCTACGACCTGTTGTGGGTCGTGCTGCTCGCCAATCTCATCGCGATGCTGTTTCAGGCGCTGTCGGCAAAGCTCGGCATCGTGACCGAACGCAATCTAGCCGAGTTGTGCCGGATGCATTTTCCCACGCCGCTGGTCCTGGTGATGTGGGTCATCAGTGAGATCGCGGCAATGGCGACCGATCTGGCCGAATTCATCGGCGGTGCGATCGGTTTGTCGCTACTCTTTGGCCTGCCACTGTTGGTCGGCATGGTCATTACCGCAGTCATCACCTATGGCCTGCTGCTGATCGACAAATTCGGCTTCCGGCCGATGGAGATCACGATCGGTGCCCTCGTGGGCATCATCGGGCTGTGTTATATCACCGAACTCATGATGGCACCCGTCGAATGGCTCAACCTGCTGGGGCATATGGTCACACCCCGTGTGCCCGATGCCGAGGCACTGGTTCTTTCGGCCGGCATCATCGGCGCGACGGTGATGCCGCATGCCCTGTTCCTGCACTCAGGCCTCACCGAAGACCGCACGCCTGCGAGGACCGAGGCCGAGCGGGTGAAGCTGCTGAGGTTTTCCCATATCGAGGTACTCGTTGCGCTGACGATCGCCGGCTTGATCAATCTGGCGATGGTGGTGATGGCGTCCGGGGCATTTCATGCAGGGCACCCCGAGGTCGCCCAGATCGAGACCGCGTACCACACGCTTACACCGATTCTCGGTGTCGCCGCGGCGGGTGTGTTCCTGCTCTCGCTCATCGCCTCGGGTATCGCGAGTTCGGTGGTCGGGACGATGTCCGGTCAGTTGGTCATGCAGGGCTTCGTCGGCTTCGCGATTCCGATGTGGGTGCGCCGCCTCCTCACCATGATCCCGAGCTTCGTCGTGGTGGCATGGGGTGTCGATGCCACACGCGCGCTCGTCTTGAGTCAGGTTGCGCTGAGCCTGGCGCTGCCGGTCCCGATGCTCGCGCTGTTATGGTTCACCTGCCGGCGTGACATCATGGGTGTCTACCGCAACCGCCCGCTCATCATCGGCCTGGCGGTCGCGGCTTCGACCGTAGTGCTGTCGCTGAACGTCATCATTCTATTACCGCTGCTTGGTGTGGACCTGCCCGGGTTGACCGGTTAGCAAGTCGGTGTGCCGGTCCCGACCACCACCACTTTCTCAAGGAGTACCGCAGCCCTGCGAAAGCGACATTACAGGCTCTTCAGATACTGAACGAGATCCGCCTTCTGGATATCCGTCAGTCCAAGGACTTTCTTTGTGTCATAGGTTTCCACGACCACTTCCAGGGTGGCGGCGCTGCCGTTATGGAAGTAGGGAGGGTGTTGCCACAGCCCCGCGAGCGGTGCGGTACGGTACAGTTGCGTCGCGGTCCGTGATGCATAGCTCGGTGCCCCACCGGGCTCCGGTTCACTGACGACCTCGCTGGGCGGGTGCAGCATGATGTTGGCGTCGGTCATGGTCGGGCCGGTGTGACAGCTTGCGCACTGTCCCACACCCTCGAATACCAGTTTGCCCCGTGCCGCAGAGACCGGATCGAAGCTTCCGGCGGGGGCGGGTGGTGCCGGGAGGCTCAACTGGTAGGCCTGCAGCGCCGGGAGTTTCGAGGACACGAGATCGTCGGTGCCATTGGTTACGTTCACACCGGTGCGGCTATCGTAAAACGAGCCCTGCCCACCCATCTGCGTTACGGCGACATAGCGATTCCAGTAGGCGATGTCATCGCCATCGCCCGTGGAGGTGATGCGATGTATCCCCTGCAGCCCATACGCGGGCGGAATGACCTGCGGCCCGTTGAGCCCGTCCAGGTTGAAGCGGGGATCGTACTTTCCCGGGCCCCAGGAGTTATAGACGGCCTTGGCGCTTGCCGGCACGGCGGGCGAGAGCGCGATGATCGCACCGGGATCGAGATCACGGTTTGCCCAGCCATCCAGGCGCTTGCCGATCCCGGGGGCGAAGGAGTCGTCCACCGTGGAGTGACAGAGCGCACACGTCGTTCCTACGCGTGTCAGGGAGTCGATGCCGTTGAGGGTTTCGACCGTGCCCTTCAGTCCAACCACGGCATCGAGCTTCAGCAGGGCCACGGTCGTGGCAGGGTCTGTCAGACTGATGGAGCCGTCCTGGATGCCTTGCACCACGGCGGGTGGCAGCGCAGCGGCATCCACCTTCAACCCGACCGCGAGCGCAGTCGTGGGGTCCACTGCGGTGGCAATCACCTCGTGCATGCCGAGGACGTCCGTCCAGAAGATCTCGTCTCCAAAGGTGTCCGACCGAAAGATTTCCTTACCCTGGGCGACGAGCTGCGGGTCCAGCGTCGCGTCCGTGCCGCTACCGCCGCCGCAGCCGGCGACAGTCAGGGTGGCAAGGATGGACACGGCCAGGCGGGAATCGAGTGTCAGCGTCATGGTGTTCTCCACGTTACCAGCGGGTCGTTCGTGCAGTGGGCCTGCAGCCCAACGCGCAGCCCGGCGTGCCGGTGTGCGCAAGGTCGCAGGGGCGATGTCAGCGCTATGCCGGTAGCAATGCGTGGCGATGAGAAAAGGTTCCCGTGCAGAGCGCGCGCGTTGAACCCGAAAGCGCTAGTTGCCACGGAAGCACCCGGAAGACACCGCCATGAAACAGCGTCGCCAAGTCCCGGCGCAGTACCTGGCGGGTGAGGAGGGTGGTGGTGTGAAGCGTATGATCTTGGCCGGGTTCTTTGTGTGCTGCCGTGGCCGGAATGAGTATTTCAGCTTGAGTTGCGGTCTGAAAGCGGGTCGGAACGCGGGCCTGCGTCGCGGTCGCGTCGCGCCGGCACCCGGCGGGTCACCAGGGCCGGTACCGGCAGGCACTTCAGGGCCGCAGTTGCGGTGTGATATATTGTCAGGATAATCATTGAGTAATATTTTTTTCATGGCGTTCGTCCCGGTGGTTGCCGGGGAACCGACTGCCGATACCGGGGTTTCGCGGCTCGTTTACCAGTACCATTCGCCATCACGGCTCTCCCCGCAACGGGAATGGCCTGGCCGGTCACGCAGGAGTTCCGTGTTGCCTAAGCTCGCCACGGTCTACGCATCACTCGCCGCGCTGCTGGTGCTGGCCGGTTGCGCCGTGGGGCCCGATTACCGGGCGTCGCCGCCCGCTGTGCCGGCACAGTGGAGCGCCGCGACCGAGGCGCGCGCACTGGATACTGCCGTGCTCGCCCACTGGTGGCGACAATTCCACGACCCGCTGCTCGATGCGCTGGTGACCGATGCGCTGGCGGCCAACCTCGATCTGGCCACCGCCCGCGCCCAACTGCGTGAGGCGCGGGCGCGGCGCGGCCTGGCCGGGGCGCAGCTCGGGCCGACGCTGGACGCGTCGCTGTCGGGTTCAAGCAGCACCTCCAGCGAGCGCAGCGGCAGCGGCGCCACGCGCGAGTTGTACAGCGCCGGCTTCGACGCCAGCTGGGAGCCGGATGTCTTCGGCGGGCTGCGCCGCGGTGTGGAGGCGGCCACGGCCGATGTCGGCGCCAGCGCCGAAAGCCTGCGCGACACGCGCGTCTCGCTGGCCGCCGAGGTGGTGCGCAACTACGTGGATCTGCGCACCGCGGAACGCCGTCTGGCCGTGACCGAGGCCAGCGTCGCCGCGCGCAGCGAGACCTATGAGCTTACCCAGTGGCGCCTGCAGGCGGGGCTGGTCTCGGCACTCGATGTCGCCCAGGCGCGTACCGATCTGGAGAGTGCCCGTGCCGCCATACCAACGTTCCGCACCGCCGTGACCGAGGCGCATAACCGGCTCGCGGTCCTGCTCGGCCGCTCCCCCGGTGAATTGCAGGCACGTCTCACCGCCACCGCTGCCGTGCCGCTCGCCGGCACCGCGGCCGCTGCGGGCATCCCGGCCGACGTGCTGCGCATGCGTCCCGACGTACGCGCCGCCGAACGCCGCCTGGCGGCGCAGACGGCACGTCTGGGCCAGGCCGAGGCGGCCCGTTACCCGAGCTTCCGGCTGTCCGGCTCGATCGGGCTGGAGGCACTCACCTTTTCCGGCCTCGGCGACAGCGGTGCGGACACCCGCTCGCTGCTCGGCAGCGTCACGGCACCGATCTTTCATTCCGGCCGCATCGTTGCCAACATCGAGATCCAGAACGCGCTGCTCGAACAGGCACGGCTGGCCTACGAGGCGGCGGTACTGACCGCGCTCGAGGATGTCGAGAACGCGCTGGTGGGGGTGGCGAACGCCGACCAGCGCCGTGCCCAGCTGGCCCTGGCGGTCGCTGCGGCGCGGGAGGCGTTCGCCATCGCGGAACACCGGTACGCCACCGGGCTGGCCGATTTCCTCTCGGTGCTCGACAGCCAGCGCACCCTGCTCAACCTCGAAGACCAGCTCGCCAACAGTACCGGTGAACTCGCGGCCGCTCAGATCCAACTCTACAAGGCCCTCGGCGGCGGCTGGTCGCCCGAACCCGAGCCGACACCCGCAGCGGCATACACCCCCGCAAAGCCCAGGAACACGTCATGAGTCGCGAGCCATCATTCCAGCGCCAGAAGCACACGGACAGGTCGATGCCCGATTGCATGGGTGTTTTCCCGTGGGATCCCGTGGCCAATCCGGGTTGCCCGGCATGAACGACAACAGCAAACCGCACGCCGCCAGCGCTGACCTCGAAGCCATCCTCGCTGCGCAGGGTGGTCGCCGCGGTTTTCTGCGCCGCTGGCGCCTGCCGCTGGTCATCGCGCTGCTCGCGTTGCTGGCGGTGGGGTATTTTCTGTTCGGTGGCAACGGCGATTCGGGTGCACCGCAGTATCGGACTACCGAGGTGACGACCGGCACCCTGGTGGTCAAGGTCTCGGCGACCGGCCGGCTCGAGCCGACCAACCAGGTCAACGTCGGCAGCGAGATGTCCGGCACGGTCGAGACGGTGTTCGTCGACGACGACGACCGCGTGACTCAGGGCCAGGTGCTGGCCGTGCTCGATCTGTCGAAGTTCGAGGATGCCGTGGCCCGATCGCGCGCCGCCGTCGGCGCCGCCGAGGCGAGTGTGAAGCAGGCGCAGGCAACGGTGACGGAGGCGCGCGCCAGGCTCGAGCGCTTTCACGAGGTGGCGCGCCTGTCCGGCGGCAAGGTGCCGTCGAAGACCGAGATGGACACCGCCGAGGCCGAACTGGCGCGTGCCGTGGCCAACCTGGCGAGCGCCCAGGCGAGCGTCGTCCAGGCCGAGGCCGCGTTGCGCTCCGACCAAACCGACCTCGAGAAGGCGCACATCCGCTCGCCCATCAACGGCGTGGTGCTGGAACGTGCGATCGATCCGGGTCAGACCGTGGCCGCCTCGCTGCAGGCGGTGACGCTGTTCACGCTGGCCGAGGATCTTTCCAAGATGGAGCTGAAGGTCGATGTGGACGAGGCCGATGTCGGCCAGGTCAAGGCCGGGCTGCCGGCCAGTTTCACCGTCGACGCCTGGCCGGGGCGGCGTTTCGAGGCGCAGATCACCCGCGTAGGCTACAACGCCACCGATACCGACGGCGTCATCTCCTATCCCGCCGTGCTGCAGGTGGACAACAGCGACCTCAGTCTGCGCCCGGGCATGACCGGTACCGCCGAGATCACCACGCTCACCCACGAAAACGCGCTGTTGGTGCCCAATGCCGCGCTGCGCTTCAGCCCGCCGGACCCAACCTCGGAGCAGGCTGCGAGCCGCGGCGTCTTCGGCACCTTGATGCCGCGGCCGTCAAGCCGGCCCAGAGGTGCTGCGGCGGTGACGGCAGCGGATGGTAGCCGGCGCATCTGGGTGCTGCGGGACGGACAAGCGGTCGCGCTGCAGGTGAAGACCGGTGCGACCAACGGCCGCGTCACCGAGATTCTTGACGGGGAGCTGCAGCCTGGCATGCAGGTCATCACCGAGATCGCGAGCACCAAGTGATGGCCGGAAGTGCGTCGTTGATCCGCCTGACCGGCATCACCAAGACCTATGGCGAGGGCCAGGCTGCGGTGCATGCGTTGCGCGGCATCGATCTGGACATCGCCCAGGGCGAATTCGTCGCGGTGATGGGTCCGAGCGGCTCGGGTAAATCCACCGCCATGAACATCCTCGGCTGCCTGGACATGCCGACCCGCGGCGGCTACCTGTTTCAGGGCGTGCACGTGGAGCAGCTGTCGCGTGACCAGCGCGCCCTGCTGCGGCGGCATTTCTTCGGCTTCGTCTTCCAGGGTTTCAACCTGCTGGCGCGCACCACCGCACTGGAGAACGTCGAGCTGCCGCTGATCTACCGGGGTGCGCCGACCGCCACCCGCCATGCGGCGGCGCGCGCCGCGCTGCGGCAGGTCGGTCTCGAGGGCTGGGAACACCACAACCCCGGTGAGCTGTCCGGCGGCCAGCAGCAGCGCGTGGCCATCGCCCGCGCCATCGTCACGCAGCCCATCGTGCTGCTCGCCGACGAGCCTACCGGCAACCTCGACACCCGCACCAGCGAGGAGATCATGGACCTCATCGTCGCCCTCAACCGCGACCATGGCATCACCGTGCTGATGGTCACGCACGAGCCCGAGATGGCCGCCTACGCCCACCGCATCGTGCGCTTCGTCGACGGCCGGGTGGACAGCGATGCCCGTCAGCAGGGGCGTGCCTGATGTGGTGGAACACACTGATGCTGGCGATGCGCGCCATCCGCCGCAACCTGATGCGCTCGTTCCTCACCATCCTCGGCGTGGTGATCGGCGTGGCCGCGGTGATCACCATGGTGACGCTGGGCAACGGCGCGACCCAGTCGGTCTCCGACCAGATCGCGAGTATGGGCAGCAACCTGCTGATGGTACGGCCCGGCCAGCGTTACGGCCCCGGCGCGACGGCCGCGGCCCGGTTCAAGCTCGCCGACGTCGAGGCCGTGCATACCCAGATCAGCGGCGTGGCGGCGGTGGCGCCGGTGGTGAGCAGTGCGGTCACGGCCGTGTACCAGGCGAACAACTGGTCCACCTCGGTGACCGGCACCACCAACGACTACTTCACGGCCGGCAACTGGGAGATTGCCGCCGGGCGCGAGTTCACCGAGGCCGAGGAGCGTGCCGGCAAGGCCGTGTGCGTGATCGGCGCCACCATCCGCGACAAGCTCTTCGGCCAGCAGAACCCCGTCGGCGCGGAGATTCGTATCAAGCAGTTCGCCTGCGAGGTGATCGGCCTGCTCAAGGCAAAGGGGCAGTCGGCGATGGGGTCCGATCAGGATGACACCGTGATCATGCCGTTGCGCACGGTGCAGCGCCGTCTCGCCGGCAGTGTGGATGTGAATATGATCATGGTGTCGGTCGCCACCGGCACTTCGATCGACGCCGTCAAACAACAGCTCGACCTGCTGCTGCGCGAGCGGCGCAAGATCAGCGAGTCCGAAGAGGACGATTTCCGGGTACTGGACACCCGCCAGATCGCCGATGCCCTGACCGGCACGACCCGCATCCTCACCCTGCTGCTCGGTGCAGTGGCGGCGGTGAGCCTGCTGGTGGGCGGCATCGGCATCATGAACATCATGCTGGTGTCGGTCACCGAACGGACCCGCGAGATCGGCATCCGGCTGGCCATCGGCGCGCTCGAGCGCGAGGTGCTGCTGCAGTTTCTGATCGAGGCGGTGGTGTTGTCGAGCCTGGGCGGGCTGATCGGTATCGTGCTGGCCGCCGCCGCGTCGATCTTCCTGGCGGGTCTGATGTCGGTACCCTATATCTTCGATCCGGCCATCAACCTGCTGTCCTTCGTATTCTCCGCCGCGATCGGGGTGATGTTCGGCTATTTCCCCGCCCGCCGCGCCGCGCGGCTCGATCCGATCGAGGCCCTGCGGCACGAGTAGGGGTGCCGCGAGGCACGGCGTACGGCGGCTCCCGACCGGCGGCGCAGCCGGCACGCGCGTCGCCGCGGCGGGCGGGGGCCTGCCCTGCACGGGCCGGGGGATATCCGCTACACTCCGCCGGGATCCTGCAACCTGCCCGAACCCGGATGCCCGTTACCGATTCCCTCCCTGATGACCAGGACCTGCACTGGATGCGGCACGCCCTGACGCTGGCGCGGCGCGCCGCGGCCATGGGTGAGGTGCCGGTCGGGGCGCTGGTGGTGCGCGATAACCAGGTGCTGGGCGAGGGCTGGAACCGGCCGATCACCGACCACGATCCCAGTGCGCACGCCGAGATCGTCGCCTTGCGCGCGGCCGGGCGGGCCGCCGGCAACTACCGGCTGCCGGGCGCCGTCTTGTATGTCACCCTGGAGCCCTGCCTGATGTGCGCCGGCGCCATGCTGCACGCGCGCGTGCACCGGCTGGTGTTCGGTGCCTTCGATCCCCAGCGCGGCGCTGCCGGCAGCCAGTTCGACGCCTTCGCCGTGCCCGGCCACAACCACAGCATCATCGTGACCGGGGGCGTGGACGCCACGGCGTGCGCCGCCTTGCTGCAGGGGTTCTTCCGCGACCGAAGAGGGTAGTAGTCGGTCTCAGAGGGTCAGCAGATCGGTCGGAAAGGTGGGACCGGGGGTGTCCGCTGTATCCGGCTGGCGCTCGCTGTGCCACACCAGGATGTCGTAGTAACTGCGGATATTCTCCACGTAACGCACCGGTTCGCGGCCGCGGGCGTAGCCGTGGCGTGTCTGCGAGTACCATTTCTTCTGCGTCAGCAGCGGCAGGTGCTCCTTGACGTCGATCCACTTGTCAGGATCGTGGCCGGTCTTCTGGGTGAGGACGCGCGCATCCTCCAGATGGCCGTAGCCGACGTTGTACGCGGCCAGTGCCAGCCAGGTGCGGTCGGGTTCGGTGATGCGCTCGGGCAGTTTGTCCTTCAGCAGGCGGAGGTAGCGTGCCCCGCCGAGGATGCTCTGTTCGGGATCGCGACGGTCTTCCAGGCCGAGGAAGCGCATGGTGTTGCGGGTCAGCATCATCAGGCCGCGCACGCCGGTCGGCGAACGGGCCTCCGGGTCCCAGTGCGATTCCTGATAACCGACCGCCGCCAGCAGGCGCCAATCCAGCTCGGTCTCGGTGGCGGCATCCTCGAACAGTGCAATGAACTCCGGCAGACGCTGGTCGATATGGGCCAGATAGCGGCGCGTACCGACGTAGTCGAAATCCTGCACATGGCCGTAATGCCGCTCCAGCAGCTCGTCGAGTTGGCCGCCGGCGCGCAGCTCACGGAAGAACGTCACGGCCTCATCATAGAGGCTGCTGTCGGTGCTGCTGCGGAAGGCCCAGGCCAGTTCCTCGGGGCCGTTGATATCGAAGGCGACGCGCAGCTCGGGATAGAAACGCTGGTGGATGGCGATGTCGTTGGAATCGGCGATGGTGTAGTCGATGACCTGTTCCCAGACGAGGGCCAGCAGGTTTTCGGTGTCCAGCGTGTTGTTGCTGCGCCAGGTGAGGTTCGGGTATTCGGCCTGCAGCTGCTGCAGCCGCTCTTCGTGGCTGGAGCCGGCGAGGACCTCCAGGGTGCCGTGCAGATCGTCGAGATTGCGCGGCGTGGCATTGCCGATGCGGTAGACGAGCTGCGGGGTGGTCTTCTGATAACTGGGTCCGAAGCGCACCCGCTTGCGGCGCTCATCGGTGATGGTGAGGCCGGCCGCGGCCAGGTGTGCCTCACCGCGCTCCACCATGCCCAGGATGTCACCGAAATCCTCCGGTACGACCATCTTCAGCCGCACGCCAAGGTGCTGGGCGAACTGCAGCGCGAGATCGTATTCGAGGCCGGTGGGCCCGTGCGGGCCCTCGTAATAGGTGGTGGAGCCGTTACGGGTGACGACGATCAGCTCGCCCGCATCCTGCACCCGCTCCAACAGCGTATCAGGCCGACTGCAGGCGGCGAGCACAAGGCACCAGAGCGAAATGAAGAGTAACCGTCGCATGAGGAGTATGGTCGAGGCCCGAGTGCCGAGCTTAACCGGTTTTAGCGGGTAGGCGGAACAAAGATTTAGTCTTTCCGCCCGGCCTGAGGTAAAATCCCGCGTTCAGGATGTGTGGCGTTTCGCAGTAGTTTCGCGCAGATGCCCACCCAATCCCTGGAGAGGTGACTGAGTGGCCGAAAGTGCTTGACTCGAAATCAAGTGTACGCTTTGCGTACCGTGGGTTCGAATCCCACCCTCTCCGCCAAAAATAGAAAAGGCCCCCGCGCGGGGCCTTTTCTATTTTTGGACGGTGAGGGTAGCCTTGATGAAGAACCCCCGTTCGACGAAGCGGCCGCAGGCCGCGGAGAACGCCGCAGCGCAGCGGAGGCGGTCATCCCACCCTTCACAAAGTGGCCCTCGATGGGTCCCTTTGTGAACAGACCCTATGTCAGGATAGATGTCGCCTCCTCTAAAATAGTCTCAAGGGGGGATATACCGTCTGTTCGTACTCCATGGTTTGCTCTCCTGCGCTAACTGGCCTTCACGAAGGCACCGAAGGTAACAGGCAGCAACTCAATCAAACAGAGCAGCGACGGAGTCCATTGGCAGGAACAGTTTCAGTGGTTGGCTGGGTAGGGGGATAAAGCCAAATTGCTGGTAGAACCCGGCGGCTCGATTATCTAAGGCGTCGACGACTACGGCATAGACCGCCATCACCTGGCTGGCCTGAACGATACGTTGCAAGGCATCGGCGAGCAGAATAGATCCAAGGCCTTGCCCCTGGTGGGATTGGGTAACGGCGAGCCTTCCCAGCAGGACCACGGGAACCGGATACCTGGGTAGCCTCCTGCGCAGCCCTTCGGGTAAATCATTGGCATCCAGGCTGCCGGCGCTGAGACCGTAGTAGCCGATTACCTGCCACGGGGCTTCCGACGGCGAGGCGACAAATACTTTGTTGATTCGTCGCTTGATGTCCTGGCTGGCATATTGCTGCAGGTATTCGTCGAGGGAGTGCTCACCGCAATGGAAGGATTCCCGCTCATGAGAATTTCCCAGCGGTGAGATAATCAGATCCAAGCGGGCAGCCTCTTATTGCTGTACGCGCTTTTTGTGTTCGGCAAAGGTGCGCTTGAGCTTGGCGCTGGGCTTGGGGGGATTCTCAAGGGCGTCCAGGAATACGCCCCAATCGGCCTGCGTCAGGGTCAACGTCTCATGTTCGAGGATCACTTCATCGGCTGCGTGCAGAGCCTGCACAAGAACGAATTCCGACAGACTTTTATGAACGTACGCAGCCGCTCGCTCAAGCTTCTGCTTGGACAGGGAATCGAGGCGAATATGCATGCGCTGTTGCTTGATGGTTTCTGTGTTGGCCATTGAGGCGATCTCCTTCTGACCTTCGAAGTGTACGCCATACGTGCGTACATCACAAGGCATGGGTTGCCTCGGAAATCTCCAGGCCTTAAGGGAATTTGGGGCATCGGAACGCAGGGTAGCCATTGTGAACTGATGGGATGGACTCCTCCCGGCCAGGACGCCTTGGCGGCCGTGCATGATTTCATCGCTGGATGCGTGGCCAGTACCGCTCCGATGCCGGCCAGCTAAGATTGTTTAACAGATTGAATTGACAATATGATTAAGTCCTGGCGAGGCGGTAGACGCCAAGGGCATCAACTGCTAATGAACTGCTAATTTGACAAGAATTAGTAATAAGCGGCTGAACTGCCAACCAAGTGCTGATTGAGCAAGATTTAGCAGTTGCCAGCCGAGGCCATGAAGATCCCCCAGGAACCGCCACCCTTCGGACGCGGATTCCCGGAACTGCTGCGGCGCAATCCCGGTCGGGTGCTGGACGTGCCGCGCCGGTGGTGAGCGGACGCAACCTGCACTGGGCGGTTGACTGCATCCTGATCGATACCGACTACGGCGGCGAGTTCTTCATGGTCGCCCTGACCGACATTCCGGCGCGCAAGCAGCACCTGATCGAAGGTAGCTATGGATTGCCCGCCCCGCGCAAGGGCGGCACAGTCGTGGTGAAGATCATCGACATGCTCGGGGAAGAAGGGGTCGTTACCGACCAGCTATAACGATAATGACTACATGGGGAGAGCGATGAGCCGGGGCAGGCCGCGCGTCTACAATCTGGATCTGTTCACCGACGAGGCCGAGGTCGCCTCGGCGGCCCAACTCGCGCCGTGGCCGGAGGCGCAGCGCTTCCCGCTGAACGTCGACCATCACCGCGTGGCCGAGCAGGTGCTCAACGACCTGCGCCTGTCTGCCAATCCGTTCATCGTGACCGGCTACGCTACCCTGGACCGGCTGATCGACTTCATCGCCGGCGTGGGCGAATCCACACGGGTGCGCGTGCTGCTCGGCTTCGAGCCGTTTCCCTCGCAGCGCGAATCCTTCGAGGTCGGCGGTCAGTCCTTCGCGCGTGAGGTACAGCACCACTGGCTGGAGCGCGGCATCTCCCTGCTGCTCAGCGCCAAGCTGATCCACTGCATCGAGCGGCTCAAATCCGGTCAGGTACAGGCCCGCTACCTGGCCAGCTCGGACAGCCGCCTGCACGCCAAGATCTACGTCGGTGATCAGGCCGCCACGCTGGGTTCGTCGAACTTCACCCGGCCCGGCCTGGAGCGGCAGCTCGAGGCCAACGCGCGCTTTTCCCGCGAGAAGGAGCCCAAGCGCTATGCCGAACTCGTCACCATCGCCGAGAACTACTGGCAACTGGGCCGCGATTACCGTCAGGAACTGATCGATCTGCTGGAGGCGCTACTCCGGGTCGTGCCCTGGCAGGAGGCCCTGGCGCGCGCCTGCGCCGAGCTGTTGGAGGGCGACTGGGCCAAGGCCTATCTGCATTCGGACAATCTGCCCGGTGACGCCGATCTGTGGCCGACCCAGCGTCAGGGCATCGCCCAGGCCCTGCTGGTGCTGTCGCAGCAGGGTAGCGTGCTGGTCGCCGACGCGACCGGCTCGGGCAAGACGCGCATGGGCACGCATCTGATCCGCGCGGTACAGGACCAGATCATCCGTTCCGGCCGGCTGCGCCGGGGCAAGGCACTGATGGTCTGTCCGCCCGCTGTGCAGGACAACTGGCAGTGGGAGTCGCTGCTGTGCGGCGTACCGCTGGATATTTATTCGCATGGCAGCCTCAGCCACAAGCGCAGCGGCCGCCACGAGCTGACGGTCGAGGGCCTGCGTCGCGCCCAGATCCTGTGCGTGGACGAGGGCCACAACTTCCTCAACTTCAAGTCCAATCGCACCCAGCAATTGCTGCGCAACATGGCCGACCATGTGCTGCTGTTCACGGCCACGCCGATCAATCGCAGCGTGGTCGATCTGCTGCGCATCGCCGACATGCTCGGTGCGGACAATCTGGAGCCGTCCACGCTGAACGCCTTCAAGAAGATGCTCGGGGTGAAGAGCATCAATCGTTCCTTGACGGAGGAGGAGATCGGCGTTCTGCGCAAGGAGATCCAGCGCTTCACGGTGCGGCGCACCAAGCGCATGCTCAACGCGCTGATCGAGCGCGATCCTGAGCTTTACCGCGACCGCGATGGCAATCCCTGTCGTTTTCCCAGGCATCTTCCGAAGATTTACGGTCTCGACGAGCCCGTGGTGGATCGGCAACTGGCTTCCAGGATTCGCGAGTTGGCGGATCAGTTGTACGCTGTGTCGCATTTCATCAAGTCGGTGGAGATGCCCGACGTACTCATCCGTCAGGGCTGGTCGGAGGAAACCTACCTGCACAGCCGCCTGACCTCGGCCAAGAAGATCGCCTGCTACGTCATCATGGCCTCGCTGCGCTCCTCGCGGGCGGCCTTGGCCGAGCACATCGTCGGCACGCGCAAAGCCATTCACGTTTTCGAGTTACAGGGTTTCACCAAGGACGAGACCGGCAATCAGTTGCAGCGTCTGGACGATCTTGCCGGCAGGCTGCCGGTGAACAAGCTGTCGATTCCGCTGCCGGACTGGCTGAGCGATCCCGAACGGCACCGCGCCGCCTGCGCGCACGACCACGCCCTCTACGAAGAGATGTATGCCTGCCTGATGCAGATGAGCGATGCGCGCGAACGCGCCAAGGCTCGGCACCTCGCCCAACTCGCCGGCCGTCACGCTCTGCTGCTGGCGTTCGACAGCCGGCCGTTGACCCTGGCGCTGATCCAGCAGCACCTGAAGTCCTTGCAGCCTGAGGTCCGCACGATCGTCGCGACCGGCGATCCCGGTTCGGCACGGGCGGAAATTCTGGAGACGTTCAAACCGGGCTCGACGGCGAAGGGGGTCATCGGGCTATGCTCCGACAGCCTCTCGGAGGGCGTCAATCTGCAACAGGCCTCGGCCCTGGTGCATCTGGACATGCCCAGCGTCGTCCGCATTGCCGAACAACGCGTGGGACGCGTCGACCGCATGGATAGTCCGCACCGTGAGATCGAGGCCTGGTGGCCGGACGACGCATCGGAGTTCGCCCTGTCCTCGGATGACCGCTTCGTCGAGCGCTATGAAACCGTCGAGAGCCTGCTCGGCTCCAACATGCCCTTGCCGGAAGGCATGCAGAACCGCCGCGCCGATCCGCTGCGTGCGGAGGACCTCATCCGCGAATACGAGCAAGAATCCGAACGCAGCGAATGGGACGGCATCCAGGATGCCTTCGAGCCGGTACGCAGCCTGATCCTGGGCGAGCGCGCCCTGGTAGACAACAAGGTCTATGAGGCCTACCGTACGGTTACCGCGCGGGTGATGTCGCGCGTCAGTCTGGTGCGTTCGGAGCGACCCTGGGCCTTCTTCTGCATCGCAGCGGGGAGTTTCGGTGCGCCGCGTTGGATCTTCATGCCGAGTTCCATGGGTGCGCCGATCACGGACCTGCAGGCGGTCTGCGAAAATCTTCGGGAGTCCCTGGCCGGCGAGGTCGACGATCTGCCCATGACCGACAAGGCCGCCGATCTGCTCAACCGCTTTGTCAGCCGGATCTCGGAAGTGGAACGGCTGCTATTGCCGCGCAAGAAGCAGCGCGCGCTGGAGGAACTGGACATTATTCTCGCGCATTTCCTGAAGCAGGCGGCGAAGGATCAGGACCAGACCCGGTTGCAGCACTACCAGTCCATCCAGAAAATGCTGCGCAAGCCGAACGTGAACTATCAGCCTGACTGGGACGAGGTTGCAGCGCGCTGGCTGGATATCATCCGCCCGGTCTGGTACGAGAAACTCCAGCAACCGCGCAACCGGCCCTTGCTGTTGAAGGATATCCGCACCGATCTGATCAGGATGGAAGACCGGTTCGGCGATCAGCTCATCGATAAGTTCCGCTCGTTCCCGGTGTTGCCGGGGGCGGACGAACGGATTACGGCGTGCATCATCGGGGTTGGGTGACTGTCTGGTTGATACCTCACCGGTTTGAGAAAAGAACGTTGTCAACGCAACGTTATTCAGTAACGTCACACCCCATTGCGTCGCTGTATGCCCCTGCCTGTGCTATAGATTACTGTCAAGTTTGGATGATTCACCGGGTGTGTCCAGATACCCGGTATCGAAGTGCAGGAAAATAAAATCGTCATTCGGCTGACGCGTGCCACTGCAACGTCCGACCCCGTCGCATACCGGCCGCCCCAGGGGATCGCCATGAAAATGATCCACATCATCGTTCCGCTGCTGGCCTTGGCCGCTATTGTGCTGTTGCTGCTTTCCGGCCCGGGGGTGCATCTGGGCTGGTGGGAATTCACTGTCGGTTTCGTGCTGTTGAAGTGGGCCGCGTATGCCGGTATTGCCGCGGCAGCACTCGGGCTCATCGCGCTGATCGTGCCCGCCGCACGACACGGTTCCGAGGCGTGGCTGGTGGTTTCGATCATGGTCGGCATTGCGGTGGCGTGGCTGCCAGGGCATTGGATGCAACGCGCTCGTTCGGTACCAATGATCCACGACATCAGCACCGATACGATGCACCCACCGGACTTCGTGGCGGTGCTGCCGTTACGCAAGGACGCACCGAACCCCGCCGTATACGGTGGCCCCGAGGTGGCGGTCCAGCAGCATGCGGCCTACCCGGACATCCAGCCACTGCACCTCGATCTGCCCGCTGCGCAAGCCTTCCCGCGCGCGCTCGAGGCGGCCAGGGCGATGGGCTGGGAGATCGTTGCCGAGGTACCGGACCAGGGCCGGATCGAAGCCACGGCGACCACGTTCTGGTTTGGCTTCAAGGACGACATCGTGGTGCGCGTGCGTGCCGAGGGTTCGGGCAGCATGGTGGATGTGCGCTCGAAGTCGCGGGTCGGCAAGAGTGATGTCGGTACCAACGCCGCGCGGATCCGCGGGTATTTACACAAACTTGCCGGCGGCGACTGAGTCAGCGGGAGGCTCCTTTCCTGGCGAAGATTGCGGCCTGCGACCGTGGCCGAGGCGTGGCCGGCCCGACACCTCCGCAACCTGCCGCCACGCTGCGGGTCCGACGAAATGGAACAGACCGTCAGGGAATCACCGTCAACCCACGCCATCCGGGGTAAATAGCATGGCCACACACTGCACCCATCTCAATGCGATTCGCGACGTTAGCCCGAATACCAACGGCTGTGAGGAATGCCTGCAACTCGGCGACCGGTGGGTGGCACTGCGCATGTGTATGACCTGCGGACACGTGGGCTGCTGCGATTCCTCGAAGAACAGGCACGCCACCGCGCATTTTCACGCCACCCAACATCCCGTCATGCGCTCTATCGAACCGGGCGAGAGCTGGTACTGGTGTTACGTGGATGAAGTCATGTTCGTTTGACGTCGGTGGTGCCTGCGGTGTCATCGGGTCCGGTTGCTGGTACCCGGCAGCGCTGCCCGTTTGGCCGCTCGCTCACGCTGCCTGGAGCAGTTGCCGGCTGCGCGCTGCGCTGGGTCGCGCCTCCATCCGTTCGAACCACGGGCCGATGTGCGGCAGGGTGCGATCAAACGGCTGGTTGACGGTGAGCGCGAAATCAAGCCATACATACAGCCAGATATCCGCCGCGCTGAAACGTGTGCCGCATAGGTACGGGCCGACACCGAACATCCCATCCAGCCAGCGCAGCCGGTCTTGTGCGACCCGTTTCAACCCGTCCGCCGCCTCGGGGGCCACCGGGATGCGCGACTCGAACCGCGGCAGCCCTTCGGCGTAGTGATAGGCGTTGTGGATGAACTCGGTGATGTTGAGCTCCACGCGGCGCCACCATTGCCGGGTCAGCGCGCGTTGCAGCGGGTCACTGCCGATCAAGGCGGGCGAGGGATGCAACTCCTCCAGGTATTCCGCAATGGCGACCGCTTCGGCCAGTGTGGTGCCATCGTCGGTACGCAGCGCGGGTGTCTGTCCGGCCGGGTTGATGGCGAGAAATTCCGGCTGCCGGTTTTCACCTGAGAATACGTCCACCGTCACGGCCGGCAGTTCCAGTTCCTTCTCCAACAAAAACATCCGCAGGCAGCGCGGTGCCGGGCTTATCGCGTCATAAATCAACATGGATCGGTCCACCTCTGGGATAATTTGTCGAAGACAGACGGCCTGCCCAGCCACGTCGGTGCAACACACCCATACGTCATGTGCAATACGGCGGCGCCGTCGGACTCTGGCCTTTGAGCGTAGGAAAATACCACCATCGAGGCGGTCAGAAAATGGGTAGTTACCCCGGGTCTGCGGGCTCAGACTGTCTTGATCTCTGGCTTGAGTTGACGGTCGGCAGGTGGATAATCAGCAAGGCAATCCCTGGCTCTCTGTCAGGATGAGCGTTACGCAGGCAATGGAGGCGTTGGTATGCAGCACGAAGTGGATTCTCTGGTCGAGCGATGCCTGGGCACGTCGATCGACTACACTTCCCGATCACGGCCGCGGGCGCTGGATGTATCGAAACCCCGCCTGATGGGTATTCTCAATGTGACGCCAGACAGCTTTTCGGATGGCGGCAGGCATCTGCAGATCGACCATGCACTCGAGCACGCAAGGATCATGGTCCGGGAGGGGGCGGATATCATCGATGTGGGGGGGGAGTCGACCCGTCCCGGGTCCAGGCCGATCTCTCCGGAAGAACAATGTCGCAGGATTCTTCCAGTGATTCATGCACTGCGCAGCTCGACGCCGGCACAGGTCCGGATCAGTGTGGATACCCAGTCTGCCCTCGTCGCCGCAGCGGCGATTCGACTGGGGGCGGACATCATCAACGATATCAGTGCGGCCAGGACGGATGCCCGCATGCTGGAGGTGGCCGCCCAGAGTGGCGCGACACTCGTCCTGATGCACATGCAGGGAACGCCCGCGACGATGCAGGACCAGCCGAGCTATATCGATGCGGTCACAGAGATACGCGACTTTTTGTCATCACGATGCAAGGCGGCGCAGGATGCGGGGGTGGCACCACAGAAGATCGTCGTGGATCCCGGTATCGGCTTTGGCAAGCGCAAGGTCGACAACCTGGAAATCCTTGGAAATCTGCAGGACTGTGTCCCAACCGGTTACCCGGTACTGCTTGGAGTCAGCCGGAAGCGTTTTATGGGGAGCCTCTGTAACTGCGACACGCCGGAGGAGTTGCGGCATGCGACGGTGGCCATGACGGCACTCGGGATTCTGAACGGGGTGTCCATCATCCGGGTGCATGACGTGCGGGAAAACAAACAGGCAGTTGACGTCACCCATGCGGTTCTCCTGGCAAAGCGTGCACGGGATCGGCGGTACGCCAATCACGAACGGCCTTTACCCTCCACCACCTAGTCGCCCATACGGTTGCCCGGCAGCGCCCCGGGCCAACCATCGAAGACCGGTCGCGCTGTCGACGCGGCGCGTCTACGGATCTTACTAAGGCAGTCATTAACAAAGCCTCACGCCGTGTCGGCAGGACACCGTGAATACGTCCCTGTAGGCTTGACGGCCGCGTCCATGCGGCCGACACCTGCCGACACGGCGTGAGGCTTTGTTAATGCAGGTTTTGGTATCTCCGTATCAATTACGTGGTTTTGGTCGACAAAACGAATTGATGGCCGGCGATCCTCGCCGGCGGCCTCTGCGTGCGTAGAATCCGTGCGACTCCCCCTTGAACCCGCGCCGGTAAACAGCGTTGTGCAGTTAAAGAATCACTTGAGTGCCCGCTGTCTCTTAATCGTGACATATGTCACGAGCCAGCCCTGCCGGTCCTGGTAGGTAGTTACCCTCGGCGTGCGGTCGGTGCGCTTCAAAGATCCTTTGAATATGAATCGATTAAAGGCGTCAAACGGCGTCTTTCTCCCGTGCCGGGTGAGTGGCATGTGCTTTGCAAATGTCAATTCTTTAAGGATTGGCTATACCTGATGAGACGGACTTCAGGGTGTGTGACGGACTACATCCTCCCTGGGTGTCACAAAAAACATGACCTTCAATCGTATTTGAGGGCAAGGAGCGATAGACATGATCAAAGCGACTTTCAGAGACACTGCCATGACGCTGGGACTGGCGGCCGTAATCGGTATAACCGGGTCGGTTCTGCCCAGTGCTGCGCCTGCTGATGAGACCTGTGTTTCACCCTATTCGGCCAAGATCGTTGGCCAGGAGCAGTTCGCCTATGTATGGACCCTGGGCGTGGAGGGGGTCGGTGACGAGCAGGACAAGCTGGTTACGGTCGATGTGGACCCCAAGTCTGGAAAATATGGAGAAGTCATCAATGTCTTGTCGGTTGGCGGCAGAAACGAGGCCCACCACTCCGGCTACACCGATGACCGCCGTTATCTCTGGGCCGGCGGTCTGGATACCAACAAGATTTTCATATTCGATGTGTACACCGACCCGGCCAAACCCAAACTCGCCAAGGTGATCGATGACTTCGTGTCTGCAAGCGGCGGGGTGGTGGGTCCACACACATTCGTGGCCATGCCGGGCAGGATGATGATCAGCGCGCTGTCGAACAACAAGGATCACGGCGGTCGTACGGCACTGGTCGAGTACACCAATGAAGGTGAGTACATCGATACCTACTGGCTGCCGACCGATGGTGACCTGCAGGGAGCGAGCAAGTCAGGCAAGTATGCGGACGGGTACGGCTATGATGTCCGCTTTCTGCCCGCCAAGAACGTGATGGTGACGTCATCCTTCACCGGCTGGTCCAACTATATGATGGATTTCGGCAAGATGATGGGTGACGAGGAGGCGATGAAGCGCTTCGGGAACACCGTCGTCATCTGGGATCTGCATACCCGCAAGCCGTTGAAGGTTATCGACGTGCCCGGTGCACCACTGGAAGTGCGCTGCGCGTGGGGCAACAACTATTGCTTCACGACGACCGCACTGACCTCCGAGATCTTCCTGATCTACGACGATGTCAAGGAAGGCTGGAGCGTCAAGAAGGTCGGCACGATCGGTGATCCGGCCAATGTGCCGATCCCGGTGGCGTTCTCCATCTCGGCGGATGACCGGTATCTCTGGATCGATACCTTCATGGATGGCAGCACACGGCTGTTCGATGTGTCCGATCCGTTCCATGCGAAGATGGTATACGAGAAGAAGATCGGTCCCCAGGTCAATATGGTATCGCAGAGCTGGGATGGAAAGCGTCTGTATTACAGCTCCTCCCTGCTGTCCAGCTGGGACAAGAAGGGTGAACACGATGAGCAGTTCCTGACGCTGTATCACTGGGATGGCAAGGAATTGGCGAAGCAGTGGGAAATCGACTTCTACAAGCAGAAGCTTGGCCGGGCGCATCTGATTACCTTCAACTCGAGACAGTTGTTCGATACTCAGATTTCCGCTGCACAGCCTGCGGCAGCAGGTACAGTGGCGGAAAGTCTGGTCGTTTTGAAGGACGCCTCTTTCAAGCAGTAGGACATGTGGTTCACCAGGTGCCGGAGCAATGCTTCGGCATCTGTCTTATTCTGCGTGCCAACCCGTACGGTTGGCAGCTGGAGTATGACCGCCATCATGCGGCTGCTGGAGGTATCTCATGTGCAGTGGTTCGAGCGCCGGGCGAGGTTCGAGGCGCAGCTGGACAGACATTCCGATGATCGCTATTGCAGCGCTGCTGACGCACCTGCTGCTGGTGGTACCCAGCCTGTCAGTGGCCCACACGGAACTCCCGGAAATCGTTACCAGGGAAACCGGCCAGGCCGCCACTGCGGCCCCCGGTTATGGACAGCTCGGGTTCACTGCCCCCGTCCCGGGAAGCTATTTTCTTCCGGTGATAAAGGCGGCGGCCGATGGTGTGGTGCTTGCATCGAGCGGCGAACCCACCACCCTTCATGATCTCTACGACGACAAGATCGTCGTACTCAGTTTTATCTACAGTTCCTGCACCGATGCAAACGGCTGCCCCTTGGCAACGTTCGTTCTGCATCAGCTGAAGGCCCGGCTGGAGAAGGATCCCGATCTGGCGGGCTCCGTGAAGCTGCTGAGTCTCAGCTTCGATCCGGAGCGGGATACTCCGGAGGTGATGCGTCTCTATGAGAACGGGATTCCGGACGGTGCCACGGAGTGGAAGTACGTGACCACGGCATCGGCCGCGGCGTTGGATCCGATCCTGGCATCCTATGGCCAGACCATCCAGAAGGAACTCGCTGCGGAGGGCGCGCGCGCGGGTTCGATAGCGCACGTCTTGCGGGTCTATCTCATCGACGCCCAACAGAGAATACGTAACATCTACAGTGTCTCGTTTCTCCATACCGACGTCATCCTGGCGGATATCCGTACGCTGGCGCTGCCGGGTGGTGGTCTGGAGCCGCGACAGTCTGCGGTGGCAGACGCGACGACCAGCGCGATCGATGCCAGACTCGCCCGGGTTCACAACCCACCGCTGGGGCTTCCGGCCACGAACACGGCCGGTGGTACGACGGCCGACCGCGCGCTGTTCAAGCTGGGAGAAACGCTGTTCTTCGAAAGGCGCCTGACGGCCAACTCCTCCTTGTCGTGTGCTCACTGCCATATCCCCAGTCAGGGATTCACCAGTAATTCCATGGCCAGGGCCATTGGTTTCGAGGGACGCAGTCTGCGGCGCAATGCCCCCAGCCTGTACAACGTGGGCTACATGAAACGCCTGTTTGTGGATGGCAGGGAGTTTTCGCTCGAGGCCGCGGTATGGGACGAGTTGTTGAATTATGCGACGACCGGCAATCGTGACGTTGGGGGTATGCTATCCAGAATCGAGGCGGTCGAGGGGTATGCGGTGTTGTTCGAGCAGGCGTTCCCGGGTGTGGGGGTCTCCATGCAGACGGTATCGGATGCCCTGGCAGCCTACATGCGAACCCTCGTTGCGGCGGACTCGCCGTTCGATCGCTGGCGTTACGGCGGGCAGGCCGATGCGATCAGCGCCTCGGCAAGGCGGGGCTTCGATCTGTTCACTGGCAAGGCAGGCTGCGCGGCATGCCATACGGTGGGGCCGAAGGACGCGTTATTCACGGACAACAAGCTGCACAACACCGGAATCGGCTGGTACAGATCCATGCATGATGACGATAAACCGCCAAGAATCGTCATTGGTTCTGATGTTGTCATCGAGGTCGACCAGGATGCATTGGCCGGTACGGAAGAGCAATCCTTCAATGATCTGGGTTTGTATGAGGCCACCCAGCATCCGGATGACCGCTGGGCCTACAAGACCCCTTCGTTACGCAATGTCGCACGGACCGCACCCTACATGCATGATGGATCGATGGCTTCGCTGGAGGAGGTCGTCGAGTACTACGATCGCGGCGGATTCGCGCATGAATTCATCGATGAGAGAATCCGTCCGCTGGGATTGACGGGGCAGGACAAAGCCGATCTGGTGGAATTCATGCAGACACTGACGGGGAGCAATGTCGATGCACTGGCGCAGAGGATAACGACCGACGGGTTCACCCGCGGATCACGTGGACTGCCCGAGAGGTGATGGCGATGCGAAGACTGATTCTCTATGGCTCGTTGCTGGGGTGCTGGGGCGTGGCAGCGGCGGCGGTGGATGGACCCGGCGATTACCGTGGTAACTACGATGACCCGGAGTACGAGACGCGCTCCCGCCCCCTGGTCGAACGTGTGGGTGAGGCGGTCGATCTGATCGACCGGGCGAGGGCCCAGTCGCTGGGCCTGCCCCCAACCGAAATACCGACGGACAACCCCCTCACGAAAGCATCCGTACAACTGGGCAGAAAGCTCTTCTACGACCGTCGATTGTCCTTGAATGGCACCCAGTCGTGTGCCATGTGCCATATCCCGGAACAGGGATTCACCAACAACGAACTGGCGATTGCGGTGGGTACGGAGGGCCGTAGTGTCGGGCGTAATACACCGACCCTCTACAACGTCGCCTATCAGCAGATGTTCTTTCATGACGGTCGCGAGTCGAGTCTGGAAAATCAGGCCTGGCAGCCGATTCTGCATCCCAATGAGATGGCCGCACCTTCCATCGGGCTGGTCGTCGAGCGGCTGCGTACGCTACCCGATTATCGGGGTCTGTTCGAGGCGGCGTATGGCGGAGAGCCCGCCAATATGAACACCGTGAGCAAGGCGCTCGCGAGCTATCAGCGCGTCCTGGTAGTCGGTAATTCACCTTTTGATCAATGGTATTACGGTGGGCATGAGGATGCCATGTCACCGGCTGCGCAGCGGGGTTTCAAGCTGTTCAGCGGCAAGGCGGCGTGCATCACCTGTCACACGGTCGGGTCCGAATACGCAGTATTCTCCGACAACAAGTTGCATAACACCGGCAATGGCTACCGCCACGCGATGAAGATCGAACAGCCGCAACATGCGAAAGTGCTGATCGCTCCCGGGGTGTATTTCGAGTTCGGACCGGAGGTGTTCGAGGAGCTGGGTGGGGAGCGCCACAATGATCTGGGGCGGTACCTGGTGACCGGAAATCCGGATGACCGCTGGAAATTCAAGACGCCTTCGCTCAGGAATGTCGCGCTGACGGCGCCGTATATGCATAACGGGGTATTCGCCACACTGGAAGAAGTCGTTGAATTCTACGATGGAGGCGGTGTGCCGAACGAACTTCTGAGCCCGCTCATCAAGCCGCTTGGCCTGTCTGCCGAGGAGAAGGTGGATCTGGTGGCGTTGCTCAAGGCATTGACGGGCGAATACGAGCTACTCGTCAGAGACGCGTTTGCGGCACCGGTAGGGGATTTCGAGAAAGGCGGTCTCGATACGGTCCATTTCGGCAAGGAATATACGCCGCAATAGGGATGAAGCACCCATGTACGCCAGTCCATCGTGCCGCTGTATGCACTGGCGTGGGACATCGGCGGTCGTGTCTGACCGATCGTCCCTCTGGCCATTGCGTCACCTGGAGGGCAACAGTGTCCGTACCCGTTCGACGACGACATCGGTCGGTGTGCCATAGGGGATCGCCTGTACCAGTGTGCCCTGTGGATTCAGGATGTACAGGTCGCTGGTGTGGTCTACGACATAATTCCCGCTGTCCGTCTTCCCCTCATACCGATAGGAGGTATGGTAACGGCGAGCCAACTGCCTCAGGGCGTCCTGGCTGCCGGTAACGCCGATGATGGAGGGGTGGAAGTAATCCGTGTAGCGCCGCAGGATCTCGGGCGTGTCTCTGCCCGGATCGACCGAGACGAAGATGGGCTGGATCATGTTCGCGTCGTCACCCAGGCGGTTCATCAGGGCCTTCACGCTCAGCAGGGTGGTCGGACACACGTCCGGACAGGATGTATAACCAAAAAAAAGGACCACGACCTTGCCACGGGTAGTGGCGATACGGAAGGGATTACCCTGTTCGTCGATCAGTGTAAACGCGTCGTTGGGCGGTGTATCCGGGGCAGCAGCGATCGATGCCGATCCGGTCGCCATGCACAACCATACGGCGAACAGCAATTGCAGGGAGCCTGCGCGAGCCATGGAGATCAGTGGTCCTGGCATGGTGATGTCCATCGGGATTGCCTGCATCGTTCATCCGCCCACGGCAGGGACATCGTCATCCGGAATCGGATGTGGAGGCGCGCGCGGGTGGCGTCGCCATGACGGTTATAATTCGCCATCCAGCCCGAGCTGATAGTTCTCATGGACTATGGCGTCCTGATTCTCCAGCAACCATTCGATGGTCGGTTCATTCTGCAGAGCCTTGTGGATGGCCCTGGACATGGCCGCCCTATGGACATCGAACAGCGTTTTATGATCGATCCTTTCAAGCTTCAGGATATTCGGATCGAGCCATACTGAAACGATGATCCCCAGGCCATAGACATGTTCGCGTGCAATGTCACCGTAGCGAACGGCATCGAGGACGCCGTTGGCGATGGCGGCCTGTACCGTGCCCATGAGTATGTTCGTATAGGCTTCGTCCTTGACGGTGACCTTGCTCACCATCAGGGTGGCAGGGCGTACCTGAACATCGGGATTCAGAATGGCCAGAACCCTGGAATGGCCCTTGGTCTGGTCGCCGAGCAGGGTCGCGAAGGCGTACCCCACCGGCCCATCCAGTGCGCCGATGACGACCTCTGGTTCGGCACAGAGTTCTACCGGTTCGGCATCGCCGAGGGCTTCACCGATACGCATGACGATTCGATTGTGCATGGCAGACATTGGCCTCCGTAACGATCAAATGAATAAGGCTGTTCAGTGCCTGGATGGCACCAGGATCTCGGCCCTGCCGATACCACTCAGATCACCACAATAGCGTCTGCTGCGGCTGGTGAACTCCAGCGTCCGGGCAATATCCGCATCGATATCCCTCAAGGCCGGCCAGAACAGGCGCAGGAATACGAGCTCATGGGTGCCGCAGTCCACCCAGGTGGCGGGCAGTGGATCGGGCGGCTGGGCCAGAATCAGTGTGCCACGCCGCATCGCATGGCCGACGTAGGGGCCGGTACGCCCCATGATCAGAATCGTACCGGCGATCATGCGTGTGCCGCCATACGCGCCGGCGTCCCCGGAGACCACGATGAGACCTCGCCGCAGGCGATCACCGACGCGGTCTCCCACGTTTCCGTGGATGCACAGGATGCCTCCGCGCATACCCTGCATCTCGCCCGTCCGCGGAGCACCGGCGTAGTCGCCACAATTGCCGTGGATGTCGATGCGGCCGTTGCGCAATCCGCACGCGGCAAAATTACCCACATTTCCGTGTACCGTGATGTGACCGCCGCGTTGACCGAGGCCAAGGTAATCGCCGGCATCCCCATCGACATCGATACGGCCTGACGTCATGCCCGCGCCTATACCATGCAGCGCGGCGCAGCTGTTGTGGATATGGATGTGAGTCGAATCGGTCCCGGATACGTCGAACAGGTCGCCGAGCCGGACATTGCGGTTCCCGTACCCGAGCCGCAGATCGGCGATCCGTGTGGGATCCGTGTTCTTTTCGGCGACCGCGCACAGCGGGCTGAGATCGATGGCGAAAGCCGGTGCGGCGCGCAAGGAAAGGGTGATGGGCGTCGTCACGCCATGACCTCCCGGAGATGGAAATGAAACTGCCCGAGCTTGCCACCATAGTTTCCGGCGGACACACGCCGGATACCGGCCGTCGACCCGAGTGCGCACACCGCCTCGATGCCGGCACGCATTGCGGCCCTGACATCGGTGTCCGCCAGGCCGTTGACGACGATCTCCAATACGGACATTTCATCCGGTAACAACCTGGACGCCGTGATTCCGCGCAGGGTCGGACAGAACTGGTGATTGGTGGAGGCGGGCAAGGCGGCATATTTGGATCCCACCTTGGACCCGGACCGCACGATGCCGCCGGGAAAGGGCATGATCACGTTGGGGATACGGCGCATCGCGACAACCGCCGCTTCGCATGCGGTCAGGGCCTGTTCCTGGGAGGCTGCCAACACGATGAAGTTCCCGCCGCCCACGGCATCCCCATAGGCGGTCCGTTCTTCGCATACGAACTCCCCATCCATGACGGGTATGCGCCAGTAGCGTCGCTCACCGATCAGCTTGGAGATCTGGAAGCCGTCGCCGAAGAAGCGGATATTGCGGCCCAGATTGATCGTCTTGGCGCCTTCCATTCCGGCATATACGGCGCTGGACGGTGACGTGAGGATGCACTGGCCGACGCGGCGCTCCAGTTGCTTTTCCAGATCCTTCGCCGACATGCCGAAAAGCAGCACCGACACACCGGGGCGGCCATCCGGGGTCTGGTCGATCCCGAGGGTGGCTTCGATGCCGGCCTCGATGCCGCTGCCGATGACCGATGTGGCGAATCCGGTCATCGTCACCGCGGCGTTCCGGGCCCAGGTCTCGTTGAGCGCGGTAATGATCACCCGCGTGGCCTTCATGCCGAAGGCCTCCGCGAAGGTGTCTTCGATGGTGACGCCGTTGATGATCACTTTGATTCCCGTCGCCCGCACGCCACCGGCATGACTTCGCTGCCGATGCCACCGCTCATTTCGTCGGCACTGATCTTGAAGTTGTCCAGGCTCACGGTGTGGTAGCGGTCGAAGTAGGATTTCAGATGTTTCTCGATGCCCCGATCGAACTCCGGGCGCACGGCATGCGTCCGACCGGGCACGAGCCCACAGACCTCACCATGGCGGACGACCAGCTCCCCATCCTTGAATACGTAGGCGGGCCTGCCGAACATGGCCTCCCGGTCCGGCAGATCGTCATACACGGCGATATCGGCCCATGCACCCGGCGCCAGGTGACCGCGGTCCTGCAGTCCCAGAATACGGGCGGGGCCGGAGCGGGTCATGATGGCAATTTCGTAGAGGGAATAGTCCCGGCGCAGGCCGGCAAGACGGGAGTGCGCGGCCACATCGGGATGGATCCGCTGGAGTTGATCTTCACGGAAGCTGTGATCCATGAGCAGGCGGATGAGGTGCGGGTAGCTCGTGAACGGGGCGCCGTTGGGGTGGTCCGTGGTCAGGAACACCCGCCACGGGTCGTCAATCATCAGGAACAGCTCGAGACCGATCGCCCACTGCATGGCGTTGACGAAATTCTGGTCCCGATACCGAAACGGGACTACGCCGCAACCGGCCTCACATTCGATATCGGTGCAAATCCACTTGCGTGGGTGCGCATGCCGGTGATTGGCATGCTGATGCATGGTGTCGGCGGATATCGTCACCGTCTGGCCAAACATGATCTGGCCGATGTCTACGCTGATATTCTGGTTCCTGTTAACGGCCTCCGCGATCTCGGCGGCGGCCGATGAGAAGCCTCTGTCACCTTCCGTGCCATAGCTGTGGAACTGCACGTGCGTGATATGCAGCGGCAGGCCTTCGGCGGCAGCCATCGTTTCCAGGGTGGTCCGGTAGTTGCCGGGAACACCGAGATTGCTCGCATGGATGTGCAGTGGATGAGGCACCCCGAGTTCGTGCAGCGCGCGACTCAGCCGTTGCACGATCTGTCGCGGCGTAACCTCGTAGTAGGGATTTCTCTCGTCTACGTCGAGTTTCCGCTGATTGAATTTGAAGGCGTTGATACCGCCAGGGTTGACAGCCTTTATGCCGACGCATTGCGTGGCGTGGAGTGTCCATGCCACGTAGTCGTTGATGGCCTCCTGGTCGGCGCCATCGGAGAGCATGCGCAGCAGAAAGTCATCATTGCCGAGGATCGCGTAGCCACCGGTGTCCAGGAGCAGTGTATCGGCCATCTCCATGTGGGATTGGCGTGCATTGATCGGCAGTACCGCGGGCTCGAAGGCGGCCGTATAACCCATTTCCGCGTAGCGATATCCCGTAAGCAGCGTCGTTGGCGTGGCGTGACTGCAACCGGAGCGTAACAGTCCGTGCCGTTCACTGGGGTTCTCGCGGCAGAACTCGGGCAGGAGTGTACGGGCGATGTTGACCTTGCCACCGCCGATGTGCGTGTGGATGTCGATACCGCCAGACATGACCACCTTGCCGCGCAGATCGTAGACGGTGCATTTCTCGTCACCGCTCACCGGCGCTTCTATGATGCGGCCAGCGCGTATATAAAGGTCACGGACCTGGCCATCGATGCCGTTCGTGGGATCGTAGACCGTACCGGACTGGAGCTTTATGAGCATGGTCATCCTTGAAGATGGTTACAGCATCTCCGTGATCCGGCTTACCACCGTATGGACATCCGGCAGGTCACACGAGCGCAGCTTTTTGAGTGGCAGTGTGGCCACACCATCGCACCGGTAGATATGCCCTTCATGATCGATGCCGGGGGTTGCAACCGGAATGAAAACCTTCGGATCACGGTCCAGCTGCATCGATGCCCGTCCGAGTACGATGGTGGGAAGTTCACCCGCGGGTGGCAGGCGGTCGGCAGCGTAGGCCGATACCCAAAGTAGCAGATCGACGTGCTTCGCGGCGAGCAGCCGGGCAGCGCTGTATCGATGCAGGTCATACTCCGGGTGTCCGGTGGCGAGATTGACCCGCGTCGCATAGCCGGTCTGCCAGGTGCATACCTGCGCAAAGGTATGGTCACCATTGTTGCCGCCCAGTGGCAGGGCGGCACTCCGGGTCTTTTTGTTGAGATCACGGGACAGATTGCAGATCGTCTGTATCGTCAGATCGGCATGCGGGAAGTCCAGATCGCCGGCCACCCAGGTGAAGACGCTGTAGACCGACTGACGCAACCGGTCCGCCAGCTGCTGCAGGTCGGCCATCGGGATCCCGTCGGTGGGGGTCAGGCGGTCAGTATTACCATTTAGAATGGCGCGCAGGGTGGTTGCCACATTCACCAGATTCTGCGGTGCACTGGGGATGCGCACCACCTGTGACGGGTCTACCCCGGCGGGTAGCGGTTCATCCCCGATCAGATACAGGCGCCGGTTGGCGGTGGAATTGTCGAACAGTGTATCGACGTTCGAAAAACACCGTTCGTAGAATCGTGGCAGGCCGCTGCCGATACCCGCGCCGAAGACGACCAGCGTGTCGACCCGGTTGCGGACTTCAGTGAGCGTCGTGGTGATCCAGCCGTTGTCCTGAACCGCGGCGAGATTGGTCGCCATGGCGTCACTGTTCATGTGATCCAGAATGGCGCCGATCCGGTCGGCCATGCGGGTGAGGGCGCGCGCACCATTGACGTCCGTGCCGAGTCCGGCAAACAGCGGCAGACGGGATTGCCGCAACAGGTCCGCGGCGTAGGCGATCGCCTCGTCCAGTGTGCAGGTATCGCCCTGGATCGTCGCTTGTCTGGCCAGTGCCGTGGCTGGCGGCAGGGGCGCGCCGAAGCCACGGCGACTCAGTTCGCAGCCATTGGCGACCACGTCGACCCTGCACCCTCGGGCCGTCAGTGTCAGGTCATCGCAACACAAGCCGCAGAAAGGGCACGCGACGTTCTCGAACCGGGTCTCGTTGGCCGTATTCATGTCCGACATAGGTCTCTGCGAGCGATGGTTCATTTCCAGAGCAGGGAAGCGGTTATGGAAAGAAATTGTCCGCCGGGCGCAAGGGTGTTCTCAGCATCGTGCACGTACAGTGCGGCAGCACAGACCATGCCAATTGAAGAGGGCTGGTAGTAGACCGTCTATGGCAGCAGTGCGAATGCCCGGGCGCGGACGATCCGACACGGTGGTGTGTCTTTTCAGAGACGGTGTCCCATCACGAGCGGGCAGAACTGCTACACCGGTATCGTGCGCCCTGTGACAGAGTGTCCCGTTTGTGTGGCATCCATGGTGCCCGTGACGGTTGAGGGCCCCTGAACCCGGTCACTTCTCACTTGGCATGCGGGTTGCTCTATGGCTCGTATGAGCACTGAACCTGCCGACGTGACCCGTTGGAGAACCGTCCGCGTGCAAGCACCCGGGCGCCTCCATGTGGGCTTTCTCGACCTCAATGGGAATCTGGGGAGACGGTTCGGCAGTATCGGTCTGACACTCGATGGAATCGCTACCGAGATCGAGGCCCGCCCGGCGAAGACGCTCGAATACGAAGGTCCCGAGGCCTCGCGGGCGCGTGTCATGACCCACGCGGCCGCACTGATCAAGCGGCTTGGGCTGCCGCAGGGCGTCGCCATCCGGGTCGTGCGGGCGATTCCGGATCATGTTGGTCTGGGTTCCGGCACCCAGCTGGTACTCGCGCTGGGGAGTGCGCTGGCCGGTCTCTACGGGCTGGGGCTCGATGCGCGCGGAATCGCTGCCGCGGGCCAGCGTGGGGTGCGCTCGGGTATCGGCATCGGGGCGTTCGAGCAGGGTGGTTTCATCATCGATGGCGGCCGCGGCAGCGGTGATCAGCCACCGCCGATCATTCTGCGTCAGGATTTTCCGGCCGAGTGGCGAATTCTCCTGATCTTCGATCGGCACGCCGCCGGCATGCACGGTCCTGAGGAGGTGCAGGCCTTCCGGGATTTGCCCGAGTTTCCCGCCCGGGAGGCCGAACGCCTGTGCCGGTTGATGCTGTTGCAGGCCCTGCCGGCGCTGGCCGAACGGGATTGCCAGGTATTCGGGGCCGCCATCGGTGAACTGCAACGGACGGTGGGTGACCATTTTTCTGCTGCCCAGTCAGGGCGGTTTTCCAGTCCCCGGGTCGCCGCTGCCCTGGCCTGGCTGGAGGCCGAAGGCGTGTCCGGGATCGGTCAGAGTTCCTGGGGGCCGACCGGCTTTGCCATTGTGGGGAGTGCCGCAGAGGCAGCGTCCTTGCTGGAGGCAGCCCGCAGGCGTTACCCGGCGACCCTGTCGCTGCATTTCGAGGTCGTCGCAGCGCGTAATACGGGTGGTTCCATCGTCACGTTCGACGCGGCCCGACTACGGAAGAACACACTGGTATCCGTGTAACCGACGCTGCCATGGGGAAAGAATCGATGGAAAAACCACTGCTGTTACACATGATCACGCCGGGAAAGAACGTCAGTCCCTTCGACGTGAACATGGCCTACGACGCCGGCTGGGATGCCCTCATCCCGTATACCGGTGTAGAGACGTCGGAGGTCACATCGCTGGTGCAGGATGCCATATTCTCCCGTGGCCCAAAGGGGGTACGTCGTACGGGTATGTTCATCGGTGGGCGCGACACCGGTGTGGCCATGGATATGCTGGAGGCTGCCCGGGACGCAATGGTGCCCCCCTTCGAGATCTCCGTATTTGCGGATCCGAGCGGTGCATTCACCACGTCGGCCGCCCTGGTCGCGACGGTCGAGAAACAATTGCGTACCCATCATGGTGTGGAGTTGCAGGGTCAACGGGCGCTGGTGTTCGGCGGGACCGGCCCGGTAGGGATTGCGACTTCTGTGCTGGCGGCACGCGTGGGGGCGCACGTCACCATCGTGAGCCATTCCGGGCACGGTCCCGCAGCGGAGGCGGCGCATGTCTGCAGCACGCGCTACGGAGTCCAGGCCGAGGCGGCAGACGGCAGTTCCGATGCCCTCAAGGTGGAGCTGATGAAGCGCGCCGATGTCATCTTTGGTGCGGCGGCGGCCGGGGTGCAGATTCTCACCTTGGAGCAGCTGCGGTCCTCCCACGATCTCAAGCTGGTCGGCGACCTGAATGCCGTTCCGCCCCTGGGTGTCGAGGGCGTCGAGCTCTTTCACAATGGCGATCCGCTTGCCGGACTGGAGCAGGTGCGTGGCGTTGGTGCGCTCGCCGTCGGCAATGTGAAATATCACGTCCAGCAGGCGTTGTTCCGGCTGATGGTGGAGTCGGACAAGCCGCTGTTTCTCGATTTTCAGGACGCCTTCGAGGTTGCTCGCAGCCATGTCGCGGATAGCTGATCACAGCCTGATCGCCGCGTTGTCTGGGCGCGTACTGGCCCAGTCGGCAGCGATCGAGCGGACACGTGTCGGTGTGCTGGATTGTTTCGCCGATCAGGATACAAGGCGCTATGCGGCCACCTGTGTCCGGGTGGCGGGCACGGTCGATGGCGGCGTCATGCGCTTCGATACCACGGCCCTGCTTGCAACCGCAGCGGACCTGTTTCCCGCATCGCAGTGGCCATGCCTGGTGTATGGCGCCGGTTTCGAGCCGTGTCCCGACACACTGGAGCAGCTCGCAGAGCAGCGGGAGTTGCTCGGCAATGAACCGGATGTGCTTCGACGGATCACCGATCCGGTGAGGTTTTTTGCGTTGCTTGACGAGCTTGCGATTCCGCACCCGACCGTCCGGACGGATCGCCCTGCGGACCCCGACGGATGGCTGGCGAAGCGTGTGGGGGCCAGCGGTGGCGCGCACGTGGCAGCGGCCGGAACAGTGCGTGAGCAGAGCGGTTGCTATTATCAGAGACAGGTGGTCGGCGAGCTTGTGTCCGTGTTGTTTGTGGCCAATGGGCGGGACATCGCCGTGATCGGCTTCAATTCACTATTTACAGCGGGACGCGTGGGATCGAATCGCAACGCCTACGGCGGGGCCATAAGCCGGATGCCTGTAGGCCGGCAGTTGCGTGCTGCGGTGATGGACATGCTCCAGGGGCTGCAGGAGCGACTCCACCTGCGTGGTCTGAATGGTGTCGATTTGATCGTGACCGACACGGGTCCTGTGGTCCTGGAGCTCAATGCCAGGCCGACTGCGACGGTGGATCTCTATGACCAGGGCAGTAAGACCGGCTTGTTGCAACAACATATCGAGGCGTGCCGCGGCGGCACGCTGCGCCGCCAGTCGACGACCGGCCCCATGTGGGCCCATGCAGTGGTCAGGGCGAACCATGCGGTACGGATTTCGCAACCTGTGCAATGGCCTTCGTGGTGCAGTGATATCCCGGCGGACCTGACCGAATTCCAGCCCGGAGAACCGATATGCACAGTGCTGGCCGTCAGTGATGGCCTGGGGCGCAGTCGGCAGCGGCTGTCGGAAAGAAGTGGTCGCGTCCTGCGGGCCCTGGCGTGCGGCGGAGGCGCCCGCGCGTGGCGGCGGGCACCTGCACACCTGGCGCGTAGCGGAGTTGCTCCGGCGGTGGGTGCGCTATGAAGCCGAGCGTCAATGCCCATGCCAACCGACTGGTGGCGGCGCTGCGCGCGGACGCGCTGTCGCTGCGGTTGAGCGAAGTGCGTCTCGACAACGGCTGCCTGCTGATCGATGCCGGTATCGCCGCGCCGGGAGGGCTGGAGGCGGGGCGGCGGATTGCCGAGATCTGCATGGGCGGACTCGGTCGTGTCGGTGTGGGTGCCGCAGGTAACGATGGGACGTGGCCCGTGCGTCTCAACGTCCACAGCTGCAATCCCGTACTCGCCTGCCTGGCCAGTCAATATGCGGGCTGGTCTCTGGCACACGGCAAGGGCAAGGAGGGTTTCCACGCCCTCGGCTCGGGACCGGGACGTGCCCTGGCACGCAAGGAGGATCTCTTCGGTGAGCTCGACTACCAGGACGAGGCCGACGAAACCTGCCTCGTATTGGAGGTCTCCAAGCAACCGCCGGTCGAACTCACGAGCAAGATTGCGGCCGCTTGCGGTGTGGCACCGGAACGGCTGACGCTCCTGTTGACCCCCACCCAGAGTCTGGCCGGGACCACGCAAGTAGTCGCCAGGGTACTCGAGGTGGCATTGCACAAGGCGCACAGCCTGGGCTTTCCGCTCCAGGACATCATCGACGGTATGGGCAGCGCGCCGCTGCCACCACCATCACCGGATTTCGTGGTTGCCATGGGGCGTACGAATGACGCCATTCTGTATGCCGGTCACGTACAGCTCTACGTCCGGGGAAGCGACGCGGCGGCAAGAGACCTGGCGGAACGGATGCCGAGCTCTGCATCACGTGATTATGGTCGCCCGTTCGCCGAGGTATTCAAGGACTATGACTATGACTTCTTCGAGATAGACCCGCTGTTGTTCAGCCCCGCGCAGGTGACGGTGTCCTGCCTGGATAGCGGCAGGAGCTACCACGCCGGCAATTTCGATCCGGACGTCCTGGAGAGATCGTTCGGAGGCGCCCCGTGACGTTCAACATCGCACTCGTCAGCGACGATCCCGGGTGGCACGGGGCACGCCTGCAGGCGGCGTTCGCCGAGCGGGATTGCGAACTCGTGGTCGTCTCGCTGGCAGATTGCGGCCTGGCAGCCGGGGACGCGCGGCCGGGGCCGATCCTGCCGGGTTTCGAGCACAGGTTGCCGGACGGTGTATTCGTACGCGGTATTTCAGGCGGCACGCTGGAAGAGGTCATCCTGCGACTCGATGTGCTGCATGGGCTGCAGCTCCTGGGGGTCCCGGTATACAACAGCGGTCGCGCGATCGAAAGAAGCGTCGACAAGGGGATGACCAGCCTTCTCCTGTCCAGGGCAGGTGTACGGACGCCACCGACCTGGGTGGTGGCAAATCCGGACCTGGCGCGGGATATCCTGCGCAGGGAGTGTGCGGCCGGACACCAGCTGGTCATGAAACCGCTGTTCGGCTCGCAGGGAAAGGGGGTGGTGCGGGTCGGTGGAACGGACGATCTCCCGGATGTCGCTGCGTACAACGGTGTCTACTATATGCAGCGTTACATCGAAGGGTGTGGTTACGACTGGCGCGTGTTCGTGATCAATGGCCGTGCAGTGGCCGCGATGAAACGGCATGGAGGCGGCTGGATTCACAATGTCGCTCAAGGTGCACGCTGCAGTACGGAACGTGCGGAGGGTGAATTGGCGGCGATTGCCGAAGCGGCCGTTGCGGCACTGGAGATGGATTACGCGGGCGTCGATCTGGTTCTGGATGAGACAGGTGCGTTTTCGGTGCTGGAGGTCAATGGGATACCCGCCTGGAAGGGCCTGCAGGAGACAACCGAGACGGACATGGCTCATGCCCTGGTCGATGACTTCTGTTCACGTTATCTGCTGAACGGCGGGTTGCGGGTGATATCCGCATGAACACGGTGCGACTGCAGCATGACAGCGGCATGGCCCGGCGGTGCGTGGAGGACGCGGTATTGTTCGCGTGTATCGCCGAGGTCGGCGCGCTCAAGCCGGGCAATGTCAGCATCTACGGTGCGGGGCATGGTATGCGCGTGGATGACTTCGTTGTCAGCGCCTCGGCGGCCTCCGCCGCGCTCTCGAGGCCGGCCGAGCGTGTCGGTGAACGGATTTTGCGTGCCATTCAGGCGACCCGGAACGTCGTCCGGATGAACACGAATCTCGGTATCGTCTTGCTGTGCGCGCCGCTGGTACACGCAGTGTTCCACGTCACCTCCCGGGTGTCATTGCGGGCTGCGCTCGCAGACGTGCTGACGACATTGGACGACACGGATGCCTGTCTGGCCTACCGGGCGATCAGACTGGCTGAGCCCGGCGGCATGGGGAGCGTCGGTGACCACGACCTGTCCGAGGCGGAGCCGCAAGTATCCCTGCTCGAGGCGATGCGCGCGGCGCAGGGGCACGACCGCATAGCCTATCAATATGCCCATGGCTTCCGGGACATTTTTGATGATCTGCTGCCCCGTTATCACACCGCCATAGCACATTGGGGCCGGCAGGAATGGGCGATCGCGGCGACGTACATCGATACGTTGTCGTCCATCCCGGATTCGCACATCGTCCGGCGGCATGGTCACGATGTCGCGCGTGCTGTGTGTCGCCGGGCGCGCTGCGTGGGGCTGGAATTGAGCCGGCATCACACTGGCGAGGCATCGACCAACGCATTGTTGGAATTCGATGCAGAGCTCAAACGTCGGGGCGTGAATCCCGGCACAACGGCGGATCTGATCGTCGCCACCCTCACGCTATGGAGGCTCGAGAAGACGCTACCTGCTTCAACTGTTCTGTTCGACCACGGGGAAGGAAATGGCTCAGGTTGCTATTCCTCGACCGTTCTTTCAAGAAGCAACCTGCAATAAGGAGACGTAGTAATGGCAAAGATAAACAAAGTGATGGTAGGTGAGGCCCTGGTGGGTGATGGTAACGAGGTCGCTCACATCGACCTGATCATCGGCCCACGTAACAGTGCCGCGGAGACGGCGTTCTGTCAGACGCTGACCAACCAGAAGGAAGGGGTCAATGGCCTTCTGGCCGTGGTGACGCCGAATCTGATGGTGAAACCGGCGACGGTCATGTTCAACAAGGTCACGATCAAGGGTGCCAAGCAGGCAGTGCAGATGTTCGGGCCTGCGCAGCGTGGCGTCGCCATGGCCGTCGCCGATTGTGTGGAAGACGGCACCATCCCGATGGCTGAGGCGGAAGATCTGTTCATTTGTGTGGGTGTCTTCATCCATTGGCTCGCAGAGGACGATGCCAAGATCCAGGACTTCAATTACGAGGCCACGAAGCTGTCGATCAAGCGTGCGGTCTTGGGTGAGCCCAATGTGGCTGACGTCGTCAAGCAGAAGGACAGCACCGAGCACCCTTTCGCGGCGCACGCCTAGCAGGAAGCTGGATGTTGCCCCGGATCGCCGGGGCAACGTCAGTTATCGCGGAGAACCGGTCAAAAGCCGACAATATGGAGGCTTCCGCTATGGAATGTCTGGAATGCGGCGAGCGCATCGCCCGCCTGGAAAACGATCATTTGCTGCAGTGTTCCGGGCTGACGCTGCATGAATATGCGCTACGCCACCAACTGCCGCTCGACATGCTTCTGGCTGCGGATCAAGTCAATGTTCCGGATTCGGAAGGCAACTATCCGCGCGTGCGCCGACACCCTTCCGAGAGGGCGAGGGCTGTCCTGCAGGCGACCCGGGTAGCCGGTATCCTGCGGGAAGAGGACGGCTTCGCCGTCGTTCCGGGCGAGATCCGTCGGCTCGACCTGCTCTTGTGGTGTCTGCAGTACCTCGAAGACTATGGATTTATGTTCCGGCAGGAATACCGCTTCAATACGTCCACCAACCGTGTCGTCTCGTTCAGCCGCCTCAAGACGCTGCGAAGCAATCTGCTTGGATCCGCAGCCGCATCGCTGTCACTGGCCCCGCCACCGGACTTTCGCCTCATGCTCGCCGTCTGCGTGGCGCTGACCGGGGAAATGCAGGAGGGGTATCTTTTCATTCATGTCGGTAATGAGGCCGATGCCAGAGAGATCCGTACCACGCTGCGGCGCAATGAGCAGATCGATGTATTGATCCTGGAGGCTACGGCGGGGAGCGAGGGCGCGCTGCTGCGTTGCCGTACATTGGACGACAGTACCCGCCTCACCGATTATCTGCGCCGACATCTCGAGGAGTTGCCCGGGGTATGGGAGCGTCTGCACGATGACACGCCGGTCGTCAGTGTCGTCAAGGAACTGGTGTTCGACTCGGCACATTTCATCACCGATCATCCAGCCAAGTGCTCGAACCAGCACGGAGGGCGATATACGCTGCAGGTGCGGGTGCGCGGTCGGGTGGATCCGGAGACCGGTTGTGTGATCGACTATGGCTATCTGAAGCGCGTCGTAACCCGCCACGTCGTGGACCTGTTCGATCACCACCATCTCAATTATGTCGCCCCCGAACTTGCCTGGCGCTCCACCACCGAGATGCTCTGCATCTACATCTGGGAACGGCTGATCGATTATCTGCCGGGCCTGGAAGAGCTGCGGCTGTTCGAGACGCAGCAGTCATGGTGTCACTATCGGGGGCCGACACTGGCTGAATTCCAGCAGCGCGGGAGCGAGGCGCTGCTGCATTATTTCACTGCCTTGGATGGCCGATCATCGGCCCTGCGCGCGGGCTTGGGCGGTGCTGCAAAACCGGCCCTGTCCGTCGTGGCCTAGGCACCTGTCGGACCTGGGCCCGACAGGCCCCTAAGGTACGAAGGGCATCGTGTGGCTATCGATGGCCCCGCTGTGCAGTGCACTGGCCAGTAAGGCGCCAGCCAGGCCCAGCGCCTGCAGTCGGTGCAGGTCGTCGGCATGCCGTACGCCACCGGCCGCGTACAGGCTGTGCTGGGGATTGCCGATCTTCAGGCGCTGCAGGCGATCAAAGTCGGGGCCGGCATGGTGCCCGACGTGATCAAGGCTCATGACGATGACGCGGGCCGGCCACAGCGAGGGTGACACGGTATCATCGGCGCAGCCCAGAAGGCGGCCCTGCCGATAGTCGAGCGACAGGATGTAGTCGTCCTGCTGGCCCACGAGCGCCGCCAGCAGGCCGGGACCGATGGTCTCGCTGCCGAGGACAGCGGTACCGATCTGCAGTGATTGCCAGCGGAGCAACTGGTCCATGGTCGCGAACCCGGCATCGACCCACAACTCGATCTGTGGGAAACGACCGGCGAGCTCCGCGATCACGGGCGTCTGGTCGTCCCGGCCGCAGAGGGCATCCAGATCGGCGATATAGAGACGCGTGAAGGGATGAACACGTAGAAAGCCGGCGATGATCTCGGTGGGCAGATCGGAGTCGCTCAATACGCTGCGAATGGCGGGATAGCTGCGCCGATCGCCGCCCGTTGCGTGTACCACGCGGCCGCCGGCGAGATCGATCACTGGGATTACTGGTAGCAGAGGCAGGGTGCTCCGATGCGGATATTTGTTGTCGAATATATCACGGGCGGTGGTTTGATCGGGCAGGAATGGCCGCCTGGCATCGGGGTCGAGGCGCAGCTCATGGTGGATGCCCTGTTGCGTGATCTCGCTGACCTGCCCGGTATCGAGTTGCTGGTCAGCCGTGACCCACGTCTCGCGGCACCGGCGGTCGACTGCCCGGTATTCGAGCCACGCGCCGATCAGGATATCTGGGATCAATGGGCCGCCTGCATTCACAGCTGCGATGCGGTCTGGCCCATCATGCCGGAAACGGGTGGATTGTTGCACAGGGTCGGCGAGTTGGTCGAGTCGGCGGGTCGGGTGCTGTTGAGCAGTCACCCGGAGGCCGTGGCGATAGCGGGCTCCAAGCGGCATACCGCGCAGCGGCTCGATGTGGCCGGTATCGATGTCGTAGCGACCTTCGATTCACCGGATGACATGCCGGAGACAGGCGCACGCTGGATCATCAAGCCCGACGACGGTGTCGGCTGCGAAGGCCTCCGGATATTCGCTTCTCCTGCCGGGCTGCGCCACTACTTTGCAGGCTGTGATCGGACCAGCAGGCCCGTCGTGCAGCCCTTCATCGAAGGGGAACCACTCAGCCTCTCGCTGTTGTGCCGCCATGGGGAGGCGAGCGTCCTGTGTGTCAATGCCCAACAGTTTCTAGAGAATGATGGGCGACTCCATCTGTGTGCCATCCGGGTCAATATCGACCTGGCATCCGAAGAAGAACGCTTCACACGCTTGGCAACCGCAATCGCCCGGGCCTTGCCCGGCCTGTGGGGATATGTCGGCGTCGATGTGATCCATACGCGGGACGACAGGCTGCTGGTGGTGGAGATCAATCCGCGGCTGACGACATCCTACGTGGCGCTGCGGACTGCGGTGCGACAGAATGTGGCGGCACTGGTACTCTCCCTGCTGGACCCGGGGACACCTCTACCGGTCTGCGAGCGGCTGCGCACGGTGACCGTCGCGCTCAGTGAGGACCTTGCGCATGTCGCATGAAACCGTGATCGGATGGGATGTGGGCGGTGCGCATGTAAAGGCCGCCTGCCTGAGTACCAGTGGGAACGTGCTTGCCGTCAAGCAGGTGGCATGCCCGCTGTGGCAGGGCGGTGATCATCTCGGACACGCGGTCCGGAAGGTGATGGCGACCTTTCCGGGTGGGCACGCCGTCCACGCCGTGACCATGACCGGAGAGCTCGTGGATTTGTTCGAGTCGCGGGTCGAGGGTGTGCGCTTCATCGTCGAGCGACTCTCCGCACTGCTGTCGCCGGCGCGACCCCGGATTTTTGCCGGCAGTGAGGGCTTTGTGGAGCCGCCCCTGGCGCCCACCGTGGAGCATCTGGTCGCCTCCAGTAACTGGCTTGCCAGTGCCACTCTGGTTGCCCGGCGGCTGCCCGCGGGCGTGTTCATCGATGTGGGCAGTACCACGACGGATATCATCGTGTTCAAAGGCGGCAAACCCACCGTGTGCGGTAGCACGGACCATGCACGGTTATGCTCGGGGGAACTGGTCTATACGGGGGTGGTACGGACACCGCTGATGGCTGTCGCTTCGGGGGTACACTATGAGGGTAGCTGGGTGCCGCTGATGGCCGAACATTTCGCGACCATGGCGGATGTCTACCGCGTGACGGGTGAACTGCCGACCCACGCCGACCTCCACCCCACATCCGATGGCCGCCCCAAGACCGTTCACGCCAGCGTGCGCCGTATCGCGCGCATGCTGGGCCTGGATCTGGAGGACGGCCGTGACCTCGACTGCTGGGGCGAAGTGGCGCGTCGTTTCTCTGCCATGCAACTGGCCCTGATCGGGAGTGCCTGCGCACGGGTCCTGGATCATCACACCCTGGCGGCCGACGCACCGCTCGTGGGCGCCGGAGTAGGGCGCTTCCTGGTACGGCGTCTGGCGCAACGTATGCGACGTTCTTACCTGGAATTTCAGTCATTCATCGATGTCGGGATGCTGTCTGGCGGAGATGTGTCCGATTGTGCCCCGGCCGTGGCGGTGGCCGGCCTGGCCTTGGAGGATACGGGATGAGCCGCCCCCACAGCGTGGAACTCCCCTATTCCACGGACAGCGCCACCTTGTTCGCCAGGGTGGCGGAACTGCCCTGGGCCATCTTCCTGGACAGCGGGCAGCCGCATATCGGGCAGGGTCGGTATGACATCCTGGCGGCGGATCCAGGCATCACACTGACTACCCGCGGCCCGCTTACCGAAATCCACACGGCAGCAGGCGTCGAGATCTCTACGGAGAGTCCCTATGCATTAGTGCGCCGCTACCTTGGGCCGGTCGAGCCATCGGTTTCCGGGTTACCTTTCCGTGGCGGTGCGATGGGCTACTTTTCCTATGACCTTGGGCGTCGCTTCGAAAGGCTCCCGGTGAAGGCCGCCGCTACGGACCCTGTTCCCGATATGGCCATCGGGATTTACGACTGGGCCGTGGTCGTCGATCATCTTCGCCGGCGCAGTCAACTGGTCGCGCTGGGGCGGGATCCGCGGACGCTGGACCGTTGGGCGGAGCTGTGCGACTGCTTCGACACCTCCCGGCCCGTGCCTCCGGTCTCCAAGCCCTTCAGGGTGCTGGAGGCGCCAACCTCCAATCTTTCCTTCGCACAGTATGCAAATGCATTTCACCGCATCAAGCACTACATACGCGAGGGGGATTGTTATCAGGTCAACCTGGCGCAGTGTTTCAGTGCGAAGGTCGAAGGCTCTCTGTGGCAGGCCTACCGTGTCTTGCGCAGCCTCAACCCGGCGCCGTTCGCGGCGTTCCTGAATACCCCTTATTGTCAGATCCTGAGCAGTTCACCGGAGAGATTCCTGCGGGTCGAGTCCGGGCGTGTCGAAACGAAGCCGATCAAGGGCACACGGCCACGGGCGCAGGACAAGAGTATTGATCGGGCATACGCCCAGGACCTCCGCACCAGCGTGAAAGACCGTGCAGAGAATTTGATGATCGTCGACCTGATGAGGAACGACCTGGGCAAGGTCTGTGATCTCGGCAGTGTCACCGTACCGAAGCTGTTCGACGTGGAGACCTATGCGTCGGTACATCATATGGTCAGTACCGTCACCGGAAAATTACGCCGCGACTGCGATGCGCTGGCGCTCCTGCAGGCGTGTTTTCCGGGCGGCTCCATAACAGGTGCGCCGAAACTCCGCGCGATGGAGATCATCGAGGAACTCGAACCCCACCGGCGTGGCGTGTATTGCGGTGCCATCGGGTATGTCGGTGTCGATGGATCCATGGATACGAATATTGCGATCCGGACCCTGGTGCATTCCGGGGAGACCCTGCGGTTCTGGGCCGGCGGAGGTATCGTTCATGATTCGGAACTGGAAGCCGAATATCAGGAAACCCTCGACAAGGTGGCACCGCTATTGAGCCTTCTGAAGCTCACGGAGAGCGACTATGTGGATTGTGAAGATCGGCGGCAGTTTATCCACGGCTGAGACCTTGCCCTTGTGGCTGGATGCACTGAACTGCTATTTCCGTGGCCAAGTCGTCATCGTGCCTGGCGGTGGCCCGTTTGCGGAACTGGTACACGATTCGCAGTTGTTCTGGAAATATGACGACCCCAGTGCGCACTATATGGCCTTGCTGGCAATGGCGCAGTACGGGATCATGCTGACCGGCCTGCAGCCAGGCCTGGTTCCGGCGACCAGCGTAGCGGATATCCACGCGGCACTGCACCGATCGACAGTACCGGTATGGTTACCGCTGACCATGGTCAGCGAAGACCCGACGATAGAGCAGAGCTGGGGCGTCACATCCGATAGTCTCGCCGCCTGGTTGGCGCAACGGCTGGGTGCGACGCGTCTGATCCTGGTGAAGTCGATCACGGTGGGCAAGCCGATCGTATCCGTCGACGAACTTGCGTTGAATGGTATCGTGGACGAGGCGTTTCCGGATTATTTCCGATCCACGGCCGTGGAGACCATTATTCTATCGGATGAACAATACGGGCTGCTTCCACAGATGCTGCTGGCGGAGGTCCCCGGTGTCCCCGGTGGCACACAGGTCGCCATGGCTGCCGGGACAGAGTCGGTGCGATACCGCACGACCCTCCCTTTTCCCACCTAAGGAACCTCTGAAAAAGCCCCTGAAGCGGTGCTCGCGGCGTTGGATCGCTGCTCAAAATATGGGGCCGGGTAGCGGCAGATCTGCATAAACTCCGCTTTTTCGCCTCGATCCGCCTTGCGATCATCCGCTTGATGGACTTTTTCAGAGGTCCCCTAACAGCAACCCGGCACGGTATCGCGCAGCACAGTATCGACTGGCTGTTCCCGCTGGCTGATGCGGGAACGGGCCGCCGCGATCGCAGCCATCGATAGCGAACCCGTGCGCCGTCGCCCGACACAAAGTGCACCACGAAAACCGAGATAGTCCGCGGCTAAGGGCAGCAGCGTGGGGATATCCTCTATCCTCAGCGAGCCGGCCAATCCCGTGAGCAGACCCAGGCCATGGGCGCGCTGCACGAATGCCTGCAGCGTCTCGATCGACGCGTGCTGTAGCAGCCGTCCCGCGGCCTTGTCGGCGGTATCCAGCATGACACCATGAAATCCGGCCGCGGCCAGATCAGGCAGCCACTCCAGGTCAGGTTGCTGATCCGCGAACAAGACGGCGATCAGTGGCACCCGCTGTGCACAGGTCTGTCCGAGCGTAGTGACGCAGCCCATTTTGGCATGCAGATCGTACAGGCCGATCTTGACGAGATCGACACCGGTTGCTGCCGTGCGCAGCACCGCCGCGGTCAGACGCGCCGGGTTCATCGGCAGGTCCCCAACGGTTGCGCTCACTGACCTGCGGCCGCCGATCAACTGCACAACCTGTCGCTGGATCTCTGCCGGCACGGCGCCGAGGGCCCCGCGTGCCGGGTCCTTCAAGTCGATGATGTCCGCCCCGCCTGCCAAGGCCAGCAGGGCCTCCCGCGTATCGCTGACACTGGCCAGGAGACCGGTCATACCGAGGCCTCACGGGACGACCCCGTGCGGTGGGCCCGAATGGCATTCATCAACCATTCCCAGGCCTCACGTTCATGGGCGCCTGCGGTCTTCTCTACCCCAATGGTGAGATAGGCCACCTCGGCATCGACCTTTTCTGGAGACAGCATGTGCAGTCGGCTGACGAGGATGGCGGCCTCGATCACCGCGGACTGCGCCCGGTTGAATCCGCGGAATGGGCGGTGTATCGCGCTGTGGAGTGTCCTGCAGAGCAGTCGCGGGCGGACCGGATCATCCTCGATGTTCTCCACCGAGACCTCGGTGTGGCTCAGCGCATCGGCAAGCCGGGCCCCGGCTATCTGCGCGGCAGGCAACGTCGGCCATGTGCGACGGCCAGTCAGGCAGCCGGCGAAAACCCGGACATCGTCGGTACAGTTGATCACGGCCGTGCGCTCGCGCAGCAGGTTGTCCAGCGAACGCGATGGCCGGAAGGGTGCAAGCACCAGCTGGCCGTCACGGTCATGCACACCCATCGGTGCGAGGTGGACCCCGCCATCCTCGTTACGGGTAGTGATGATGGTTTCCAGAATCACAGGCCGGTCCCCGTGTCATCGATATCATCCAGGGCTGGGAGGCACCCTTGCCGATCCTCGTTTTCCTGTTCCACTGCGCAGCCCCAGTTGAGTTCCTGGTCCTGGGTGTACCGTTTTCCCAGTTGCCAGGCGATCTGCGCGCGGGCCAACTCCGTTCCCATGTAGAAGGCATGGCTCACGTCGCCAGCGAAGGCGAGCTTGGGATACAGTGTGAAGGGGTCGGTCCCGCTCACGAGACCGTCGCGGTTGTAGACATGGATGCCTTCCTCACTGACCTGGACGCGATAGCTCGGGTCACGGACTGCAGCGGCCGTTTCCTGAATCTCGCCCAGGCTGTAGGGGTAGGGGCGACGTTCGTGCAGCGCCAGCAGGCCGCTGTGGATATTACGGGGGAGGCTGCTGACGGTTCGAGCGTAGTACATCATGCGCCGGGCGATGTCGCCTTCGCGGATCGCCCGGCGCGCGTGCGGGCTCACCTGTGTCGTCAGCACATGGGTGATGCCGAGTTCTGTCGCCATGCCCATGAGTACGGCATTGATACCGGCGGTATCCGCGTCCGTGAGTTCGGTCACATTCCCGATGCCGAGAAGGATGTCCACGTCCGGCCGGCGGGCGCGCAGTTCGTGGTAGCGTAGTATCGAGTCGGTGAATCCAATCAGCAGTGGGTCCAGGATGGGGTCCGCCAGATAGTGCCGGCCCTTGCGGTCCAACTGTTCCATGGCCCGCAACAGGCTGTCCAGGTCGCCCGGTCGGGCCGGGATCAGCACCGGGGTCGATGCCACCTCGTCGGCCACCCAGAGCGTGTCTTCCTGCAGGCTCAGCAGAAACTCCGCGCCAGCCAGGCCGCCCCGCACCAGTTCGCGTGGCTCCATCGAGTCCACGCTGACACGCAGGCCCTGTGCCCGCAGTGCTGTGACGGCATCTTCCAGATGGGGAAAGGCGGTGTCCGGCAGACAGCCCAGATCGATCACGTCCGCACCGTGGCGTCGGAAGGTTTCGGCGCGGTCCAGGATCTCCTCCACGGTCAATTGTGGGGCATCGACGATCTCCGCGAAGATCTTGATATCGTAGTGGTCGAGAACCGGTGGCTGCGACTCCTGGCCGAAGAAATACGGGAGATCCTTCAGCTCCTCCGGTCCGCGCGTGACCGGAATGCCATACTCGGCCTCCAGCACGGTCAGGTCGCCACGACAGCGCCCCGGCACGACGATGCCGGCGAACGTTTCCGCTATGCGCAGGCGTCGTCGGATCATGTCCACGGTCATGAGGCCGGCGACGCTGAGCCCCAGCTGATGCACGACCGGTTGAAACGGCGTCGGCTGCATACTTTCCAAGACCTTGTTCAGATTGGCCTCGGCAAGTCTGCCGGTCAGGAACAGGATACGGTCGGACATGCAACAGGGTTTCCGAGTGCGGCACGCAGTTCGTCGATATCCGCGACGACGTGCGTGAATTCGAAGTCTCGCAGCCGCGCGACATTGTCGAGATCGATCCGGCGCGGATACACCATGACTGTGCCGCGCGGTGCCTCACTCTCCAGGCATGGACTGGTGTCACATGCGAAAACGATGGAAGGTATCCGGCATTTGCCCGCCTGCGCATAGATGTTCGTAACCAGGCTATCGGAAATGCCATAGGCGCACTTGGCGATGGTATTGGAGGTGGCTGGCGCGATCACCAGGGTATGGTAGTGGCCCTCGTAGAACAGACCGACTGGCGGTGCGCTGGCGGTGTTGTCGCGAAATATCCGCACCCGACGGCGCAGGTCAGAGAGCGAATGGCCGTACATGGTCAACACTTCAGCAGCGGCGGCACTGAGGAAGAGATCCGTAGCGGGGTGTTCGAGCGCGAGTTCCAGGCATTCGCGCAGATAGTGGCCGGAACCTGTCAATGCCCAGGCGCGGCGTGGCCTGGAGTTCTCAGCGGTCATCGCGGAGAACCCGGCGTGATATCCCCCACTGTCGGTCGGCTTCCTCTACAGCGATCTCGAGAATCGCGAGATTGGAGATGTCAGTGGTCTCGCGCAGCGTCGCCAGCAGCTGCTCGCCGACATGCCAGGCGAGCATCTCGGCAGTCGTATTGGCGATGGGCAGGACGCAGACGTTGTCTTCGGGGAATACGAAATACTTGTCGTAGCTGCGTACGTGGACGAGGCCGTTCTCACCTGTTTGTTGAACGACGGGGCTCTTGCCGGGCACCAGTACCTTGTCATGCAGTTGGTCACAGACCGCCTGCGCCAGGCGGGTCAAGAGGACGAAGTCGACCACCAGTTCATCGTCGGAATTATTGCCATGCGCATCGATTCTTACATGAAAGTTATGTCCATGAAGATTTTCGCAGCTACCGCCGTAGGTTATGAAATGAGCGGCGCTGAAGCGCAGCCCACCGGGATCTATGCTCACGGAGAAACCCGTCGGTAAAGAAGTCGCCACTACGGTGCTCTCCTGACGATCATCGGCTCCGGGTCATACTGGTCGGCGGCGCTCCTGCGGTTACAGTCCGCACCGCATCCGACGGGCACGGGTGCCCGGGGCGTGTCCCGGGCATTCAGCACGGTGGCGTGATGTCGCAGCGTTTCATCTTGCGATACAGCGTATTGCGGCTGATCTTGAGTCGCTTGGCGACACTCGAAATGTTCCAACGGTGACACTCCAGTTCACGAAGCAGGGCCTCCCGCTCGGCATTGCGCAGCGGATCAGTGGGGGCATCGTTGGAAGTGTGTGTGACTTTCCGGCTGTCGGGTGTGTCCTTTCCGCGCGCCTCCAGGAACAGATCGTCGATCAAGTCATCCAGCGTGATGTAATCGCTGTCGCACAGGACGATCAGGGTACGCAGGACATTGCGGAGTTGACGGATATTTCCAGGCCAGTAGTAACCCGCCAGCCGATCGTATACGGATTCATCTATCTTAATACCATGCCGCTCGCCCGCCTCCACACCGACCAGGTATTTAATGAGGTTGAGCTTGTCGCTGCGTTCCCGCAGAGGGGGGAGTGTGACAGTGACGCCTTGCAGGCGGTAGTAGAGATCCTCACGAAAACTGCCGTCGGCAACCATGCCGGGGAGGTCACGGTGCGTGGCGCTGATGACACGCAGATCCACAGTGATCGGTGTATGTCCACCCAGCGGTACGACCTCCTTCTCCTCCAGTACCCGCAGCAGGCGTGCCTGTAGCGACAGTGGCATGTCGCCGATCTCGTCGAGAAAGAGTGTGCCACCGTCGGCCTGGACGATCTTGCCGGGGCTCCCATGGCGGCTGGCGCCCGTGAAGGCACCGGCCTTGTAACCAAACAATTCGCTCTCAATGAGAGATTCCGGGATAGAGGCACAGTTGATGGCAACGAAGGGCTTTTCCGATCGCATGCTGACGAGATGGATCACTTTGGCAAACAGACCTTTGCCAGTTCCGCTTTCTCCATTGATGAGAATCGGAATATCGCGGTCGAGCACCCGCCGGGCAATACGGATATTCTGCGCCATCCGGGCATCACCGAACTCCAGTGTATCCAGCAGGCCCCCGGCCGGTGCATGCGCCTTGGAATCCACCGGACAGACCTGTTTGTGGGTGCCGGGGGTGGTTCGCCTGGCTTCGGGGACCTGCAGAACGGCGTAGAAACGCTGCGCATTCTTTGCATCATGGATCGGAATGGCGAGGAGCTGGTTACTGGATTGGTCGAGCAGACGGCTGAAGGTGCTATCGAATATCTCGCCTATCTTGTTGGTGTGGATGTCGTCCTGGTCTTTATAGGCCAGCTGGAACAAGGCGCTGCGGTTGGCCGCGAGAATGACGCCATCACTCTGAAAGGCGATCAAGCCCTCACCGAGCGTATTGACGAATTCGGGTCTGCTATGAAAGCGCATGATGAAGTGATTTTTGAACATGCACAAAAAAACCCGGTTCTCGATGATTTTCGCTGACATATTGACCAGCACCAGGGTGTGCTGCTGGGCGCGAATCGATTCGCTCGATGCATCGAGAACAGCGAGAACTTTGCCGCTGGGATCGAAAATGGGCGCGGCCGTACACGTCAGCGCGAGGTTATTGGTGAAGAAATGCTCGCGCTGATGGATAATCACAGGTTGCTGTTCGAAAAGGCAGGTGCCCATCCCATTCGTGCCCTGGGCTTGCTCACTCCATACGGCGCCCTCTATCAGGCCGCGCTTGGCCGCGATCTCATTGAAGCTCGGATCACCTACGTAGTTGAGAACGACGCCATCTGTATCGGTGAGCAGAATTGAATGACCGGAGCCGGCGATCTGTTGGTAGAGATTGCTCATCTCCACCCGTGCGATGGAGAGGAGACTTGCCAGCCGTTCCCGCCGCTGGCTGAGTTCCGGTCCGTCGACAACGACCGGTTCATGGGTAATGGACGGATCGAGGCCATAATCTTGGACGCAGCGCTGCCACGAGTTGAGGATCGAGTGGTCGATCGGGGGGGATGAGTGCTCGCCGGAGACTACCGACAGGACGCGCTCACGATGTCTGGAGAGGGCCTTAGAGATATCCATGAACATCACCTCGGATACGTGTTCCGGTCATAGCATCATTCATGCCGTAACCGTGATGGATCCTGACCAGCATGACCCTGGACCGTGACACCTGTACCAGAAATATCCGGATGGTTTGTCGTCAGGCGGTGTCATAGGCCGATGGGATGTGACGTCACGTGTAGCGCTATCGACGTCATGTGTCGGGTATACCGCTGTAACCAATAAGATGCAACTGTGCCGCATATGGGACAGTCTGGCCCGTAAACTGCTCACCCGCTCAGCGAGCGGCTGCCACACGCACGCACGGTGCCCCGGGCACACCACTAACTGCTTGATGAGTGAAACGTTTACTGCGCACCTTTCCGCAGGCGGCCGGTTTTGATGACTGACCATCTGGGCCCTCGTGGCCGTCTTGCCGGCGGCAGGGCACGGCCAGCCGCGGTTGGATGTCTGCGGACTGGCGGTGTCGGGCCGCGGTGACCCGCGCCCGGACGTGAGTGGTTGTTCGGTGTATCCCAAACATCGGGCTGGCATACATCATGCAAAACTGGTCTGGCGGCGATGCAGATGGCTCATGGATACGTGCCCCGGGGTATCTTCCCGACCGCTCCGCGGTCTCACCTTGTCCATGTGGGTTGGACGGCCGCGCCCATACGGCCGACACTTGCCGACACGGCGTGAGGCTTTATCAATTGCCAGGGTTTAATAACCATCAGCGCCTCGGGCATGCCTGATGTGCCCTGTGTCCACGAACCCGGAGTTCCACTGGCAGCGCCGTGGACAGGCCACCATCAGGCGAGAGGGGTTAGCCGTGAAAGCTCAAACGACAGACGCCGCCGCTGCAATCGACGCGGCCATTGCCGAACACCGGCATGCCCCGGACTCGGTATTACCCATACTGCACGCCATTCAGGATCGTATCGGTTATATACCCGCTTCGGCGGTTCCCACGGTTGCCGCTGCGCTGAACCTGTCGCGAGCGGAAATACACGGTGTGATCAGCTACTACCATCACTTCCGGACGCGGCCGTGTGGGCGGCATCTGATTGAGCTGTGTCGCGCCGAGGCGTGTCAGGCCCAGAATGCAGTCGCCCTTGCCGCCCATGCACAGCAGCGCCTTGGCTGTACATTTCATGAAACCACGACGGATGGACACATCAGCCTCGAGCCGGTTTTCTGTCTCGGTCTTTGTGCCACCGGACCTGCGCTGATGATCGATGGCCGGGTTCACGCCCGTGTGACACCGGAACGCTTCGATGCACTGATCGCCTCACTGGAGGACGAAGGATGAGCTACACGGTGTACGTACCACGGGACTCGGCAGCACTGGCCCTCGGTGCGGATGCGGTGGCCGACGCCATCCTGTCGGAGGCCCAGCGGCGTGCAGTCGATGTCCGGATCGTACGCAACGGCTCGCGGGGGATGTTCTGGCTGGAACCGCTGGTGGAGGTCGAAACGGCACAGGGGCGCATAGCCTACGGTCCGATCGAGCCCGACGCCGTGGCGGCATTGTTCGACGCCTCCTTTCTGGAGGGCGGAGATCACCCGCGCGCCCATGGGCTGACCGCAGACCTCCCGTATCTGAGCCGCCAGGAACGCTTGACCTTCGCCCGTATCGGCATCACCGATCCACTCTCGCTGGAAGACTACGTTGCCCATGAGGGCTATGCAGGCCTGCGCAAGGCCCTGGGCATGGACGGCAGGGAAATCGTGGAGTTGATCACCGCATCCGGCCTGCGCGGTCGTGGCGGTGCAGGTTTCCCCACGGGCATCAAATGGAAGACGGTGCTCGAGGCGGCTGCACCGACACGCTATATCGTCTGCAATGCGGATGAGGGTGATTCCGGGACCTTCTCGGACCGCATGGTCATGGAAGACGACCCGTTCATGCTCATAGAAGGCATGACGATCGCCGGTCTTGCCGTGGGTGCGACGGAAGGCTATGTCTACATCCGTTCCGAATATCCGTACGCTGTCGAGACACTCAAGGCCGCGATCATGGTGGCGCGAGATCGGGGTTATCTCGGCGGGGACATCCTCGGCTCGGGCAAGGCGTTCGATATCGAGGTGCGCAAGGCCGCCGGCTCGTATGTGTGCGGTGAGGAAACCGCGATGCTGGAAAGTCTGGAAGGCCGGCGCGGCATCGTGCGGGCCAAGCCACCCCTGCCGGCGCTCGCCGGTCTGTTCGGCCAGCCTTCCGTGATCAACAATGTGATCTCACTCGCGACGGTGCCACTCATACTGGCGCGCGGCGCGGAGTTTTACCGGGACTTCGGCATGGGGCGCTCGCGCGGCACGCTGCCGCTGCAGCTGGCCGGTAACATCCGCCAGGGCGGCCTGGTCGAAAAGGCATTTGGGGTGACGCTGCGTGAATTGATCGAGACCTTCGGCGGTGGCACGGCCAGCGGGCGCCCCGTGAGGGCCGTGCAGGTGGGTGGACCGCTGGGTGCGTATCTGCCCGCCACCAGTCTCGATGTCGAAGTGGATTACGAGGCCCTGGCGGCTGTCGGCGGTTCGCTGGGCCATGGCGGGATCGTCGTGTTCGATGATACGGTGGACATGGTCAGGCAGGCGCGTTTCGCCATGGAGTTCTGCGCGCTGGAGTCCTGTGGCAAGTGCACGCCGTGCCGGATCGGTTCGGTGCGGGGTGTCGAGGTGATCGACGATATCATCGCCGGACGTGCCGTCGAGCAGCGTATCGAACTGCTGCGCGATCTGTGTGGCACGATGGTGGACGGCTCCTTGTGTGCCATGGGTGGGATGACGCCTTACCCCGTGCTCTCCGCGCTCGACCACTTTGCCGAAGATTTCTCCGTACCGACTGCAGACAAGGCCGTTGGGTGAGGGTACCGCGTAAGGAGATCCTGCCATGTATCAGATCAGCGAAAAAAACTTTGGAACGCCCGCCCGGACAGCCGCAGATGAGGTGACTCTCAGCGTCGATGGGGTGGATGTGACCGTGCCGGCCGGCACCTCCGTCATGCGGGCCGCCGCAGAGGCCGGCAGCATGATACCCAAGCTGTGCGCCACCGACACCTTGGAGCCTTTCGGGTCCTGCCGCTTGTGTCTGGTGGAAATCGAAGGGCAGCGCGGCTTCCCGGCATCCTGCACGACACCCGTGAAAGCGGACATGCAGGTGCGCACGCAGAGTCCCCGGCTGGCGGAGCTGCGCCGTGGGATTATGGAGTTGTATATCTCCGACCATCCATTGGATTGCCTGACCTGCCCTACGAACGGCAACTGTGAGCTGCAGACCATGGCCGGTATCGTCGGCGTGCGGGACATGCGCTATGGCTACTCTGGATGGAATCATTTTCAAGACAAGAAAGACGAGTCCAATCCATATTTTACCTACGACCCGACGAAATGCATTGTATGCAGCCGCTGTGTGCGTGCCTGTGACGACATTCAGGGCACCTATGCCCTGACCATCGCGGACCGCAGTTTCGAATCGCGTGTCGTGGTGAGCCAGAACGAGCCGTTCATGACCTCGGAATGCGTTTCATGTGGCGCCTGCGTGCAGGCGTGCCCCACCGCAGCGCTGGTCGAAAATACCATCATAGAAAACGGGCAGCCGGACCATAGCATCGTCACCACCTGTGCATACTGTGGCGTGGGCTGCGCGTTCATTGCCGAGATGCAGGGCAACAAGCTGGTACGCATGGTGCCCTACAAGGATGGCAAGGCGAATGAAGGCCATTCCTGCGTCAAGGGGCGGTTCGCCTGGAGCTATACGAGTCATAAGGACCGAATCCTCACGCCGATGATCCGCAAAACCATCCAGGACCCATGGCGGGAGGTGTCCTGGACAGAGGCGATCGAGTACGCGGCGTCCGAGTTGCAGCGTATTCAGAAGAAATATGGGCAGGATTCCATCGGCGGAATCGTTTCCTCCCGGTGCACCAACGAAGAGTGTTATCTGGTACAAAAACTGGTGCGCACCGCCTTTGGCAATAACAACGTGGATACCTGCGCACGGGTGTGCCACTCACCGACGGGCTACGGTCTGAAACAGACCTTCGGTGAATCAGCGGGTACCCAGACGTTCGAGTCGGTCGAGAGTGCCGACGTGATCATGGTGATCGGGGCGAACCCGACCGATGCCCACCCCGTGTTCGCATCACGGCTCAAACGCCGTCTGCGGGAGGGCGCCAGCCTCATTGTGGTGGATCCACGTGCTATCGATCTTGTCAGATCGCCGCATGTTCATGCGGACTATCATCTCCAGGTAAGCCCTGGTACCAATGTCGCCTTGATCAGCGCCATGGCACACGTGATCGTGACGGAAGGCCTGGTCGATGAGGCGTTCGTGGCACAGCGCTGTGACCAGGAATCGTTTCAAAGCTGGCGGGAGTTTGCGGCACGTCCACAGAATTCGCCGGAGGCGCTCGCAGACGTTACCGGTGTTGCCCCTGAGGAATTGCGCGCCGCGGCACGTCTGTATGCATCGGCCGGCAACGCGGCGATCTATTATGGATTGGGCGTCACTGAACATGCGCAGGGATCCACCATGGTCATGGGGATCGCAAACCTGGCGATGGCGACCGGCAATATCGGCCGGGACGGTGTAGGCGTGAATCCCCTGCGCGGACAGAACAATGTGCAGGGCTCCTGCGATATGGGTTCGTTCCCGCATGAGCTTCCAGGCTATCGCCATATCTCCGATGATGACACCCGGCGACAATTCGAACAGGCCTGGGGTGTGACGCTGCAAGATGAGCCCGGCCTGCGTATCCCGAACATGTTCGATGCGGCCCTGGGTGGCCACTTCAAGGGGCTTTACTGTCAGGGAGAGGACATCGCCCAGTCGGACCCCAACACACAGCACGTGACCGCTGCGCTGTCGGCGATGGAATGTATCGTGGTACAGGATCTCTTCTTGAATGAGACCGCGAAGTACGCGCACGTATTTCTGCCGGGATCATCCTTTCTGGAGCGTGACGGAACCTTCACCAACGCGGAACGGCGGGTATCCCGCATACGCAAGGTCATGCCGCCAAAGGCAGGCCTGGCCGACTGGGAGGTCACCATGGCCCTGTCCAATGCGCTTGGCTATCCCATGAACTATACGCATCCAGCCGAGATCATGGATGAGATCGCTGCACTGACGCCGACGTTCAATGGTGTAAGTTTCGAGAAGATCGATCGGCTGGGGAGCGTGCAGTGGCCGTGCAATGATGCGGCGCCAGACGGCACGCCTGTCATGCATGTCGATGAGTTCGTGCGCGGTAAAGGCAAGTTCATCATTACGCAGTACGTCCCATCAGACGAGAAGGTGACCCGGAAGTATCCATTGATCCTGACCACAGGTCGTATTCTTACGCAGTACAACGTGGGTGCACAGACGCGCCGGACCGATAACAATCGCTGGCACAATGAAGATCTCCTGGAAATACATCCACACGATGCCGAGGAGCGCGGTATCGTGGATGGGGGCTGGGTCGGCATAGAGTCGCGGGTGGGCCGGACGGTCCTGCGAGCGGACGTCACCGAGAGGGTGCAGCCTGGTGTGGTTTATACTACGTTCCATTTTCCCGAATGTGGCGCCAATGTGATTACCACGGATAATTCAGATTGGGCGACCAACTGCCCGGAATACAAAGTGACCGCGGTGCAGGTAAAGGCCGTAGAGCAGCTGTCTGAGTGGCAGCGTACCCGCGCAGAGTTCAACCGACAGCAGCTGGAACTGCTTCCGGCGGAATCCGAGCCGGCAACCTCTGTGACGAGCTGACTGGCCATGGAATGCGTTGTGGCACACAGGCTGCAGACTCTGGAGATGGATCACAAGACGTTCACTGGTTTTGAAGTGAGCCGCTGGTCCAATGGCCGGAGCCGGCAGGTGGCCGAACAGGTCGCCGAAGAGGAGGCGGTGGCGCTCGAGTACAACGGCACCACGCATGCCGTCATGCTGGCGTCGCCCGCCGACCTGGAGGATTTTGCGATTGGGTTCAGTCTCACTGAGGGCATCGTCACTGACCTCAGTGAACTCTATGATATAGAGATCGAGGCTCGGGAGCATGGTATTTCGGTGCGGCTGCACATCGCGGCAAGGGCCTTTGCAAGCCTGAAGGAGCGGCGTCGTTCGCTCGTCGGCAGGACGGGTTGCGGCCTCTGCGGCGCAGAATCCCTCGAGCAGGTGTACCGTGTACCCGCAGCCGTGACCAGTGTGAGCCGGCACCGACCGAGGTCGTTGCGTAGCGGCTTCGAACAGCTGCGTGCGGGTCAGATTCTGATGCAGAACACCGGCGCGACGCATGCGGCAGGCTGGTTGGATAGCCAGGGTCGGCTGGGCCTGATCCGTGAAGACGTGGGGCGGCACAATGCATTGGATAAATTGATCGGCGCGCTGACGCGCTCCCGCTGCGATTTCAACCAGGGGGGTCTCCTGGTGACCAGCCGTGCGAGCTACGAAATGGTATTGAAGGCAGCCAGTGTCGGGATCGGCTTTTTAGCAGCGATATCGGCGCCAACGGCATTGGCCATCCGTCTTGCAGAAGAGACCAATGTAACCCTGGTGGGCTTTGCGCGGGATGATTGTTTCGTCGTCTATAGCCATCCGGAAAGATTACATGAACGCCTGGTGTATGGAGCCGAACCATGAAGGTCGAAAGTCTCGTGACAATGGCAAACCAGATAGGGGCGTTCTTCGAAACAATGCCCGACCTCGATCAGGCGAGGCATGATACCGCCGACCACCTGCGTCGATCCTGGGACCCGCGTATGCGCCAGTTGCTTTTAGAGCATATCGACAGCAAGGGTGTTGGCGGCAGCGGCCTCACAACATTCGTCTACGAAGCCCTCGTAGCACACCGTGAAAGTTTGAAACCCAGGGGCAGCGTGAAAACCCTCCCCGGGTGACAGGTGCTCGCCAAGCGCGCCGCGCAGACAGGGGTGCCTTCAGCGTATGAATGCGCTGTAGTCCCCGCTGTTCATGAGAATGGTCAGCTGGGTGTCGTCGTCGACTCTGACAAGCAGCATCCAGCCATCGTTGTAAGGGGTCTCGTTCACCAGCGTCGGAGTAGTGCGAAGATTATCGTTAATCTCCACCACGGTGCCACTGAGAGGTGACATGAGTTCGTTCACCACCTTGATCGACTCGATCGCGCCGAACGATTCGTTCTGTACGATCGTCGCGCCAGGGTCCGGTAACTCGACGTAGGCAATTTCCCCAAGGCTGGACTGGGCGTGGTGGGAGACTCCGATGCGATAGAGGCCCTCCTGTTCGCACCTGCACCACAAGTGCCCTGTGTTATACAGCAAGTCTTCCGGGATTGTCATGAGCGATGTCCTGTGATGCCAGTGCTTGAAATGGTTTGTGGGTAGCGGCTCCGAAGACGGCTTCGGCTGCCTCCAGTATAGCCTCGGAGAGGGTAGGGTGGGCGTGTACGGTCGAACAGATTTCGTCGACTGTACCGCCACGATTCAGGACGATGACGGCCTCATGGATCATTTCGGCTGAATGCGCACCCATCATGTGAACACCCAGCAGTTGTCGGTTGGCCGCATTACCCACTACCTTCACCGTGCCCACGAGTTCTCCCATGGCGTGTGCCTTGCCAAGGGCACGGAAGTCGAATGTGCCACACAGGACATTCAGCCCACGGTCGCGGGCAGTCTGTTCGGTGATGCCAACACTCGCCACCTCCGGATGAGTGAATGTGACGCGTGGGATATTATCCGTCAAGAGGCCGTGCGGTTTCTTGCCCAGCATGTGATCTACTGCCACGCCTGCTTGTGCATACGCCATATGAGCCAGCATCAACTGAGCGGTAACGTCACCGGCGGCGTAGATGGCTGAAGCCGATGTCTGCATGACACCATCAACCTCGATCTCGCCACGCCCCCCGGTACGGATTCCTGCCGCTTCCAGCTGGAGTCCTTCCGTATGCGGTCGTCGCCCGATGGCTACGAGCACGCGCTCGGCAGCGGCGAGCTGGCTTCCATTCTGGTGACAGACTACTGAATCGGCCTGCAGCTCCACGTGGTCGACCATCGCGGAAGGCACGAAACGGATTCGCCGCTTGCGCATCTCTCTGGCCATCAGCATGGATATATCGCGATCTTCTCCAGGAAGCGGCCTGTCCGTTGCCTCGATGACGGTGACATCCACTCCGAGCATCTGGAAGATGAAGGCGAACTCACAGGCAATGACGCCGCCTCCGACGATCACCAGCGACTTCGGCAGATGGTCCCATTTCAGGACATCGTCACTGACCGCGACACGCTCGCCGTCGAAGGGAAACAGCGATGGCTGCAACGGCGCAGACCCTGTACAGATCAGGAAGTAGTCCGCGTGGAGCCGGGTGGAGTCGGTCAGTTCCACCGTGTGTCGGTCGACGAAGCGCGCGTAGCCGGGGATCTGTGTTACACCCCTCTGCGTCAGCAGACCGGTGATGCCACCGGTCATCGTGGCAACCACCTTGGCCATGCGTCGCTGCTGGCTGGGCCAATCAGGGGTGGCAGTTCCGTTCACGTGGATACCATATTGATCGGCACGCTGGATTTTATCCAACACGTCGCAACTCGAGACGAGCGTTTTGGTGGGAACGCAACCGCGTTGGAGGCATGTGCCGCCGGTGTCATGGGTGCCGATCAAAGTAACATCCAAGCCGCCAGCGCTGGCCTTCAGGGCGGCGACGTAGCCAGCCGGTCCTGCGCCCAGGATTACGAGTCGTTTTGCCATGCGGATCGCCTCAGGGCCGTAAATGGTTCACTGGAATGTTTCACTAGGGGGGAAGGCAAATTTCGTACCAGTGCGGAAGGAGATGATCGCACGTGCGATTGGGCCGATCTGGCCGTGACAGTCGTGCCACATGGCATGTCGGGGTGTGTCGTAAACGACGCAGTGTGTCCAAGCGGCAATGCGAACGGTTTGGTATTGGATCAGGTGACGCAATCGAGTGTCTCGCAAATGAAATCGCACCAATCCAGATATTCCGGCTTGAGCAGACGCGGAGGTGGTGGCTTACGGGCCGGCGACAGCCACAAAAAAATACATTGGCCACGGAAGCACACGGAAAAACACGGATGAGATCATCTGCTTCAACAGCCTGCGGCATTCGCCAGGTACAGAGGCAGAGCTTGGCAACGCGGTTTTACTTCCGTGTACTTCCGTGGCTGAAATGAATTGCTTCAGGATAAAAGCCATGAGACGGCAGTAACAAAAAACCGGTAACAGCCTCCTGTTACCGGTTTCAGTGGGTAATGCCTCGGGATGGCTTACAGGAACTTCCAGGTAAGCGCAAATCCAACCTGCCAGGCCTTGGTCTCCGCATGGGTATGGCCGCCACCCGGCAGTGAACCCGTACCGTAATCGCGGTCTTCCTTGAATTCGTAACCGCCGGCGAGGTCCAGCGTGAGCCCAGGCATCAGGACGTCGTCGATACCCACGCCGGCGGTCAGCCGGTGTTCGTAGAGTACCGCCGCCTGTGTGGCCTGCAGGTATTGTACGACCGGATCGGACAGGGGTATCACGCCGTACGCGCTGTTGATCTGGGTCAGGGGGCCGAGGGGGGCATGGGCATCCGCGCGTGTGGGTTCTTTCGCATAGCCATAGCCGATACGGTATTTCACCTTGCCTCGGGTCAGCTGGGCACCGACAGAGTACACGGTCTGGTCGTCATAGAGATCACCCCAGAAATCCGCATCACGCCAGTACTTGTGGATTATGTCCGCCATGAGCAGCAGGTCACCGCCCAGCAGGCTGCTATTGGCGATCCCGATGCCGATATTGGCCGGCTGTTCGATGGCCACGTTTGCATAGATCCCCGGGGCCGTCTCGACCATATTGTCGTAATCATGCTTCAGTGCCGTCTGATAGAAGCCACCGATGGTGGTGTCGCCGACCGCATAGGTTGCGCCCAGGGTCCCACGAATACCGAGATCGTGGGTCATGGCGCTGGAGGATGAAAGCCCGATGTCGAGTTCGGAAAAGCTTATCGTCGCGGCGCCGCCGACGGACAGATTGTCCGTCACCGCATAGCCGAGGCCGGCATTGATACCCAGGGTTACAGACTCGCCGCCGGCACCGAGGCTCCCGGCCGTACCGCGAAACTCGGAGCCCAGTCCGGAGAGCGCCGTTATGCCCAGGCCCAGGGTGGCAGGCATACCGAGGCCGCTCAGATCCTGGGTTACCGCAATCTCCGGTACCGGGAAGATATCGGTGCCGGATGTCCCGTTGAACGCGGTGCCGGTGACGCTGCCGTCGTGGGTCAGCTTTACCGTCGGTTTGAAGAAGGTCCCGCCGAAGGTGAACTGCGTTCCCTTGAACTGGGTCAAGGTAGCCGGGTTTCCAAATACGGCGGATACCGTGTCCTGGGGCTTGGCAATGCTTGTCCCGGCAAGGGCGCCGGAGGCGGGCGCAAGGGTATTGTGTGCATCGAACCCATGTGGTCCGGCCTGTGCTGCGGGTGACAAGACGGCGGCACTGACGCAGGCCGCCAACAGCTTCAGTCGGGTGGATTTCATCAAATTCTCCTTCGAGATCGTTTCTATCTTATGGGATGCTTGTTCATATCCTGGCCATGCCCGCAGACAGAGCATGTTATCGATAGCACACAAGCCCTGTAGCTAGCTGGCGGTGGACGGCGCAGTGGCCTTGTTGCCAGACTCACCAGTAGCCGCTGTCGTGTGCACCGGATTGCCATTCAAGAAGGACTTTCCAGTGACTGCCACGGGGCGGACGATGGTGTCCATGACGGGGCAATGAGACTCGACTGCATCGATCAGATTCTTGATGGATTGCGGATCGGCGGAACTGGTGATGCGCGTCTCATAGCGGATCTTGTCGTATCCAGGAAAGACGTCCGCCATACCAAACAGACCGCGCGCATCGAGATAGCCACGAACGTCCACTTCAACGCTTTCGAGTTCGATGCCCATCACGGCGGCGTACGCTGAATACATGACTTCCTGGCAGGTCCCCAGCGCACAGAGGACGAGTTCCACAGGATTCATGGCGCTGTCTTTTCCGCCGAGTTCCGGTGGCTCATCGGTTGCGATCGGCATGAAGTTGCGCACCTTCGCACTGCAACTAACACCATTCTCCAGCTTGGTCTTGGCGCTGAATACGAGTTTTGCACCGTCAGGATTTGCGGTGAATGATTCCATGGTCGCGCTGAGCGTTGCCTTGAGTTGGGATTGGGGCATGGGTGTTCTCCCTATCGATGTCGGTGGTGGCTGTGTCTTGGGGGGAGGGCATGGGCGTGCGCCCTCGACTGTCGCGTCCTCGAAGTTTCACGCTGTCGTTCGGGGCGACAGAAGGAATGGGGCATGTTCTATGCCAATTTATGTGGGTATAAAGAGAAGATATTCAAACGGGTGCCGGCAGGTGTACCTATATGCCCCATAACACCTTGTTAATAAAAAGGTTATTTAGGCTGGTTCCGGGAGAATCGCGGCTGGCAGTGCGGGCGTTTCGACGGATGCTTTGGCCAGATGTGGGGTTGCAGTACGGCGGGCTGGGAAGCTCGTGATGTGACGAAAGAGATCAATAATGTGTTGGTTGCGATACGCTGTGCGACAGTTCTGTTACAGCGCGCACGGTAGCGCGGGGTGGCGGTCGCTGCAGAAATGGGGACAAAAAAAACCGCCAAGCAGGTTGGCGGTAAAAGGGAGGAGACTTGTTTGACTGCCGGATGGATTGATGACGACAGAACTCTGCAATATCGTCAGCGGAGACTCCTGAGAGGCATGCAGCCAAGCAATGGAGTGCCTGCAAGCAGAATATGTGCCAAGGCTTTGCGACAGCTTGCCGGTATAGGGGCGACAGACCTGAGATGGAAAAAGTACTCACAATTGCGCCCCGGGGATATTTACCTAATGGCCCCATCGTATTTACTTATTGAATAAGTGCCCGGGCTGAATAGACTGAAGTCTCCGGACTTTCGAGGTCGAAGCCCACATGGATAAAGCGGCTCTAGCCGGGGGGCGCCCCGGCATCATCCTGAAGAGTTACCTTCGTCTCGCCAAGCCGCGTGTCGTTCTGCTGATCGTATTCTGTGCAGTGATTGGCATGCTGGTTTCCACCGAGGGGATGGTGCCCCTTCCACTGCTGCTCGCAGCCACCCTGGGCATCGCCTTGGTTGCGGGTTCCGCCGCGACGTTGAACTGTCTCATCGAAAGGCAGATCGATACACTCATGGCAAGAACCCGCGGCCGTCCATTACCACGCGGCGATGTGTGTTCATCCGAGGCGCTGATCTTTTTGAGCGTAACCTCGGTAGCGGGGCTTGGGACCCTGTACTATCTCGTCAATCCGCTGACCATGTGGCTGACAGCGGGTACATTTGTGGGCTATGCAATCATCTATACGGTGATCTTGAAGCCGCTCACCCCGCAGAATATCGTTATCGGAGGGGCGTCCGGTGCGATGCCACCGGTACTCGGCTGGGCAGCCGTCACAGGTGATGTGCCGTATCAGGCGTGGATACTGTTTCTGATTATCTTTCTTTGGACGCCGCCGCATTTCTGGTCGCTGGCCCTCTATCGGGTCAAAGATTACTCGCGTGCAGGTTTTCCCATGCTGCCGGTAGTACGGGGATTCTCGTACACGCTGAACTATATTCTGGCCTACACCGTAGTGCTTGGATTTGTCTCTATCCTGCCTTTCGTTACCGGCATGAGTGGCTGGTTGTACTTGGCAGCCGCGGCAACCCTGAGCAGCATATACACGGTTAAGGCATGGAACCTCAGACGTAACTACAGCGATGCCGCAGCCCGTGGCGCCTTCCGCTACTCTATTTCCTACCTGTCACTCTTGTTCACAGCATTGCTGGTGGATCATTACGTGCCTTATTAGAAACGGCTAATGCAGCCGTGCCCGACAATGCGCTGGAATGATCGTATTGAAACATCGTGAGGCATTGCCCGCGCGCGACGTCCACCAGGGCCGCGTTCCAGGCAATCCATCCCACGAGTGAGTTTCGGCGGGCAACGCTTCCGATCGGCGGCCACGTAAGGTCTTGCTCACTGTCTCTCGATCACGGCCGGCCGTGCATGGCGTTCGGCTCGAAGCCGCGGGCCACGATCGGGATCGAGGCTGGGCAGCACGCTTTATAGAGCTCAATAGAAATAGATAGTTACACGAGTTCCGTGTGTGGCTTGTTTGCAGGAGACCGGGACGTGTATCGCGCCCTGTCAGCGCAGCATGCATGGCTCAGGCGTGGACCCCCTTCTGTCAGGAGAGATGTCGGCAGGGGCCGCTTTGGCCGTTCGGCTATCCCTCACCGGGAAAGCACCTGCAGCACGCGGGGGGCCAGCGAACCGCATGCCCGTGACATCCCATTATCAAAGATTCCTCATTCGGAGTAGTCTTGTGATGGACCAGGTTCCAATCATGGCATGCAGCGTGCATTGGCAGATCGTTGCATACCCGGGTCTGTAGATCTGTATGACCAATGTGGGCCAGACAACCGGGTCTTTGATCGTGTTCATATCATAGTGATAACCCGGATGGGCAGTCACGGAAAACAGACATAGTGAAGGTGGTGGGGCACCTGCTGAAAATATGTTGCCCTGGTGCGGAAACCAGCAATCAGGAAATGACTATGACACATGACATATCTCTGTTCAGTATCCTCGTACTGGGTTGGATCGTGACCATGCTCGTTGTTGTGTTTTTCGTGCTACTGAGCAAGTACCGTGAGCTGGAGCAATCGATGCGGGCCAGCGAGATCACGCAGCGGGAAACAACCAAACGGCTGCAAGAGTGAAGGTGGCGGGGTACATACTGAAAATGTGATGCCCTGGTGCGGGAACCAGCAATCAGGAAATGATCATGACACATGAAATATTCCTGCTGAGCATAGTCGTATTGGGTTGGGTCGTGACCATGGTAGTTGTTGCGTTTATGGTGCTACTGCTCAAGCATCGCGAACTGCAGCAATCGATACAGGCCGATGAGATCACGCAGCGGAAAATAACCAAACGGCTCCAAGAAAGTGAGATGCGCCTGAAGGCGATCATCGAATCAGAGCCAGAGTGTGTAAAACTGCAGGCCCGCGATGGCACCGTCCTAGAGATCAATCCAGCCGGGCTCCGTCTGCTCGATGCAGGCTCTCCCGGAGAGATCGTTGGCAAGCCGATTTATACCGTCGTAGCGCCCGATTTTGTCGCTTGCTACAAGGAGAATCTACAGCGGGTCTTCGCTGGTGAATCGCTTGTCTACGAGTTCAAGTCGATCACACTCAAGGGAAGGGTCCGCTGGATGGAGACGCACGCGGTACCTCTGCGCCATGAAGGAGGCGATGTGTATGCCCTGCTGGGTATCACACGCGATATAACGGAACATAAATGGGCGATGGATCAGGCACGCCAACATCAGTTGGAACTGGCGCGCGTCGCAAGACTGTCCACTATGGGTGAAATGGCGACCGGCCTGGCGCATGAACTCAATCAACCGCTGGCGGCGATTGCCAATTTCACCCGCGGTTGTATCCGCCGGCTGCGTTCTGGCGAGATGACGCCGGCAGAATTGATCGAGCCGCTGGAAGAGGTGTGTGAGCAGGCGGAGCGTGCTGGGGAGATTATGCGGCATGTACGCGATTTCGTGAGAAAGAGTGAGCCGCGGATCGTCCCCGCCAATATCAACCAGATCATCCGCAGTGTGGACAAGTTCATCGAGCTGGAAACACGCCAGGAAGGCGTGCAGGTGACCCTCATATTATCGGATGACCTACCGCAGGTCAAAGCCGATGCCATCATGATAGAACAGGTAGTCTGCAATCTGGTGCGTAATGCAGTGGAGGCGATGGTAGAGTCAAAATCATCGCTACGTCATATTACCATTACCACAAAGCAGGGTGAGTCAGACTATGTTCTGGTGGAAGTGAGCGATACGGGGCCAGGGATCAACCGCTTGGTAGCAGGCAGGATATTCGACCAGTTCTTCACGACAAAGAGTGAGGGCGTGGGCATGGGGTTGTCCATCAGTCGTTCGATCATGGAATCTCATGGAGGAAAATTACAGGTGCTGCCCCAATCCGAGGGTGGAGCGACCTTCACCTTCTCTTTGCGGACACATGCGGTTGAGTATATCGGTGCGGAACGACGTGCATCTTATCATTGAGGGCACATGTGCATGAGTACGTCGGTGATGAGCGAGCCTACGGTATTTATTATTGACGATGACCCTGCAGTGGCACGCAGTTTGCGGTGGTTGATCGAGGCAGTAAAACTTAAAGTGGAGCTGTTTACTTCCGCACAGACCTTTCTCGACACATACGAAGAGACGACACCGGGTTGCATGCTGCTGGATGTGCGTATTCCAGGCTTGAGCGGTTTGGAGCTGCAAGAGCAGTTGGCGAAACGTTATGCCTATCATGTGCCGATCATTTTCGTTACCGGACACGGCGATGTGAAAATGGCGGTACGGGCAATCCAGGTCGGCGCCTTCGACTTCGTGGAAAAACCATTCCGCGATCAGGAGCTGCTCGACAAAATACAGAGAGCGATCATCTTTGACGCCGAGCAACGTGGGAAGGTTGCGAAGCAGGTGGAAATCACGGAGCTGATCTCGACATTGAGCCCGCGCGAACGCGAGGTGTTCGATCTGGTGGCAGAGGGAATGTCGAACAAGGCCATCGCCTACACACTGGAGCTGAGTTCAAAAACGGTCGAGGCTCATCGTGCCAAAGTCATGGAGAAACTCCACGCGAAGTCGCTGGCCGATCTGGTGAAGTTATCGATGCAGCTGCGGGTGAACACACCGTAGGTGGCGCAGCCGGTCGACGGATTACCGACTCAATATCATTGCCGGTCTCCACCGTGGAGTGCCGGGTATCAAGACCGATCTTTCGCGGGATTGGGCGCATGCTCATAGTCGGGGACAGGGTCACACCTGGAACCCGAAGCCGGCCTTGAACGTCTCGACCCTGCCGCCGCCATCAGTTAAAAAAGGGGGGGCAAATTGATTCTTATAAACACAGCTTATAGGGATTCGAGGTATTGACCCATCCCGGGTGTGCTGTGCAGCAGATCTCTGGGGGAAATCCTCCTCCGAACTAGGTGGATGTCCTAATTGTCCCGGATGCCTTACCACCTTATGGTCGAAGCACCATAGTAAGGTAGGGATGAGCCAGCAAGCGGCGAGCACAAGCTCACGCTCTGCGTAGGTTAGAGATTTGTACGTGGGACCCATATTGAGGAGGTGATCGCTATGCTGGACTGGCTGTTTTCATCATGGGGTGCGTTCTGGATGGTGCTGTTCATGATTGGCCCGTTCGCACTGATGTTCGTGTACATCGTTGGCAGGAAGGGGCCCCGGACAAGCAAAGTATCCCGGGGTACTCTGTCGCGCTACGAGGGGGTGTGGCTGACAGTGGTCTTCGTGGTCTTCGTCGGAGTGAATCTCGCCAGTCTCAAGTTCATGCCTACCATTGCCACAGCGCATGCAGCCACCACGGGCGAACCGGTTCAGGAAATCAATGTGAGCGCCCAATCCTGGGCCTATGACATTTCCGATCGCAAGATCATCGCCGGCTTTCCGGTCCGTTTTTCCGGCAAGAGTACTGATACCCAGCACGGTTTCGCCGTATACCACCCGGATGGGCGCATGCTGTTCACCATGATCCTCATGCCGGGTCTGACCAACCCGACGCAGGTGGTGCATACGTTCACAGATCCGGGGACCTACAAGGTGCGGTGTCTCGAATATTGTGGCATCGCCCATCATGCGATGCTGGATGAATTGACTGTTGTCGCGAGCAACTAAGCGCATCTGCTGCGAAGCGGAGGGGGAAACGATATGAGCACCGTTGCAAGTACCATACTTCAAAAGACACCGATCTTCGGCAAGATTTTCGCGGTCGACAAGAGTACCGGCCTGGAGGACATCAATGCCTGGCCATCGCTGATGATCATGGCATCCTTCATCTGGCTGGGTGTCGCCGGCCTGCTCGGCTTCGTCATGCCGGCCACGCAGATATTCGATCTCAACTCAGACTTGTTCTATACCAGTCTTACGCTCCACGGGGCAGCCCTCGCATTTCCGTTCTCATTCCAGCTCATGATGGGGGTCGGTTTGCATCGCTCGGGTGGCTGCGTCGGAAAGCCGATTACCGGATGGCTCGCCGCCATGGTGTTCTTCACCATGAACGTGGGGGCGGCCCTCTTTACGGTCGCCGTCCTGATGGGGCTGAAGGTCAGCATGGTCGTCATGTACCCACTGCCTATGGTTGGTGCAGAGATGGGGATGTGGAGCATGAGTTCGGTAGTGGTCGGCTTCACCGGCATTTATCTGATGCTCGCATGCATGATCTGGTTCTATCCGCTCATGCTTATCAAGATGCTGTTCTTCGGGCAGAAGCGGGAGGAGTTGATCTTGTCGGAGCGGAAGGTCAGCGATCCCGGTATGCTGGGTATGGCACTCGCCGCATTCATTTTGCTGGTATCCGGCCTGCCGCTGACGGTGACTGGTACGGCATTCATGCTTGGACTGTATAAAATCCTCCCCATGACCCTGGTGGGCTGGGCATTCGAGCCGGTGGTATTTCAGTACAGCTTTTATATCTTTGCTCATAATCTGATGGAAGCAATGGCGATTATGATCATTAGCGCGATCTACGCGACGCTGCCGTTGTACCTCGCCGACGGTTCGCGCAAGCTGTACAGCGACAAACTTGCCAATCTCGCACTCTGGCTTCTGTTCGTCACATCGGTCACTTCTTTCCTGCATCATTTCATCACCCTCGGTCCCAACCAACCGTCGATTTTGTCCTACTGGGGTAACCTGATGAGCTGGGCCACCGGCGTTGGCGCGGCGGTCAGCATCTTCACCATCTTTGCCACGATCTGGCAGCACGGCCTGAAGAGAGAGCCCGCCATCATCGCGGCGCTGGCCGGTTGGGCGCTGTATACCCTGGACGGCGCCAGTGCGATGGTGACGTCAAATATCGCCTGGCATTACCAGCTGCATGGAACGGTGTGGCAGACCGGCCATACCATGACGGTGATCGTGTCAATGTCCGTCGGCTGGCTGGGTATCCTGTATCACCACTACCCAGTGATGACCGGTCGCAGGCTCGACCCCGCGCTTGGTAACTGGTTCATCCGGCTATTCTTCGTCGGCGGTGTCGGCGCGGCGGTGACCATGCTGGCAGCCGGTGCGGCCGGGATGCCGAAGCGGTACGCCGACTGGAACCAGGAGGGGTGGATGCTCTACGGTAACCTCATCGTCGTCTTCGGGCTGATTCTGGGCGCATCATTGGTCGTCTATACGTACAACCTGATGAAATCCAGAGAGATCACGACGACGTCATTTGGTGGCGAGCAGACCACAGTACCCGCCTGAGTGGTGGTATCCCAAGGAAGCGTCCGCAGCAATGCGGACGCTTCGCGGGTTACGGGGCCCCCCGTATCCTGGATCGAAGCTGCATGCATAAGAGGGTCCTCATGCCTTGCAAGCTATGTGGACTGCCTACACCCCAGCCGCCACTGCGTGATGGTGAGCATGAATTCTGCTGCTTCGCATGTCGCGAGGTATATCGGCATTTCGGCGCTGGCATTTTTGCCGCAAGACAGGACGCCAGCCGCTCCACTGCCGCTACCCGACCGGGTCTGGATGCCTACCTGTGGATCGAGGGTATGCATTGTGCCTCCTGTGAGATCCTGACAGAGAAGATTGCCCTTGATACTCCCGGGATTCTGGCGGCGAGTACGAGTTACGCGACTTCGACGGCAAGGATCACCTACGATCCTCAGCAGATCCAGGAATCCGCTCTACCGTCACTTCTGAGCCGTTATGGTTATCGTGCACGACTGCGCAGCGAAGGCGCGCCCGAGTACGACGAAAGCCAGGACCTGCTGCGCCTGGTGAGCGGTGGCGGTCTGGCCGCTGCCGTGATGATGCTGTCATTGTTGTTCATCTACCCCATCCATGCCGGTTTCGCCGTCCATGCAGATTATGAGGCGATCCAGTGGCTGGCTTTCAAAATGGCGCCGCTGGCGCTGCTGGTCTTCACTTCGATCCTGGTCTTCTATGTTGCATTGCCGATATTGCGTGGTGCCTGGACGGGTATCCGTGTTGGCATGCTCAATATGGATTGCCTGCTCGCACTGTCCTTCTTGTCCGCCTACAGCTATAGCGTGGTGCAGCTGTTCTATGACCCGATAGATCTCTATTTCGAGGTGGCGGGTACGCTGATCGCAGTGATAACCGCGGGTCGATTTTTTGAGCGCCGTGTACGCCTGCGCGCGACGGAGACGCTCAATGCCATCATGGAGGCGTGGTCGCCGACGGCCCGGGTGTGTCGGGATGGTGAATATACAGTCTGCAACATCGATGAGCTCCAGCCCGGAGATCGCGTTGCCGTGCAACAGGGAGAGACCATACCCGTAGATGGTGTGGTCCGCAGTGGTCAGGGCGCTGTCTCGGAAGCATTGATGACCGGTGAGCCACTGCCGATCACGCGCAGTATCGGTGAGAAGGTCATTGGTGGTAGCGCGCTGCTCGAAGGTGATTTGGAGATCGAGATCGGGGCACAGGTGGAGAGCCGGATGGCGGATCTGGCGCATATCCTCTGGAATACACAAAGCTCCCGCACCGGCATGCAGGCACGTATCGATCGGCTGTCACGGGTGTTCGTCCCGATCGTATTGGTACTGGCGGCGCTGGTAGGACTCTTTTTCCACCTGAGTGGGGCACCAATGGAGAAGGCGTTGCTGGCAAGCCTGGCAACGCTCATCGTTTCCTGCCCGTGCACCTTTGGGCTGGCAATCCCGCTGACCACCGCGACGGCGATTGGTGCGGGCCTCCACAACGGCATCATCGTGACCAGTGCGGATCTGTTCGAGAAAGCACCGGACTTCGATGTGATCGCCATTGACAAGACGGGGACACTTTCCACTGGCGACATGTCCGTCGTGACAGTGATCGGTTCACCCGCAGTCGGCACGTACGCCGCAGCGGTGGAGCAGCACTCCAGCCACCCCGTTGCCAAGGCCATCGCACAACTGGATGCAAGTCCCGCCACCGCCAGCGACATCGAAATCCATCCCGGTCGTGGCGTGCTGGGCACACTGGATGGCCGGCGTGTGGCGGTAGGCAGCCGGGTCTTGTTTGCGACCCTGGGCTGGACGATTCCAGAGGCGCTTGCTACGCAAGTATCACAGGGCCTTCACGGCGAGGGCGTGGTGTCTTATGTGGGCTGGGATAACCGCGTTGAAGGCGCCATCGTAACGCGTGATCGCGCCCGCCCAAACTGGGAGCAGGTCGCAAAACGACTGCGCAGACACGGTCGGCTGGTGCTGTTGACGGGTGCTGAACGACCCAGCGGCTATCAGGCACATGTCGATGAAGTACACGCCGGTGTGCCTCCCGAGGCCAAAGCGGCGATCATCCGGCAGCTCAAAACAGCGGGGACCGTAGCGATGATCGGCGACGGCAGCAACGATGCGCCAGCCTTGGCAGAAGCGGACCTGGGTATCGCCTTCGGGGCACCTACGGCGCTGGCCGCCGAGGCAGCAGATATCGTCATCCCCGGAAAGCAGCTGGAGCGTGTGTTATACGCGATCGACTACATACGGGTTACCCGGACACGTATTCGACAAAGTCTCGGCTGGTCGCTTGCGTATAATGGTGTGGCGATCCCGCTCGCCATGATGGGTTATCTCACTCCTTTGGTAGCGGCTCTGTTGATGTCGGCCAGCAGTATCCTGGTGGTCATCAATGCCACCCGAGCGATGCCCGGTATTGACGGTGGTGCCGGTGGGGAGGGTGAAGATCAACCTGTCCCGGCCAATCTGACAAGCATTGGCTCTACCGCCTGATGGCCGGGAGTCCGTAGCGCGCGTAATGTCAGCTATTTCCCCGCAACATGAAATGTCATACTCGGAAGTTTTTGGAGTATGTCATAAAAGTCATCGAAGTATTCTGCAGTCAGGTCGTTACGAACAGCAAAGTCGAACAGGCGATCCCGGGCGAACAGGTAATCAGCCTGCATAGCCATCGTATAGTCCGAGATGGAATCTCCAATCACGATGCGTGTGCTGGCCGGGTGACGGATCAGAACGTCGGCCTTTTTCACGGCTTCTCCGGCATCGTTATGTGAGATGACGGCGCGCATGAAGGGGCTACTCAAGTCGACGTCCAGGGCATGTATACTGTGAATCAATGGGCGGTAGGGTGCCAATCGTTTCTCGATGGCGAAACGGAGGCCGCTCGATACGACGATAAACGCGATTTTGTTGGTCGATAGATACTCGAGGAATGCTTCGAATCCCGGGCGCAGCGGTTGCGCCGAGATCAAGGCGGTGATCCGTTCCACATCCGCCGTCCGCAGATGTGAGATCAGTTGCTCGAGGCCAACCCGGAGGCTGATATCTCCACGGCCGATGGCCGGACAGATAGTGGCGGCGACATCGGGAATGAACGTTTGAAATACGCGAAAGAAGGTATCTTGCTGCGTAATCGTTCCATCAAAATCACAGAAGACGATGGGCTTGTTCTGAAGGGGCATCGATAACCGATGAATTCTGGCTGGAGAATCAGCCCGATAGTGTAGGTATCGTCCAACGCGAAGGTCAAGCAAACTGATCGGAGGTTGTAAGCCCGGTTGTACGATAAGTATCCATCCCGCACCATCATTTCATCATAATGACCATCTTCCGGTCGCACCCCTCTGCCAGCACAGCGGCTATAGTATCCTCATGCCCGTCGACGACTTCTATCCTGATACAGGGGGCCGCGCCATGCCACCGAGCGACGACCGCCGGGATCACGCAGTCGAGGCTGGAATAATGATGCCCCCACCCCGTCCCCCAAACCCAAGGAGATGGCCATGAACATGAATATGACGTTGAGTATCGGCCCCCTGGTTGCGCTGATCGCGGGTATCCTCATTCTGCTCGTGCCGCGGCTGCTGAACTACATCGTTGCTATCTATCTGATTGTCATTGGTTTGCTCGGGCTGTTTGGTGCGGGCATGTTTCCTATGCAGTAATCCCGCCCGCTCCTTCGAGGCGTTGTTTGTGACCGGTATCGTGGGGTTGATGTATGGTGGCTTCACCTATACTAAGGGCACGATGCATGGATGGGAGTAATCCCTGTGTTATTGGCAGTATGGGAAACGATCAACGGAGAAGGCTATGGAAAGGTCATCTGAGGATGTCACACGGGAACAATTGATCGCCGATTTCAAAGCGGTGGTGGCAGATGCGGAAGCACTGCTGAAAGCGACCGTCAACCAGGGTGGCCAGGAGGTGGCCGAGGTGCGCGCCAAGGTGCAGGAATCCATCCAGGCGGCCAAAGCCAGGATGGTGGAAGAGCAGGCGGCGCTGTTGGCAAGGACCAGAGAGGCGGCCAGGGCCACCGATGACTATGTCCGCGAACATCCGTGGGGTGCCATTGGCATTGCAGCCGGTGTCGGTCTGCTGCTGGGTCTGCTCAGCGGTGGCCGACGTTAGTCGGCGCGCACTATGACAGAACAGGTACCCGGTGCCGGCAAGGGGCTGCTGGGGTCGCTGACGAGCCTTGCGGCCACGCTGGTCGGCATTGCGCATACGCGCCTCGAGCTGTTGTCCGTCGACCTCGAGGAACAACGGGCACAACTCCTCACGCAGCTGATCTTGGTGTTGGCGGCCCTGTTTCTCGTCGGCGTGGGCGTGGTGCTGGCAGCGATGCTGCTCGTGGTTACCTTCTGGGATACGCACCGCCTGCTGGTGTTGGGCCTGCTGACAGGGTTCTTCCTGGCGACCGGTCTGGCCGCAGCGGCTGTGGCGGTGTACAGGCTGCGTACCCAGCCGAGGCCCTTTGCGGCGAGTCTGTCCGAGTTGCACAAAGACCGGCAACAACTCGGGCTCAGGTCATGAGCGGGAATTCGGCCACGCTGGCAGAGCGGCGTGAACGGCTGGTTGCGCAGGCGGCGGCACAACGCCGGGCGCTGGTGCAGGACATCGAGCCGTGGCGCATCCCGCTGGCACTGGCCGATCAGGGGTTGACCGCGGTACGGAATATCCGGGCGCATCCCGAGTGGTTGATCGGCGTCGTGCTTGTGCTTGCCGTACTGCGACCCCGTCGCGTGGGGAGGTGGCTGGGACGCGGCTGGGTGTCGTGGCAGGTCATGCGCCGGCTGCGCAGCGGACATCGGTGAACGGCTGCTCCACTCCGGTCCAGCATCGCGCTGTGGCCACGCCGGATGAATCCCCGACCGGATAGATCCATGCCACCGCCCACTCCAATATCGACCACTGAGGCACGTCCCACCAGCCGCAACCTGCGGGTGCTCGCCCAGGTGCTCACCTTTCTGCGGCCGTACCGCGGACGCCTGGCGGCTGCCCTCACCGCCCTGCTGGTGGCCGCCGGCGCCGTGCTCGGCTTCGGTATGGTGCTGCAACAGGTGGTCGATCACGGCCTGAGCAGCGACTCGCCGGCGGCACTGAACCAGGCGCTGCTGCTGTTCCTGGTGGTCGTCACCGTGATGGCGGGTTCCGTCGCCGCCCGGGTGTACCTCGTCGCCTGGATGGGGGAACGCGTGGTGGCCGATATCCGCCGGGCCGTCTTCGACCAGGTACTGAAGCTCGAGCCGGCGTTCTTTGAGGTCACCCGTACCGGTGAAGTGATCTCACGTCTGACCACCGACACTGCCTTGTTGCAGGTCATGGTCGGTACCACCCTGGCCGTCGCCGTGCGCAACACACTGCTGGTCACGGGCGGGCTGGTGATGTTGACCGTCACCAGCCCGAAGCTGGCGCTGTTGGTGCTGTTCGGTGTGCCGGTAGTGGTCATTCCGGTCTGGTGGCTGGGTCACCGTGTGCGGCGGCTGTCACGCCAGAGTCAGGATCGCATCGCCGACATCGGTGCCTATATCGACGAGGTGCTGTACGGCATCCGTACTGTGCAGGCCTTCTGCCACGAGCGCATCGACAGCGAGCGCTATGCCGGCCGCGTCGAAGCCGCCTTCACCACCGCGGTCGCCCGCTCGCGCGTCAGCGCGCTGCTGAGCGGACTGGTGATGCTGTTGACCTTCGGGGCCATCAGTATCGTCCTGTGGGTCGGCGGTCATGATGTACTGGCCGGGCGCATCACCGGCGGCGAGCTGTCGGCCTTCGTCTTCTATGCCGTGCTGGTGGCCGGTTCGGTGGGTGCGCTGAGCGAGGTGGTGGGTGAGTTGCTGCGGGCCGCCGGTGCGACCGAGCGGTTACTGGAGTTGCTGGCGACCGAGCCGCAGATCCGGCCGCCGGCCATGCCGGTCGCGTTGCCCGAACCGGCCCGGGGTGAAGTGGAGTTCAATACGGTTGGCTTTCACTATCCCTCACGCCCGGACACCCCGGCCCTCGAATCCCTGTCGATACACCTGCAACCCGGTGAGAAGGTCGCGCTGGTCGGGCCCTCAGGGGCCGGCAAATCCACGGTATTGCAGCTGCTGCTGCGTTTCTATGACCCCGATAGTGGCACGATCCGCTTCGACGGCGTCGATCTGCAGCAGGTCGATCCGCGGGACCTGCGCCGGCGCATGGCGCTGGTCCCGCAGGACCCGGTCGTGTTCGGTGCCGACGCCTGGGAAAACATCCGCTACGGCCATGTGGGGGTCAGCGATGCCGAGGTACGCCGTGCCGCCGAGGCCGCCCATGCCACCGAGTTTCTCGACGCCCTGCCGGCCGGTTTCGATACCTTCCTCGGCGAGCGCGGCGTGCGTCTCTCGGGTGGGCAGCGTCAACGCATCGCCATTGCTCGCGCCATTCTGCGCAACCCGGTGCTGTTGCTGCTCGACGAGGCCACCAGCGCGCTCGATGCCGAAAGCGAGCGTCTGGTACAGGAGGCGCTGGAACAGCTGATGCAAGAGCGCACCACGCTGATTATCGCCCACCGGTTGGCCACAGTGCGCAAGGTCGATCGTATCCTGGTGATGGACCAGGGCCGGATCGTAGCCAGCGGTCGCCACGACGAACTGATGGCCGAGGATGGACTCTATGCACACCTGGCCACATTACAGTTTCGCGACGCGGGCACACCGCCGCACACGGCCGGGCAGGTGTCACCGATCCCAGCCTTCGGGGCCGCGCCTTGACCTGACCCGCAGGATAGACTCAACTGTCCGCAGGTTCGTCTCATACACTTGTGGCACTTACTTAAACCCCTTATGGCCACGGAAGCACACGGAACAACACGGAAAAAGCTCATTGTATAAAGCCCAGGTACCAAACCGTGGATGCTGATCCTGGGTCGGCATAATGAAAGAGCCTCTGATTAACCCGTCATTGCGAGCGAAGCGAAGCAATCTCCAAGTTATTGATCTGCCGTCGAAGGAGATTGCTTCGCTTCGCTCGCAATGACGGCACGACGGACTAATCAGAGGTTTCTGAATTTTTCCGTGTCATTCCGTGTGCTTCCGTGGCCATACCCACTATGATCAAAAAGAAAGGAGATTTCCCATGACTGACCACGTCTACAAGATGATCGAACTCGTCGGCTCGTCCACGAAGAGTTCGGATGATGCGATCGAGAACGCCATCGCCAAGGCCGCTGTGACCCTGCGCAACCTCGACTGGTTCGAGGTGCAGGAGACGCGCGGGCATATCGTGGAGGGTAAGGTTGGCTACTATCAGGTGCGGGTCAAGATCGGATTCCGGCTCGACTGAGCGTCGCAACACGGCGGCAGCGGGGGCGTGACCGGGTAGAGCGGTTGAGCCGGACAACGCTGAAATCGATGCGACACGGCCGAGTGCCACCCAGGAGATGAGGAATGTCGCGCACCCGCCTTGCAATCCCGCATCGCGTTGCCTAGGATCTTTTCCAGAACGGACGTCGGGTCGAGGGATCGACCGGTCCGTTCATAAGAACAAGTCGTGCGAACACCAGGAACAAGCCACACGACGGGAGCGCCATGCCCCATTCCGCCGATACGGAACGTCGGCCAGACACTGGATTATTGAGTCTCGCCATCATCGCCCGCGTGCACGGGCTGCCGGCCGATGCCGAGCAGTTGCGGCACCGCTTCGGTCCGCCGGGTGAGGCCTTCGGGACCGGTGAGATCCTGCGCGCGGCGCGGTATCTGGGGCTGCGGGCGCGGGAGGTCACGACAACGTTCGAGCGGCTGGCAAAGACGCCGCTGCCGGCGGTGGCGCGACACCAGGATGGGCATTACTTTGTGCTGGCCAGGGTCGACGGCGACAAGGCCCTGATCCAGGACCCGCTGGAATCGCGCCCGTTGGCCCTGCCGCAGGCACTCTTCGAGGCGGCCTGGTCCGGCACCCTGATCCTGCTGACGCGCCGGGCGGCGGTGGGGGATGCCGGCGCAAAGTTTGGCTTCAAGTGGTTCCTCCCGGCGCTCGTCAAATACCGCAGGCTCTTCGCCGAAGTCCTGATCGCATCCTTCTTCCTGCAGCTGTTCGCGCTGATCACGCCGCTGTTCTTCCAGGTCGTCATCGACAAGGTGCTGGTGCACAAGGGGCTGACGACGCTCGATGTGCTGGCCTTCGGGCTGCTCGTCGTCTCCTTGTTCGAGGTGGTGCTCGGCGGGCTGCGTACCTACCTGTTCGCGCACACCGCCAATCGCATCGACGTGCTGCTCGGTGCGAAGCTGTTCGGCCATCTGCTGGCCCTGCCGCTGGCCTATTTCGAGGCACGCCGGGTCGGTGACTCGGTGGCGCGCGTGCGCGAGCTGGAGACCGTGCGCGCTTTCATCACCGGCTCGGCACTGACCGTCGTCATCGACCTGCTGTTCACGGTCGTCTTCCTCGCGGTCATGTACTACTACAGTCCGCTGCTGACCTGGATCGTACTCGGCGCGATCCCCGGGTACGTGCTGCTGTCGGTGTGCGTTACGCCGATCCTGCGCGCCCGCGTGCACGAGAAGTTCAACCGCGGCGCGGAGAATCAGGCCTTCCTGGTGGAATCGGTCAGCGGCATCGAGACCCTCAAGGCGATGGCCGTCGAGCCGCAGATGCAGCGCCGCTGGGAGGAACAGCTGGCCGGCTACGTCCATGCCAGCTTCAAGGCCGGCAATCTCAACAATATCGCCAATCAGCTTGCCGGGTTCATCAACAAGGCGGTCGTGGTTCTGATCCTGTGGGTCGGTGCCCGCGCCGTGATCACGGGGCATTTGAGTGTCGGTCAGCTCATCGCCTTCAACATGCTCGCGGCGCGCGTCAGCGGGCCGGTGCTGCGGTTGGTGCAGTTGTGGCAGGACTTCCAGCAGGCCGGTGTCTCGGTGCAGCGCCTGGGCGATATCCTCGATACGCCGACCGAACCCGCCTGCAACCAGACCCGCAGCTCGTTGCCGCAGCTCGCCGGCCGGATCACCTTCGACCGTGTCACCTTCCGCTACCGGCCCGCTGGCGCCGAGGTGTTGCGCAACCTCACGCTGGAGATCCCGGCCGGGCAGGTCATCGGCATCGTCGGGCGCTCCGGTTCCGGTAAGAGCACGCTCGCCAAACTGGCCCAGCGCCTGTACGTCCCCGAGGCCGGACGGGTGCTGGTCGACGGCGTGGACCTCGCCATGGTGGATACCGCCTGGCTGCGCCACCGCGTCGGCGTGGTGTTGCAGGAAAACACGCTGTTCAACCGCTCGGTGCGCGACAACATCGCGCTCAGTGATCCCGGCCTGCCGATGGCGGCCATCGTGCAGGCCGCGACCCTGGCCGGTGCCCATGCGTTCATCCTGGAGATGCCGCAGGGCTACGATACCCTGGTCGGTGAGCACGGCGCGACGCTGTCCGGTGGTCAGCGCCAGCGGCTGGCCATCGCCCGCGCACTCGTCACCCAGCCGCGCGTGCTCATCCTGGACGAGGCCACCAGCGCGCTCGACTACGAGTCCGAGCGCATCCTTCAGCAGAATATGCGCGCGATCTGCCGGGGACGGACCGTGATCATCATCGCCCACCGCCTGTCCACGGTGCGCCATACCGATCGCATCGTGGTGCTCGAACACGGCCGGATCGTCGAGCAGGGTTGCCACGACGAGTTGGTGAAGCGGGCCGGACAGTATGCCCGCCTGTGGGCGCTGCAGTCGGGGGAGCCCGCCATGTCGGTGTCGGGCTGAACGTATGACACGGATCTTCACGACGCATGAGCTGGATTTCCTGCCCGCCGCCCTGGAGATCCAGGAGCGTCCGCCATCCCCGCTCGGCCGTGCGCTGCTGTGGGCGATCATGGCCTTCTTCCTGATCGCATTGGCCTGGTCGCTCGTGGGCCACGTCGATATCGTCGCCACTGCGCAGGGCAGGATCATCCCCAGCGGCCGCGTCAAGGTGATCCAACCTCTGGAAATCGCCAGCGTACGCGCCATCCACGTGAGCGAGGGGCAGAAGGTTGACCGGGGCGATGTCCTGATCGAGCTCGATCCCACCGTGAGCACGGCCGACCGCGACCGGCTGAGCAGCGAGTACCGGACCGCGGCACTCGATCATGCCCGGCTGGAGGCCCTGCTCCGGCGCCTCGAACGCCACGATGTCATCCAGCCTGAATCGGCCGATCCCCCGGGGTACTCCGACATCGACACCAGCCGCTGGCCCGACCTCGATCCGGCGGCGCTGGCCGTGCAGCGACAGCGGCTGAGCCTGCGCTGGACCGGGTTCATGACCCGCCTGGCGGCCCTGGATGCCGACCTCGATCAGCGCAACGCCGAACTGGCCGGCGTCGAGGCGCAGGTCGCCAAGTTGCAGCAGACCCTGCCGCTCATCACCCGGCGCGCCGGGGCCCTGCAAGGGCTGGCCGGCAAGAAGCTCGTCGCTGAAACTCAGTGGCTGGCGCTGGAACAGGAACGCATCGAGCAGCGGCAGGATCTGGAGAGCCACCGCCAACGCTGTATCGAACTGAATGCGGGCATTACCGCGGTCCGGCAGCAGCGCAAGCGCACGGTGGCAGAGTTCACCGGTGAGGTCTACGCCGAGCTGGCCGAGGCCGAACGCCAGGCGGCCGGGCTCGCACAGGAACTCATCAAGGCCGAACGGCGCACCGGCCGCCAGACCCTGACCGCACCCATCGCCGGCATCGTCCAGCAGTTGGCCGTACACACTGTCGGTGGCGTGGTCACGCCCGCGCAGGAGCTGCTCAGGATCGTCCCGCAGGAAGGCGATCTGGAGATCGAGGCCTGGGTATTGAACAAGGATATCGGCTTCGTTACGGAAGGCCAGCTCGCCGAGGTCAAGGTCGAGACCTTCCCCTTCACCCGCTATGGGACGCTGGATGCCGAGGTCGTGGATGTCTCCGGCGATGCCGTGACCGACGAGCACAAAGGCCTGATCTACGCGGCACACGTGCTGCTGCGGGATACGACCCTGCAGGTCGGTGACCGGCGGGTGAACCTGACACCGGGCATGGCGGTGACGGTGGAGCTGAAGACGGGAACGCGGCGGCTGATCGAGTTCGTATTGAGCCCGCTGCTGAAGTACCGGGACGAGGGGTTGAGGGAGCGGTAGCTCGATGGCTGGTGGTAATCGCGAAGCGACCGGCCGTTACATCGAATACGCGAGGCTGTGGAGCTGGGCCTCCACGACAACCATGGGCTATTCCAACCAGAGGACAGTGATGAAACAGATGATCGCAGTGCTGGCTTTTTCGATGGCGGTCGGTGTGGCGGCAGCCGCGACCTACGAGGAGACATTCACGCCGAAGGCGAACAAGGCCTACAGCGAGGACATCAATGTCTGGGTGTATACCTCGGAGTTCGCCGAGCGGTTCGGGATGCCGAAGGAGTGGGTCGATGATGAGCTCGAAGGGGCGTATGCGGTGGCGTTTCGGGTGGAGCACGTGTCTCGACGGTTGATGCTTCCTCACAAAGGCCCTGATGCATCGATGACAAGTAGAGATTGCATTATCGACATGTACGTACCATCGAGTACTTCAATTCCTTGGGTAGATGACGAACAGATGGGGCGAAAATACTACACACCCGATTCTCCGCAGTACTTGCGCCCTCAAAGTGCAGAGGATATTTCCTGGCACAGGCGGCCAATAGGTATCGAGAGCCCAGGAAAGAAGGCGCGCCGTCCGGTTACCAGGTTGGACGGGGGCACGTTGTTTATGCGCGAGTACGACCGGAGAATCTATCCAGAAGTAGCGTACATGTCGTTCAATATGGGTTGTATGGAGCCGCCGAAGCGGGCCGTCCTTGTGGAGTTTTGTGTGGACGAGCCTTGGGAAGGTAGGCGATGCCATGCCTCGCATGAGGTCCATGTTCCTGACAAATTCATGAAGAAGCTTCATGGGCAGTGGTATGACAAGACCGGCAGGGATGCCGCCAAACGATGGCGCGAGGCTATCGGAAGGTAACTGATCCAAACACCAGGGAAGGAGAACGGACATGGCAAGCACAGAGGATCTGGCGAAACTGAGTCTGGAGGTCTACGGTGGTGGCGTCCCCTATGGCTGGTCATTCCTGGGCGAGCCTACGGACGAGCAAAAGGCGACCGGGCTTTACGCAATTGCAGTCCAGAACGATCAAACCCAGGAAATCGTCATCGCCTACAGGGGTACGACGGTCACGGATACCGGAGATTTGGGCGCGGATATCGCCCTGACCGTAGGTGGCGACCATCCGCAGTTCGTCGCGGCACTCGAATTTGCGAACGTAATCAATCGAGCCTATGGAGAGGGGTACACCATCTCCGTCACCGGCCACTCCCTCGGCGGCGGCCTCGCGCAGCTGGCGGCGGACGTGTTCGGCTTCGGTGGCAGGACCTTCGATGGGCCCGGCATGGGGCAGTTGACGGAAGGGGTGGCGGCGGCACAGTTCGCGGCGTTTCTGTCGGCCAATGATCTGAGTTTCGGCAATGTACCCACGGATGCGGCCGTCTTCAGCAACCTGACCGTGTCCGGCAGTGCCATCTCCTCGGTTGGTACCCACATCGGGGCGACACCCGCGCCCGTCCAGGTCGGAAACGGCACCCTCAACGTTATCGAACTGATGGCCGCCTGGACCGTCTCGGGCGGTGTCGCGGTCCCGATGCTGCTGCTGGCCATGAACCAGCTCGACCGCCATGCCATGGCGAATATCTACGCCACGCTGCGTGACCAGAGCGAGCAGGGGCAGCTGCTCGACCGCATGCTGGAGCAATTCCTCGTCAACGGTGTGCAGGCCTACAGCGCACCGGGCCGGAACGTGTGGTCGTTCTTCGAGGGCCTGTTCGACGGTATCCCGCCCCTGACGCAGAACCAGACCCGGGCAGTGATCGCGGACATGGAGGTGTTGCTGGATACGCCGCTGTTCGACGCCGGGCACAGCGCTGCCCGGGCGGATCTCCTGCGGGCGCAGGACCGGCTGAAGATGGCCGTGCAGACCCTTACGGTCATGCCGCCACTGGATCTGGCGCAGTGGACGGAGGCGGGTGACGGGCCGCGATCGATGGCGTTCACGGTGACACTGAGCGACCCGTTGGTACTCAGTGAGCAGCATATCGTGGTCGGCTTCCCGGATATCGTCTTCAGCGGCAGCGGGGCGGTCCTCAACGGCGGCTTCACCGTCTCGGGTGTGGTGGCGCGCGACCGCGACGGCGATGACGTATTCGACCATTACGAGCTGATCATCCCGGCGGGACAGCGCTCCGCGGTCCTCACACTGACGGCACAGAGTGACGTGGACTTCGATGACGAGATCATCGGTCGTCTGCAGTTCACGCCGCTGCATCGTACCGACGCCGAGGGCGCGGTGACGCGCACCCTCGCGGGCCTGGTGATCGAGGACGCCGGGGCGCCCGACGAGGCCCATTACACGCAGACGATCGTGGGCGATCTGGCACCGGTGGACCACGACGCCGGCCAGCCGGGTGAGCAGACCCGCTATGACGACCTGGGCAATCTGGTCGTCGACCCGTCACGGCCGGCACCCGATCGCGCCGACACGCTCTACGACAGCGCCGGCGCCGATCATATCCTGGCAGGCGGCGGCGACGATGTGATCGATGCCCACCGCGGCGGCGATGACCGCATCGAGGCAGGTGCCGGGGACGATCTGGTGCGGGCCGCGGCCGGCAACGATCTCGTCAGCGCCGGTCCCGGCGCGGACATCGTGCTGGGCGGGACCGGGGAGGATCGGCTGTTCGCCGCGGACGAGACAGCGCTCGAGACCGCGGTGAGCGTCGGCGAAAGCCAGGTGGGTGGTGGTCAGCGCGGTGATTGGCTCGATGGCGGCGCCGGGGACGACATCCTGGTCGGGGATGCCGGCGACGATGTGCTTCTCGGCGGTGGCGGCGTGGACGTCCTCATCGCCGGCGGTGGCAACGACCAGGTACTGGGTGATGACGCTACGGTGTTCGTCAACCGGGATTGGATCATCACGCGCGAATCCACGCACAACGGGGCGGTGACCTATTACGGTCTCGCGTATGCGAATGCCGAGGTGACGCTGGCGGACGCGGGCGGCGCAGACCTGATTTTCGGCGGCGCGGGCGATGACTGGCTGTTCGGCCAGTCGGGCGACGATACCGTCGAGGGCGGCGTGGGTGATGATGTCCTTTTCGGTGGCGCGGGCAGTGACGTACTGCTCGGCCAGGACGGCGCGGATGTCCTCGTGGGTGATGGCATACAGGTACCCGTCGACCTGCAGGGCAACGATACCCTCAGCGGCGGTGCCGGTGACGACCGGCTGTACGGAGATGGCGGGAACGATCATCTGGCGGGCGGCCACGGGGTCGATCTGCTCATCGGCGGCGATGGTGACGACCTCCTCGACGGCGGTGACGGCGACGACGCCGCAGGAGTATCCGCGGACGGCACGCCGCTGGAGGGTGGATTGATCGGCGGCGCGGGGCATGACCTCCTGTACGGCGGTGCCGGCAACGATTGGCTCCACGGCGATGCGGGCGACATACCACTGCACACACACGGCGACGATGTGCTCTATGGCGAGGCCGGTGATGACATTCTGGTCGGCGGCGCCGGCAACGATGTGCTGGACGGCGGCAGCGGCGCGGACCGCCTGTACGGTGAGGCCGGCGATGATGTCCTGTGCGGCGGTGCGGGGGACGATCTGCTCACCGGCGGGGACGGCGCCGACGTGCTCGACGGGGGGGCCGGGCAGGACACGCTCTACGCGGACGACCTCGATACGATCGTGTGGCGGGCCGGTGACGGCAGCGACACCGTCTTCGGCACGGCTGCGCTGATCAGCCTGGAGGCGCTGCGGGCCGCCGATGTCGGTATCCGGCAGTCCAGCGGCAGCGGGGGCGACCAACGATTGGGGTTGGGCGTGGGCCCGGACCCGGACCAGGATCAGGACGCCCTCTGGATCGATAACGGGTTTCTCGCGGCGGGCAGCCGCTACCGCTTTGCGGACGGCACGCTGGATCATGCGCAGCTGATGCAGCGTGCGCCCGCCGTCGACCTGGCCGGCACCGTCGGTGCCGATATCATTTATGGCAGTGATCAGGCCGATGTCCTGCGCGGTTACGCGGCCGGCCTGGCGACGGTCGATAGCGGCGACGAACTCTATGGTCAGGCGGGCGACGACGTCATCGAAGGCGGTGCCGGCAACGACCGCCTCGACGGTGGTGCCGGTGCCGACATCCTGATCGGTGGCCGTGGCGATGACCTCTACGTCGTCGACCAGGTCGTGGACGCCGTCGTCGAACAGGCGGCGGAAGGCATCGATACCCTCGAGACGACGGTCAGTCTCGCCGCACCGGCCGAGGTCGAAAACATCGCGCTCATGGGAGACGCCGCGCTCGCGGCCGTGGGCAATGCACTGGACAACGGCCTGTTCGGCAATGCCGCCGCGAACACCCTGGATGGGCTGGCGGGTGATGACCTGCTGCTGGGGCGTGGCGGTGACGATGTCCTGTCCGGTGGGCCGGGCGCCGACCGGTTGTTCGGCGACGACGGTGCCGACCGGCTCGCGGGCGGTCCGGGAGACGATACCCTCCACGGTGGCCCGGGAGACGATCTCTTCGTCGCCGAGCTCGGCAGCGGGACCGATGTGATCATCGATCACGAAGGCGTCAATAGCGTCGAGTTCGGTGCCGGTATCGACGCCGACAGCCTCGTCGTCGGCCAGTATCAGGGTGACGATGGTGCCTATTATTTGCGCCTCGACTACGGCCATGCCGGGGATGCGCTCGTCATCCGACACGGCCTTGCCGGTGCGATCCCGACCTATCGTTTCGCGGACGGTTCGACCATTAGCCACGCCGAACTGGTGGGACCGGCGGCCGTGCCGTTCCTGATCGAGGGCACGGCACGCGACGATGTGATCCACGGCAGCGGCACGGACGATCGCATCGACGGTGGTGCAGGCGACGATTACATCGACGGTGCCGCGGGCGACGACACGCTGAGCGGCGGGCGGGGCGCGGACTATCTGCACGGCGGCACCGGCGATGACGTGCTGGATGGCGGTCCCGGCGACGACACCCTGTCCGGCGGTGTCGGCGCAGACCGTTATATGCTGCACTGGGGCATGGGCTTCGATCTGATCATCGAGGACGGCGCCGATCCGGGCACACTCGAGCTCGGGCCCGGCATCCGGTTCAATGACCTGGACATCTGGCGTGATGGGGATGATCTGCGGGTCCGCTTCAAGGGTGGGACGGACGGTGTGCGCATCCGTGATTATGCCGCCGCACCGGCGCACTGGCAGATCCGGAACGCCGCCGGCGACGGGCAGGCGCTGGCGGGGCTGGTCGCACCGCTGCCACCCGGCACCCGGCCCGTCGACATCGATGGGATGGTCGCGGCCTATCAGGATCGGCTGCGGGCAATCCTCATGGATACGGCGACGCCACCCGGCTACTCTGCCGGCTACCACCTCGATGCAGACGGTATCCTGCGCCGGACGACCTCCAGCATCGGCACTCAGCAGAGCACCACGCAGCACTACAGCACCACACTCTCGTTCGTACCCGTCACCGTCGAGGGGACGGCCTATGTGCAGACGAGCGCAACGTATGTACGGCAGAGCGCGCTGGTGAGCGAGTCCACCACGCGCGTCGGCAGCTACGACAGCCAGCCTGGCGGCGTCGCCCTGGCCACCGGTTACGGTGGCGGATCACGGCAGTTTTTTGCGACGGGCGCGTACTCGGGATTCTCGGTACCGCCCGGCTCCACGGTCCTGACCGCCTACGGCAGCAGCACGAACTCGGATGATGGACAGGGACTGCTGGTTTCGGACCGGTACGCGGTCGACGACCCCAGGACGGTACTCGGCCACTGGGTCTACAATGACGGCGCGCAGCCGGCCGGCATCGCGACGCGCACGCTGACACACCGCGTCTATCAGTATGACGACACCCTCCGGGTCGAGGCAGTCACCGGCAGCAGCGAGGACGACACGATCGAGGTCCGTGGCTACGCGATCGTGGATGGCGGCGCCGGCGATGACGTGATATCGGCCAGCTATCCTGGGACCTACGCAGGACCGTCGTATTACAGCAACTATCGATGGGAATACCTCTACGGGCGTGATTACCAGAGCACCTTCGATCCGAACAACCTTGGTGCGCTGCTCTACGGCAATGCGGGTGACGATACCGTGCGCGGAGGGGCGGCCAACGATGTGCTGATCGGCGGTGGCGGAGACGATATTCTGGACGGTGGCATGGGTGCGGATGTCTATATCATGCGCCGTGGCGATCGCGGCTGGGATGTCGTGATGGACACCGGCAGTCTGTCGATGCGGAGCGGTGAGGTCGGTCCGCCGACGTCGCCCTACTCGGACTGGTATTACCGATCCATCGGATTGCCCGAGTATTGGCGGCTCTCCCCGGATCAGGCCCTGGCGCCGTTGCCCGCGATCCAACCCAATGACTACCACGCCCTGGCGGCGCTCATCGACGCCGAGGTCATCGAAGTGGATACCGTGGAGTTCGCCACCGGGATTGCGCTTGCCGATCTCAGCCTGTCCTGGGGTGTCTACACGCCCGCGACGCCGGTGTATGCGGGGCATGGCGGGTTCCAGGGCGGTCTGCCGTACACGACGCTCGACATCGCCTGGGCGCCGGGCGAAGGCGTGCGCGTGGTCATCCCGCACTCGGTGACGCCCGAGGCGGGGTCCGAAGATCCCGGGGAGCCGCCCGTAAATCGTCTCTACGCCGAGGATGCCCGCACCGATCACCGTCTGGGTCTTGGCATCGAACGGTTCCGCTTCGCCGACGGCACGCTGTTGTCCCTGCGCGATCTGCTGGCACTGGCGCCACCGCCACCGACCTTCGATCCGCAGCGTGCTGGCCTGACGTTGGACGGGACGGACACCGACAACCAACTGGTGGGCACGCCGGGTGCCGATCAGTTGAATGGCCTGGCCGGCAGCGATGTGCTCTATGGCGGGGCCGGGGACGACCGGCTCGCGGGCGGGGCCGGCGACGACGTGATCTTCGGTATGGATGGCGACGACATCCTCGAAGGCGGTACCGGCAACGATACCCTGAATACCGGCCACGGCAATGACACAGCTTATGGCGGCGCGGGTAACGATACCCTCATCGGTGGTGACAACGCCGCGGGCACATGGTCCTGGGAGTCGCTGTACGGAGAGGACGGCGATGACCTGCTCCGCGCCGGCGGCAAGTTCGCCTGGGTCTACGGCGGGAGCGGCAATGATGAACTGCACGGCGGTGCCGGTTTCAGCATTCTCGCAGGCGAGGACGGCGACGACACGTTGATCGCGGGTACGGGTTATACGCAGCTCAACGGCGGCGCCGGGGCGGACCGCATGGTCGGCAACGCGCTGGACAACACCTACTGGGTCGACGAGATCGGCGATGTCATCGTCGAGGTTGCCGCTGGTGGCGTCGACACGGTCATCAGCAGCATCTCCTATGTGCTGGCACCCGGGCTTGAGAACCTCCATCTGACCGGGGCGGAGGCGATCTCGGGAACCGGCAACGATGGCGACAATTATCTCGATGGTGCCCTGAACGTGGCGGGCAATGTACTCGCCGGTGGCCGCGGAGACGACCGCTACCATATCGATGCCGGCGACACCATCGTCGAGGCGGCCGGTGCGGGCATCGATACGGTGTATGCAGGGTTCAGCTACACCCTCGGGGAAAACCTCGAAGCGCTGCAACTGGTCGGCGGTGCCGCCGTCGACGGCCGGGGCAACGGCCTGGACAATCGACTCACCGGCAACCACGCCAACAACCGGCTCGCCGGCGAGGCCGGCGACGACGAACTCAACGGTGGCTATGGCAACGACATCCTGGACGGCGGTTCGGGTGCGGATCGGATGCTGGGTGGCCACGGCAACGATGTCTACCGGGTGGACAACGCCGCGGATCACGTTACCGAGCTGCCGGGTCAGGGCACGGACACGGTCAACAGTTCCGTGAGTTATACCCTGACGGCCAACGTGGAGCGGCTGCGGTTGACGGGTACCGCGGCCATCGACGGGACCGGCAACGCGCACCCCAATATCATCACCGGCAACGCTGCCGCGAACGTACTGACCGGTGCGGCCGGCAACGACACCCTGCGCGGGCTCGCCGGCGACGACACGCTGTACGGCGATGCCGGGAATGATCTGCTGGAGGCGGGGGCGGGCAACGATGTGCTCTACGGCGGTGCGGGGGACGATACGCTCAGGGCCGATACCGGCACAGCGGACCCCGCGGACTGGGATGTCCTGTACGGTGGGACCGGCAACGACACCCTGACGAGCGGGGCCGGCAGTGCCTTGCTGTGGGGCGGTAGCGGCGACGACACCCTGGTTGGCGGGGCCGGGTACAACCTGCTGTTCGGCGACACCGGTGACGACGTGCTCGTGGGCGGTGCAGGCACCTTCGTGCTCTACGGCGGTGCCGGCAACGACCGCATCACCGGGGGCGTGGCCGCCGAGATGCTCAGCGGTGGCGACGGCGATGACGTCCTGCGGGGTGGCGCGGGCACGGATCTGCTGAGTGGCGGCGCGGGCAGCGACCGCTACCACTTCGGCCGTGGCGATGGCCAGGACTGGATTGCCGATTATGACCCGTGGGATTCAGACCCCGGCAACCAGAGTCCCGGCATGGACAGCGTGCAGTTGGATGCCGGCATCGCGCACGACCAGCTCTGGTTCGCGCGCGCCGGCGACGACCTGCAGGTGGCGATCATCGGCACCGACGACCACTTCCAGGTACAGGGCTGGTATCTCAGTGCGGCGCATCGGATCGATGCAGTCCACGCCGGGGATGGCTATCGGTTGCTGAAAGATCAGGTGGATCAGCTGGTCCAGGCCATGGCGGCGTTCGCGCCGCCGGCCAGTGGCGAGTTCGACCTGCCCGAGGCCTATCGCACCGAGTTGGAGCCCGTGATCGCGGCGAACTGGCAGGCCGCCTGAAGACCTCTGGGGTGGTGATGAAGGCATGGTCGATCGGGTATCGATGGGGTCTGGGTCTGATGGTATTTATATAACCCCTTTTTTGGCCACGGAAGCACACGGAATAACACGGAAAAAGGCGTATTGCATAAAGACCGAGAACCAAGTCGCGCGGGTGGGTCCCGGGTTTACCTATGTACAAACCGAAGGGGACTGAATGGCAGAAAAATGCCCATTGCATTAGGCCCGAAAACCAAGCTGTGGGGACTGATCCTGAGTTTACATGGTGAATTCTTTCCGTGTCTTCCGTGTGCTTCCGTGGCCAAAAAGGGTTTCAGCAAGCGCCATGCGGGTCCGGCTCGATTGATCCTCTGCGCGTGATGAGTCAACATCGTGGATCAATCGCATTTTAATCCGTTGACCCTGACCATCACGACACCCTCGAGGAGCCCGACATGAAAGTCGCCTATATCTTTTCCACCCAGGGGCATACCGTTTCCTACAAGCTCGGCAAGATGATCCTGCCGCAGCTGGAGCAGAACACCCACGGCGTCGAGGTCGTCGGCATGTTCTTCTTCGAGGACAACAACTATGTCCTGGTCAAGGGCGACCCCATCGGTGAGCGGCTGGTCAAGGTCGCACGTGAGCAGAACATCCTGCTGATGGGCTGCGATCAGTGCTGCTATGAGCGCGACATCGCCGACCGGCTGTTCGAGGGCATACCCATCGGCTGTTTCCCCAATTTGTACGCGGCGCTGGCGGGCAATATGCCGGACCAGGTGATCACCCTCTGAGTCCACCGGTGGGTGGCGCCGCCGGGTCGGGCTGCAGGCGCACCAGTGGCGCGGTCACGATGCGCAGCTCGGCGTGGGCGGCCCGCAGCGCGGCCTCGGCTGCACGCGCGTCGGGTGCACGCGCGTAGATGTGGCCGAAATAACTGCTGCCTTCGGGCAGCGGTATCAGCTCGTACCCCTCGCGCAGATTGAGGGTCACGTCTTCGATATGCGGCACGCGCTGCGCCGCCAGCAGGCCCTCGACCCGGCGCAGGATCCCCGCACGCGGGATCGGGATCATCAACACCCCCGCCCCGCCGCTGGCGGGCTCCAGCACCGGGTCGCGGCCGAGGGCCTGTTCCAGCACCAGCTCTTCCAGTCCGCGGCCGGTGCTCAGGCGCAGCAGGCGCGCGCACTCCCCGCCGATGGTGCGGGCGGCGACCTCCAGGATCCAGGCCTCGCCCGCATGGACCCGCAGTTCCGCATGGATCGGGCCCTCACGCAGGCCATAGGCGGTGCAGGCCGCGGCGACCCGTTCCGCGACCCGCGCCTGCAGCGCGGGGGTCAGCCGTGACGGGGTGATGTAATAAGTCTCTTCGAAATATGGCCCCTCCAGCGGATCGGGCTTGTCGAACAGGGCCAGTACCCGCAGCCGCCCGTGACTGAGCAGGCCCTCGAGCGCGACCTCGAAGCCGGGCAGGTAGGCCTCGATGAGGGCGTGGTCGCGTTCCTCGGGATCGGTCAGCTCGGCGGTGATCGCCCGCAGCCGGACCGCGGCGCGCCCCAGTGCGGCCGGGTCGTCGGCGCGGATTACGCCGCGGCTGGCGGACATCGACAGCGGCTTGATGACGCAGGGGTAGGCCAGTCCGTGGATTTGCGGTGCGAGGGGTGCGGTCAGATCGATGCGGCGGTGGGCCGGCACGGGCAGCCCGGCCGCCGCCAGGCAGGCGCGGGCCAGATCCTTGCGCCGGGTCAGGCGCGCGGACGCCGGCGCATTGTGCGCCAGCCCCAAAGCGGCCGCGACCCGTGCGGCCAGTTCCACGGTCGCATCGTCGCTGGCCACCACCCCCGCCAGGTTGCCGTCGACGGCCGCGAGCAGGCGCGCCAGGGCGGCATCCGGCTGGGTGAGGTCCACGTGGATGCCCGCGGCGATGGCACCCACCAGCGAGTAGCGCCCCTCGGAGGCGAGCAGCAGTTCGATGTCCAGACGTGCCGCCGCCTCCAGGAAGGGGGCGATGCGGTAACTGAGGTGCGGGGCGAGCAGCAGGACGCGCGGGCGGGGCATGGCTCCGGGGTCAGAATCCCTGCAGCTGCTGGTCGGTGGGTTCGGCACAGCAATACCAGGGCTCGGACATGGCGGCGATGGGGTGGCCCAGGTCCGCGGGCAGTGCCGGCGGCGTCCGGTCCAGTGCCGCGTGTGCCAGCCCCCAGATGCCGGTGAAGGTCTCGCGGCGGCTGAGGCCCTGCTTATCGGCGTCCGCCACCCAGCGCTGCACCTGTTGCTGCAGCGCATCGACGCGGGCATCGGCATGCACCCAGCGGTGGCCGAGCATCACCGGGTCGAACTCCGCCAGCAGGGCGCGGAAACCCTCCAGCTCCAGCAGGTAGGAGCCGTCCGGGACCAGCAGCCGGATGCTGAGTTGTATCGGCGGCACGCTCTCCACCAGGCGCAGGGTGATCAGCTGCTGCAGCAGCTCGACGTAACCCTCCAGCCGGGTCCAGGGGGTGAAGGGCATGAAGGTCGGGGCCAGGTCGATCCCCGCCGCACGCACCGCCTCGACCGCGCGGACGAAGTCGGCGCGGGTGTGGCCCTTGTCGAGGTAGCCGAGCACCTGGTCGTCGATCGATTCGACCGCCGAGGTGATGAACAGGCAGCCGGCCTGTTGCAATTCCGGCAGCAGGTCGAGCTGGGCGAGGATATGCTCGATCTTCACGGTGGCGTCGAAGGTCACGGTGGGGAATTCCGCGTGCAGCGCCTGGACCAGGCGCCGCGCGTGGGTCGGTCCGTTGAAGAAATCCGGGTCACCGAAGGAGATGTGGGTGGCGCCCGCGGCGACCTGCTGGCGGATATCGGCGATGACCACGTCCACCGGCACCGCGCGGAACTGTCCGCGGTAGACGGGCACCACCGGACAGTGGCGGCACAGATGCTTGCAGCCGCGGCTGCCCTCGGCGAAGCCGACGCGCCGGGTCTGACCGTCGGGCAGGGTCAGGTGCGCATAGCCCGCCAGTGGCGGCAGGGCAGTGCGATCGGGCACGACGAAGCGCACCTTGGCCTCGACCACGCCCGGATCCACGCCGCTCAGGCGCTGCGCCAGCGCCAGCAGCTCGTTCTCCACTTCGCCGCCAAAGATCGCCGCGAAGCCGAGTTCGCGCAACCGCGGGGCGTTCATGGGGGCGTAAAGGCCGTAGGCGCACAGCTGGGCCGCAGGGGCCAGCTCGCGGATGCGCGGCAGCGCCTCCAGCGCGATGCGGGTCGCGGTGTGCATGCCGAGATAGATCGCGACCAGGCCGGCACCGGCGAGCGCGGTGGGGCTCAAGCGCTGTTGAGACAGATCCAGGCAGGCGACCTCGAAACCCGCCTGCCGCAGGATGGCGGTGGGCTCGGCCAGCGCGAACGGCTGGCGGCCGAGCTCATAGGGACTGATGAGCACGATCTTGAACCCCGACACCCCGGCGTGCGGGGGTGCCGGGGGATCGCTGCGGGTCGGGTCGGTCCGGGGGGCGGTGGACATGGTTTGGCGGCGAGGTGTCCGGCCGGCTACTTCTTTGCGCCCGGCGGCACGTAGCCGGGCGGCAGGGCCGAACCCTCTCCGAAGAAGTATTTCTCCATCTCCTGTTCCAGGAACTCACGCGCCTTGGGGTCGACCGGGCTCAGCCGGTTCTCGTTGATCAGCATCGTCTGATGGCCCATCCACATCTTCCAGGCCTCCTTGGACACGTTCTCGTAGATGCGCTTGCCCAGTTCCCCAGGGTAGGGCGCGCGGTCCAGTCCTTCCGCCTCCCGGCTCAGCTTCACGCATTGCACCATGCGACTCATTTGATTTCGCCTCCGCGGCGGCTACCGATCCAATTTCTCTATATAACAGAATACCGCAGGCCACGGCAAAAGGACCGATGATCCATGCGGCTTTATCCGGCCCCTGGCGGAGGTGCCGCGCACTGCTGCTGAGCGATGCTGCAGCTGCGACGCAATGGTGGATGCCGATGACGATACGTACGCCGTGGCCGACCGGCACGGTTATCTATATCATCGGGCGACTTTACTTCATCACAAGGAGCGACTGGGTATGACGCATTGGAAGGCAATGATGCGGCGCGGGGCGCTGATCCTGGCGGCGGTGTTCGGTTTCATGAGCGTGGCGGTGCCGGTGGCGCAGGCCGGTATGATCTCGGTCGAGCAGCATGCGGCGACCGGGGCCGAGGCCGCCGCGCAGGACAAGGTGCAGGCATTTCTGGCGCGCGCGGAGGTCGAGGCGCAGCTGATCAGCCTCGGCGTCGATCCGCAGCTGGCGCGCGAGCGGGCCGCGGCCCTCAGCGGCGCGGAGCTGGCGCAGGCGGCCGATCTGGCCGACCGGCCGGCCGGCGCGGGCGTGGTCGGCGCGCTGGCATTCATCTTCGTGCTGTTGTTGATCACCGACATCATCGGATTGACCAACGTCTTCACCTTCGTGAGGTAGGGATGCCGCAGGGGGTGGGGGCGCGGCTCGGGCTGCTGGCAGCGGTGCTGCTGCTGTCGGCCTGCGCGAGCGGGCCGCCGCTCACCCTGCCTGCCGGTGCGCCGGCGATCGAACTCACCGAGGTGCCGTTCTTCCCGCAGGAGGACTATCACTGCGGTCCGGCGGCCCTGGCCGAGGTACTGCAGTGGACGGGTGTGGACGTCACGCCCGCGGCGCTGGCGCCGCGGCTGATGATCCCGGCGCGCTACGGCACGCTGCAGATCGAACTGGTGGCCCAGACGCGCGCCCTGGGGCGCGTGCCCTACCAGGTCCCCGGAGATCTGGGCGCCGTATACCAGGAGCTGGCCGCCGGCCACCCGGTGCTGATCCTGCAGAACCTCGCCCTCGACTGGTCGCCAATGTGGCACTACGCGGTGGTGGTCGGGCTCGACCCCGCGCGGCGGGAGGTGATCCTGCGCTCGGGGCGCGAGCAGCGGCGTGTGGTCGATGCGACGGTGTTCGAGAACACCTGGGCGCGGGCGGACAAGTGGGCGATGGTCGCGCTACCACCCGCAGCGCTGCCGGTCACGGTCGAGCCCGCACAGGTCCGGCAGGCGGCGATTGCGTTGGAGCAGCTGCAGCACTGGCCCATGGCCGAGGCGGTGTACCACAGCGCGGCCCGACGCTGGCCTGATCAGGCGATATTCCAGCTCGGTTATGCGAACGCCCGCTATGCACAGGGTGCGTACGCGGAGGCCGAGGCCGCCTACCGCGTGCTCATTGCCGCGTTCCCGCAGGACCCGGCGGCGTACAACAATCTGGCCTGGCTGCTGGCCCGGCAGCAACGCTGGGACGAGGCGGAGGCGTTGATCGACCAGGGCTTGATCCATGCCGGCCCGCTGCGCGACGAACTGGAGCACACGCAGCGTCAGATTCGCTGTGGGCGGGCCGGCACCTGCCGGTGACAGGAGGTGTTCTCACCGGATGTCGTGAGAGCGGCTCAGGGTATGTCGCGGCATCTGCAGGCCGGATGGCCACGGCAGCACACGGAAAGACACGGAGCTGAAAACCCGCCACAGCGCCCGCTTCCATGCCACTTCGATAGAAAATGCCGCTTGCAGGATCGCGTACGCCGGATGTCTCAGGCCCTTCGAGGCCCGGCCATCCGGCGTACGGCGAGGTGCTGCGGAGACGTACTCAGCGGGCGGTCTTCTTCACGAACGGGAACACGTTGGTGAAGCCGAGGATATCGGTGAGCAGCAGCACCACGAAGATGAACACCAGCGCGCCGATGAAACTGTCGCCGCCGGCGGGCAGGGTGTCGAGCCGCTGGCTGATGGCGGCGACCTCCTGGTCCGTGAGGCCATCCACGCGCGCCTGGGCCGCGGCGGGGTCGACGCCCAGTGTGCTCAGGCGCTCGCGTACGTCGTCGCGTTGCAGGAAGGTCTGCACCTGCTGGCGCTGCACATCCGCTCCACCGGTGCCGGCGGTCTGCTCGACATAGTCGGGCGTGGAGATCATGCCGGCCTGGGCCATCGGCGTGTACAGCGAGACGAGACCGAAGGCGCCGAGGACGAAGGGGGCGATACGGCGGCAGGTCGTACGCAACATGTTCATGAGGTCGGTCTCCAGTTGAAAGCGCGGATTATAACCGCTTCGAGGGTGTATAGAAGGGGTCCGCAGCGGCATGTGAACGGCGTCACACTTGCTCAGCGGGCGGCCTCCGCCGCCCGCAGGGACACCCGCCGATACTCACCGCCCAGCCGCAGCAGGGCATACATCCACACCAGGCAGGTGATCAGCACCAGCCAGCCGAGCTCCCGGGCCGACACGCTCCAGGGCAGCCATTGGGTCAGCAGCAGGATCAGCAGCGAGCCCAACACCTTGAACATCCGATAGCCGAACATGTCGATCCAGGCCTTGGCCTTGAAGATCAGCACGGGATCGATGGGGATGTAGAGCAGCTCCTTGGACGCGCGGTTGATGGAATACGACAACCCGCGGTCGGCGATCTTCAGGGCGCTGCCGGCGAACAGCGTCGCGCTCGACATGAAATACAGGCTGCCGGCCATGACCGACAGCGGTTGCACGAACAACCCGCCCAGTGCACCCAGCCAGCGGTGGATCAGCGGTGTGATCAACAGGTTGATGCCGATCGCGACCACGCTCAGGACGCTGAACACCTCCGCGAGGTACACCGTGCGTGCCTCGCGTGCCGCGATGTGTGTCTCCACCATCTTCATGAACTGAAATTCGACCAGTGGTTCCACCACCTGCGCCAGCAGCAGGATCACCGCGATCAGGAACAGATAGCGGTGCCTTGCGATGAAGTGCCATTGGCCGTGGTCCACCGCGTCATGATCCGTGACACCCGGATGTTCGACATACAACCCGAGGCGCCCCATCAGCAGGCTGAGCAGCATCAGCAACGCGATGATGCCGGCCGCGATCGGCAGCAGATCGAAGGTATCCAACCCGAAGCCACGCACCCAGGTGGCCGACAGCGCGCCCCCGGCCACACCGCCGACCAGGCCGCCGGTGGCGATCAGCCCGTACCAGCGTTTGCCGCGGTCGGTGCTGTAGATGGTATTGGTCAAACTCCAGAACTGTTCGACCAGGATCACGCTCAACATGTCGACGAAGACGTAAAACGTGAACGGCAGCACAAATGCGCTGTGCCGCAACGTCGGGTAGAAGCCGATAAGACAGACGATGATGAGCGCGCAGGTGGCCAGCACGACGTTCAGGCGCGAGTGCCGTTCGATCAGCCGCTGATACACGCTGATGATCAGGCCCAGGCCGACCGCGGTCGCGATCCACACATACGGCAGCCGGTCGCTGCCCAGCGCGGTCACGAAGATCGAGCGGCTTGCGGGCTTGAGGTGATACAGCGCCGTGATGATGAGGAAGAAATTTGTGAACAGCAGCACGGCTTGCACGGGGCGGCCGTTGTGAAATGTTGGCATGACGTTTGCGATCCAGCGGTATTCGGTTACCATGAGCCCTGCAAGCCAGGGGGGGAGGTCGCATGTTGCGACGCATAGCAGTGTTGGGACTCTTGCTTGGGCTGGTGATTCCGCTTCAAGTTGTTAACGCAGAAGAATATTTCCCTCAACTTCGGGATGTCCAGGATGCCGCCCTCCAGCACCAGCTGGAACAGCGCATCAAACGCCTGAATCTTGACGGGCCGGTGAAGCGGGGTCAACTGGCCATCGCGCTCGTCGATGTCACCGATCCACAACACCCCAGTCTGGCCCATGTCAATGGCGACAGCATGGTGTACGCCGCCAGCCTGCCGAAGATCGCGATCCTGCTGGCCGCATTCGAACGTGTCCACGAGGGGAAGCTCACGTTGGACGACGAACTGCGCGGACTGATGACCGCCATGATTCGCCACTCCTCCAACACCGCGGCCACCGAACTGATCCACCGCGTCGGGCGTAACTATATCAACAACGTCCTCAGCTCACCGAAATACCACCTCTATGATGCGCGCTACAACGGCGGCCTGTGGGTCGGCAAGGAATACGCACAGGGCGTGGCCTACCGCCGCGACCCGCTGCACAACCTGTCACACGGCGCGACCGCGTTCCAGGTGGCCCGCTTCTACTATCTGCTCGAGACCGGTCAGCTGGTCACGCCGGCCCTGTCGAGGGAGATGAAGGCCATCCTCGGCTCGCCCGGCATCAACCACAAGTTCGTGAAGGGCCTCACCGCGAACTTCCCGGATGTGCAGATCTACCGCAAGTCGGGGACGTGGCGCGATTGGCATGCCGACAGCGCCATCGTCGAGCACGCCGGCCGTACCTACATCGCCGTGGCGCTGGCCGAGAGCCCCAAGGGCGGCGAGTGGATGTCCAACCTGATCTGTGAGCTGGACGGCATCATTCTGCAGCAGCCGCTGCGGACCGCAAACCTTGCAGCAGCGCGTGCAGCCGGGTCGCCAGCGTCTGATGCTCCACGGCGGAGTTCCGCTTCAGAACGTTTGATGTGATCGCGACCATATAGAACAGCCGCGGCTCGCCGGCCGGCGATTCCACGACGGCCACCGAGTTCATCAGGTTATCGACGTTGCCCTGATACTGCTTGCAGACGAAGCCCTCCTCCGGCTCGCAGCGGTACAGCGAGCCGGATTTGAAATACACCGCCGCATCCCGCAATACCGGCGCCGACGCATAGCGGATGCGCGTCTGTGTCATATACAGCAGCCGTTTGATCTCCAGGCTCGACCACGGATCCACCAGCCGGCCCTGTTCCATGCGCAGCAGATAACGGATCAGCGCGTGGGTGGTCGATACGCTGTTGGTGCCGGGCGCGCGCTGCTTGCCCTGACGGGTGAAGAAGCTGCCCTGGCGCAGGTCTTCCGGGTCCAGTCCGTTGCGCATCACCGCCGACTTCATGGTGTCGACCCACAGGTCGCCCAGGTCCTTGCGCGGCGTCTGTTCCAGAAAGGCCTGTGTCTGCTCGGGTGTGGCCGGATAATCCGCCCCGAAGTGTCGCAGCAACAGGACCTGCTGCATGACCGTGCTGGCCGCCGCGTTGGAACTCGCCGACATCATCCAGTCGAGATAGCTCCACAGGTTCGCGGTGTCGCCCTCGCGCAGCGGGCGTCGCCGCATGCGGTTCTCCTCAGGGCGCCAGAAGGGCACGACATGATGGTCGGTGCGGATGAAGGCGTCCGCCGTCACCAGACTGTCTTTCAGCACGTGCCTGCGGGCCGCGAGATCGTCCGGGTAGATGTCCGCCAGCGTCTGCAGCAGCGCCAGCCCCACCATCAGCTTGCCGACACTGCCCGGATTGCGGCGGGTGTCGCCGTTGTGTTCGGCATACAACGGCGCAGCCGGATCGCTCAGGTCCAGCACGCTGATGCTGTAGCGCGGCGCATCGGCGCCGAGCAGGCGCACGATCCGGCGCGTGAGCTCGGCATCGGCCGCCGGGATCTCCAGATCGGCCTGGTCCTGCAGCCGCAGCCGGATCTGCGCCGCCGGCAGCTGCGCACCCGGTGGCAACCGGTTGCCCGGCACCACCCCCTGCTGCACCAGACGATAGCCCTCCAACCGCGCGATGCCGGTCTCCTCAAAGGCATCGATGGGATAGGCGCAGACCGTTCCGACGCAGAGCGACAGCACGCCGCCGAGCAGGAGGCAGGTGGTCGGAAAATGTGCTCGTGATGGCATGGTCTGGATAGTAGTTGATGTTAGGGAGGCGTGAGGCGTGAGGCGAAAAACCCAAACCTTTTTTTAGCCACGGAAACACACGGAAAAACACGGAAAGAAGTCATTGCTAAGGAATCTGATTAATTCGTCGTATCGTCATTGCGAGTGAAGCGCGGCAATCTCCTTCGACGGCAGATCAACAACTTGGAGATTGCCGCGTCGCTGCGCTCCTCGCAATGACGGGTTAATCAGAGGTTCTCTAACATCCCACAGGGGCACACTGATGGGGTACGACGACCTGTGGCTCCCCGGGAAATGCATAGACTCCAAAGCTATTCCTGGTTCTTCAGCAATAAAATTTCCGTGTTTTTCCGTGTGCTTCCGTGGCCATAATGGGTTTTCGCCTCACTCCTCACTCATCCACTCCTCCCCCAAATTGACCACAGCATCCGCGTCGCGCATCTGGGCGCGATCCATCTCGATCAGATACAGGCTGCGGCGTGCCCGGGCGCTGTCCACGAAGGGGCGGATCTGGAACAGTGCGAGGTGGCCGTCGCGGAAGCCGAACTCGATATCTGCAGGGGCCGGCAGACCGCCGGTTGTGCCGGGCATGGGGAAGCGTCGTTCGACGTCATCGGCCAGGTGCCGCAGCTGTTCGATCTCGGCCGCGGTGAGCACGCGTTCGGCACCACTCGCCGGCACGTACACGATGCCGCCGCCAGGTGCGGCCGTGGCGCGCAGGGGTGTGGAGGCCTGGGCGAGCAGACGCGTCCCGCCGTCGGCGCGGTACACGCGCAGCTCTTCGGCCGCCTGGCCCTCGACCGCACCGCCGATGCCTTCGGATACGGCGATCGACAGCCAGTGGCGATCACCGCTCTCCACATCCGCCGTCACCAGGACGCCGGACTTCTGCGCGGGGAAGGTCTGCAGCAGCAGTACCGCTGGATAGACCTGCTGCGGCTGCGCCATGTGCGCCTGCCGCCAGCCGTAGGCGCGTTCGGTGAAGGGCGAGGCCCACACCTGCTGGATGGCCTGCACGATCTGTTCGAAGCCGACCACGTTGGGCACGGTACGATTCAGGCCCGCACCGGTGAAGCCCGGCAGATCCTCGACGTTGGTGTCGCTGCGCACGAACACGCCGACGTCGTCGACACTGCCGAACACCTCGGTCATGGCGGTGCGCAGCCGCATGCGGAATGTCTCGCCGGGGTCGGTGTGGATGATCCAGTCGCGCAGTTGCGCGAGGAACAGCCGCACCTCGTCGCGCCGGTGGCTGGGGTCGGTAATCGCGTGCAGTCGCGCATACTCCGCGTTCAGCCAGTCGTAGGCGCTGGGGCTGTCGGGGCGTTCCGGCGCGATGGGCTGGTCGAGCAGCGTGCGGAACACGCCGAACGGGATCGCGACCCCGGCGTTCACCGCCGCAGGATAGTTACGGCGCAACTCGCCGAGATTGGCGGCCTTGGGGCCGACGGTGCGCCCGGAGTCGTGCGCGGACAGGTGTTGCAGCGGCAGCAGCTCGGTGTGTTCCAGATCGAGCTTGTCCAGATCAGGCTGGATGACGATGTCCTCGTCCAAGGTCTCGCGACCGAAGACGGCATCCCAGCGCGGCCCATCCAGTGCGATCTCCACCGCCCCGCGCGGACTCACCGCGACGACGATGGGCTGACCCATGTGCGCCTCGATCTCGCCAAGCAGCGCATCGTCCACGACCAGATTGGGAATGCCGAGGTTGCGTGCCAGCAGCTGTACATGCGACAGCGAGCTGCCCTCGCCGCGCGTGAGGATACCCGCGATGCGCGGCAGTTCCGGCGTGGTCGATGGCAGCAGATAGATACCGTCACGGCGGAAGTCCGCCTCGTTCTGCGGCGGTGGCAGCAGGGTGCCGCGGCTCAGGCCGGGGTTGAGGCCGCGCAGGCCGGTGGCCTGCGCCCGACCGAACAGTGTGGTCCGCACGCCGGCGAGGCGGTTGGCATCTTCGGTGAGTCCGTCGAGCACACGCGTATAAGCAAGCAGTGGGCTGGCACGCAGCCGGTCGGGGATGTAGTGCACCGCAGTGGGCGTGAGTACCGTCCAGCGCTCGACCGTGGGGCCGAAGTGGAACTCCATGGCACGCTGCGCCCACTGCGGCACACGTGCGAGATAGCGCAGTCCCGCGAGGTAGGCCTCGGCGGACAGTGGCTGCGCCGCGGTGAGCCGTGCGATCTCCTGTTCGACCGCCTGCTGCTGGCGTGCCGACAGCAGGCCGGCCGCATACAGCCCCTTCGTCATGACCTGCAGCTGCTGGAGCGAGGTGGCGCGGTCCGGCGTGCGTGTCTCTTCGATGAGCTGGTTGCCGACGGCGTAGATCTCATCTTCCATCGCCAGACCGGCGAGCAGGATCCGGATGCGGTTCGGTGGACTCAGATCACCGGGTGCCGCACTGCGCTCGCGCCAGGCGACGCCGTAGTCGGCGGCCAGCGCCAGGCGCGGTGCCAGATCACGCGTGCCGCCGAGGCGCGCGGCGGCGGCGCGCAACTCGGCCTTGAGTGCGCGATTGGGCGTCTCGACGGCCAGCACCTCGAGCTGGCGCAGCGCCGTCTGCGGCGCATACAACGCCTCCAGCTGTGCAGCCAGGTGCGCGTACCGGTCGGCGAGTTCCGGCAGGCCGTGCCGGGCGGCATGCTCACGCACCAGCTGCGGATCATTGGCGTCGGGGATACCGTGGATCTTCACCCGCAACGGCTGGAAGGCCGGGTCCTGGTCGGCGATCTCGATGGCCAGCCGGCGTACCTCCTCGGCGATCGACGGTTCCAGGCGCACTGGCAGCAGCCGCGCCGCCTCACGCAGCAGCAGATAACGTTGCGGTATCTGCCAGTCCGGATCCTCGACCAGTGCCAGCAGCAGCTGGCGCGCACCGGCGTGCTCATCCTCGATCTGCAGGGCACCGCGGTAATAGCGCGCCTGCCGGAACAGGAAGCCATCGTCGTTGGCGATCAGGAATTGTTCCAGCAGCAGCTGACGCAATGGATCCAGGTGCGCCGCCGGCCCGATGAAATCCAGTGGCCGGATGTCGGCCAGCAGGTTCGCCACCAGGTAGCCGTCGTTGCGCATGGCCAGGATGCGCGTGTTCCACTCGCCGTGCTGCACGCCGCCGCCATGCTCGCTGCAGGCCCCCGGCGTCGGCGGCAGGATGGCGCCGTCTGTACAGAACCAGCGGATGCGGCTGAACGGACCGCGTGGCTCCTGCTGCATCTGTTCAACCCAGTCGCGCAGCAGTTTCGGGTCCAGCGGTGCGTCGGAGGCCGTTTCCTCTGGTGACCTGTCGGCCCGTACCGGCCCTGTCGACACCATCAGGACGAACAGCAGAATGGACAGCAGGATGGACAGCCGGCGGGCGAGCGGGATGGGCATGGCGGTATATGGAAGTACCAGGTCGGGTAGATCGGGCGAACGAGGGGGTGGGTGGCAGCCCCGGGCGGTCAACCCACTCTAGGAGGCGCCGCGCCCGAATGCAACTGGTCGGATTGTGTGGTGGTCGAGGGTGGTGAGGGGGCGCCCCGCGATTGCATGCCACCGGCCGGTGGTTTACCCTACGCGCTCTTTGCGGCGGGGGTCTCGGGTGGATCTCCAGCAGCGCAAATTTCAGTACCGCAACAGACGGTCGTCTGCGGCTACTGGTGGGTTCCCGGAGAGGTGTCCGAGCGGTTGAAGGAGCACGCCTGGAAAGTGTGTATACGGCAACGTATCGCGGGTTCGAATCCCGCCCTCTCCGCCAAATAAAGAAGGCCCCCGTGTGGGGCCTTTTTTATTTGGTGAAGTAGGCGGCTTTGATGAGGACCCTGCGGTTCGACGGAGCGGCCGGAGGCCGTGGAGAACGCCGGAGCGCAGCGGAGGCGGCCCCGGAGGGGTGAGGGCGCACAGCGCCCGAATAATCCCGCCCGCTCCGCCAAATCCCAAAAAAACGTTGAATTAGCGTAAGGGTCATGACTAGTTGAGGGTTAGTAAAATGAGTCTAACCTACTGTCATGGCTATGAAAAACAGGTATGCGATCCGTTCGCGAATCAGTGAAGCTAAATTTCGTCAGCTCGTGCGCCTGTTTGCGAGGGCTCAGTTGCTGAGCAGCTTCGTAGGAGTGCAGATTTACCCAGGTGCGCAGCACTTCGGCGACACTCCAGGCTTGGGCAAAGCAACCGCGTGCGGTGAAGGGTGGGTCGGCGTCGAAGATCTCACTGATGCTGCCCAGGCAGGCAGACTGCAGATGCAGTGCAAGTGGTTCGAGGAATGATCGGGCTATCGCGACATCGCCATACACCCGATAATGCGCGTCGACAAAGGGTCCAATAAGCCAGGCCCAGACAGTGCCCTGATGATAGGCACCGTCACGTTCCCATGGCCCGCCCAGGTAATGCGCTGCATAACCCGGCTCGCCGGGTGCGAGACTGCGCAGACCGTGGGATGTCAGCAGCGCACGTGCACAGCTATCGACAACGGCTTTTTGCCGGTCGGAATCCAAGGGGCTGTGGGGTAGAGCGACGGCGAAGATCTGATTGGGACGCAAGCGACCATCGTAACGGCGTCCATCCTGATCAGGATCACCCCCTGGTCCGTCGATCACGTCGTACAGTGCTGCGCGTTGCGGATTCCAGAAGCGTTGAAAACTGTGTTCGACCAATTCAGCGGCGCGCCGAAAACCGGCAACCTCTGGCCCTTTCCTCAATTGCTCCGCCAATCCTTCCATCACGCGCAGGGCGTTGTACCAGAGCGCGTTGATCTCCACGCATTTACCGATACGTGGTGTCACCACCCAGTCACCGACTTTGGCATCCATCCAGGTCAGTTGTACGCCGTCCTGCCCGGCTGCCAGTAGACCGTCCACTGGATCCATGCCAATACCATAGCGTGTCCCGCGCCGATGCCACTCGATGATGTCGGCCAGTACCGGATAGAGTTCGGCAGCAAGCGCTGTATCGCTGCTGAGTCGGGTGTACTGATCGACGGCGTGGAAATACCAGAGTGTGGCATCGACGGTATTGTATTCGGGGGCTTCACCACCGTCGGGAAAGCGATTTGGCAGCATGCCGTCACTGATATATTCGGCGAAGGTATGCAGTATGGCGGCGGCTTCTTCATAACGCCGGGTAGTGAGCGTCAACCCCGGCAGAGCGATCATGGTGTCACGCCCCCAATCGCCAAACCAGGGATAACCAGCGATGATGGTCTTGCCTACCGTATGCCCATCTTGATAACGATCAACGATGAACTGATCAGCGGCCAGCGCGAGTTGTCGAATCCAGCATGGGGTATCGGCAGGTAATTTGTCGAGTAGTACAGCATTGTGGCGCTCAGCTTTCCCGCGGAGTGCGGCGAAATCTGGCGGAGTGCCCAAGTCAGTGGATAGAACGACGGTTGCCTGTTCACCCTGTTCGAGCGATAGCACAAACCGGCCCGGCCGGAACAGATTTTCAGTGTCATCCAGTCCGCGTAGGCTTTCAGCACGATGCCTGAAATTCCAGTACCAATCCGAGTCGGTTATGAAGCATGCGCCGGCACAGGTTAAGCGATAGGGCTGCGCCCCAGCAAAGGCCTCGACCTCGCAGCCGTTCGGAATCTCACGCATGCCAAGCCGCCAGTCACCGTGCGTGTGGCTGTGGTGATCGCGGTAGGTGCATAGTGGCGTCAAGTCCAGCTGCAATGCATCGCTGGCACGCACAACACGGAGGTTCACACAGGTCGTGTTATGTCCGGGCTGCATCAGAATACGTTTTTCCAGCAGGGCATCGGCAATGGCATAGCGCCACACGGGCATACCCTGATCAAGGTGAAACGATTCCAGATATAAATAACCCTGCGGTGTGACGGTGCCGTCAGCGTACTCGTGAGTTGCCAGCGGATACTCGTTCGACGCATATGTCACGGTGATATCCATAGCCGCGACCAAGAGTGTCCGTGCCAGGGGTGGAGCGAGTGAGGCGATCAACAGGCCGTGATAACGACGTGTATTCGTGTCGCAGATCGTGCCTGAGGAAAAGCCGCCGATACCGTTTGTGACCAGCCATTCGTGGTCCATCGCCTGTGCAAGTTCACCACAGGTGCTACGTCCAAGCTGAAGTCGTGTCATAACTCCATTCCCTGCTGTCTATGTTCAGTGTTTTATTGCGGTGCCTATGTGGGTGTGGATATTGTAGGTCATGAAGATGACTGCCGGTAATCGCCTCGACGCCAGGTGTGATAGCGTTCGACCCAGGCCAGAATCCCTGTGGGCGCGTGTTCACGCTTCCATTGGCCGGCTACATATTTGTTCGCCTCGGTCAGGGTCGGATAGATATGAATGGTGCCAAGAATTTTGTTGAGCCCCAGACCGTGGCGCATTGCGGTTACAAATTCCGCGATGAGGTCGCCGGCATGCTCTCCGGCAATCGTCGCACCCAGGATGCGATCTTTACCGGGTACCGTCAGAACTTTTACGAGGCCGTGAGCTTCTTCATCGGTAATCGCACGGTCGAGCCCTGCGAGCGAAAAGGTAGTGGCCTCATAAGGGATACCCTGTTTTTTTGCCTCCTGCTCATTCAGCCCGACGCGGGCAATCTCGGGATCCGTAAAGGTTGCCCATGGGACTGCGGAATAATCGACATGGTATTTCTTGAAGGATCCGAACAGACCATTGACGGCGGCATACCAGGCTTGATGTGCAGCCATATGCGTGAACTGATAGGGGCCCGCCACATCACCTACGGCGTAGATGTTCGGATAATTCGTGCGCATGTAGCCATCGACTTCTATGGTGCCGTCTTTGCGCAGCGGAACGCCAAGTTCCTCAAGACCGAAACCACGGCTGTTCGCTCGTCGGCCGACAGCGACCAATAACTCATCGAATTCGATCTCGATGTCAGCTCCGGCATACTCTGCGACCAGGAATTTGCGGCCATCCTCAACCCGGAATGCTTTGGGCGTGTGTTCGACGCGCAGCTCGACGCCGTCATTTCGCAGGCGTTCCATTAACATCATGGAAAATTCCGGATCTTCTTTCTTCATGAGTAGTGAGCCGCGTTGCAGCTGAATGACCTGGCTGCCGAAGCGGGCGAAGCATTGCGCGAGTTCGCAGCCGACCGGTCCACCGCCCAGTATCAGCAGGCGGCGCGGTAGTGTACGCAGGTTCCAGAGGGTATCAGAGGTCCAGTAGCCAGTCTGCTCGATACCGGGAATACTCGGAATAGCCGGTCGACCGCCGGTTGCGACAATGATATTGCGTGTCGTCAGCGTGCGGCCGTTGACCTCGATACGGTAGGGTGAGGTGATCCGCGCTTCGCCTTGAATGCAATCGACGCCGAGTGCCGTGTAACGTTCCACAGAGTCGTGCGGTTCGATAGTGCGGATGATGCGCTGGACACGCTCCATTACCGTGGCAAAATCGAATTCCACACTCGCGGAAGTGAAACCAAACTCCTGGGCGCGGCGCGTGTGGGAGAGAAATTTCGCAGAACGTATGAGTGCTTTCGAAGGTACGCAGCCGGTGTACAGACAGTCACCGCCCATGCGGTGTTTTTCGATCAGGCTCACTTTGGCCTTGACGGCTGCACCGAGGTAGGCACTGACCAGACCACCGGAGCCGGCACCAATGACGATCAAGTCCCGGTCAAAGCGTTTCGGTCTCGGATAGTGGCGTAGAGCCTGTCGTGATTTGACCAGTTCCACGATCTTTTTGGCCAGCAGAGGGAAGATACCGAGCAGGGTCAACGAAACGATCAGGCCAGGAGAAAGGATGCCGGAGAGAGATTCAAGTTGTGCGATCCGGGTGCCGGCGTTTACATAGACGAGCGTTCCCGCCAGCATCCCGATCTGACTCACCCAATAGAAGCTCCAGGTCCGCATTGGTGTCAATCCCATGACGAGGTTGATCACGACAAACGGGAACGCCGGAACGAGGCGGAGCATGAACAGGTAGAAAGAGCCATCCTTCTCAATCCCCCGATTCGCCGCCTTCAAATGCTCACCGAAACGGTTCTGCACAATGTCGCGTACGAGCAGGCGGGAGATCAGAAAGGCGATGGTGGCTCCGAGAGATGAGGCAAAGGAAACGATCAGTGTTCCCGTCAACAGGCCGAAAATCGCACCTGCAGCCAGGGTCAGCAAGGCCGCACCGGGCAGAGATAACCCCGTTACGGCAATATACAGCGTGAAAAAACCTGCAGCGGTTACAATGGGATGCAGTTGTCGGAATCTATCCAAGGCGGCCTGCTGCGATTTCAGATAGTCCAGCGTAAGGTATTGGCCAAGGCCGGCGCCGAAGAAGATCCCCGCAATAACGAATAACATCAGTATTAGAATGATTCGCGTCGTGGTCACTGAAAACCGCCTCAATGGATTAGTAATGAATGTTTACTATAGTCATAACAGACGGTTGCAGGGCACTATTGTTGTAGTCCGCTGTGCTGGATTGTGAAGATGTCGGTGTGCCCAGGTATGTCCATGATGTGTTCATTAGTCGTATAGAATCCCAGAACCTGATATTGGCACTGCCAGGGACCTGTCGGATTTGGGCGATCATAGCGAGCCGCGGGGGCGGATGAGATCACTCCTTCGATCCGTCGAGGAGAATGGCCGTAGCTGTTTGACGAGAAGGATCGAAAGAATGGACTGCTATGCTGTCGACGCAGAAGAGTCAGCCCGATCTCCAATTGGGTCCTGGGATGGTATTTCTGGTTGGCGGGATTGGTATTGCGGCATCCAGTGACGAGGTACTATCAGGTAGACGTGAAGAACAGAGAGTCAGGTTTCCGACGAACCGTGGGGTAAACAACTATTGTAAGCAGTGTCAGCCAAAACCAAACCGCCAAGCGTTAGTTCGCCATCAGACACCGAAAATCAGTGTATTGTAGATGGCAATGTAGTATTGGTAATCGAAATTGCCGCAAGAATTGATAGGCTACCGCAGCAGAATACATTTCGTTTGCACGCAGCCGCAACTGCCGTCTCTGGGCACCAAACCTAGTCCCCGCTACCAGATTCTAAAACCCAAGCCAAAGTTGCAGTTTGGGCTTTTTGCTGTTCTGAGGCACAAGTAGGTGCCAGGTAGTCTTTGAGAAGGCAAGCGAAAAGTAGCAGCATTAATCAAGATCGGGTGACGTCGATGTCGCGTGAAATGAATAGGTCGGGATTAAGACAACGGAGTAGTCAATGGAAGCAATACAGCCACTTTTGCAAGATTATCGTATCGGAGAGATGCAGCTTGAGAATCGGGTGGTTATGGCGCCTCTGACCCGTAGCCGGGCAGATAATGCCGGCAAGGTGGCGACCGATATGATGGCCGAGTACTACAGCCAGAGAGCTTCTGCCGGCCTGATTATTACTGAGGGTTCTCAGATATCGGAGCGGGCCGTTGGGTATATTAATACACCGGGTATTCATTCTGCTGAACAGGTCGAAGGCTGGAAGAAAGTAACCGCGGCAGTACATGCCAAGGGTGGGAAGATATTTATCCAGCTGTGGCATGTGGGTCGTATGTCACATCCGGATTTTCACAATGGCGAGCTGCCGCTGTCGGCCTCTGCCATCAACCCGAACTCTGAATCGTTTACGCCTGAGGGATTCAAAGATACGGTGACGCCTAAAGCCATGACGATCGATGAGATAAAACAGACCATCAGTGATTACGGTCGGGCCGCAAACAATGCCATGGCAGCAGGATTTGATGGGGTGGAGATCCATTCATCCAACGGTTATCTACTGCATCAGTTTTTCAGCGGAACATCGAATGTGAGAACGGATGAATACGGTGGCTCCATAGAAAACAGGGCTAAAATACTTTTTGAGGTCATCGACGAGATAAAGAAATATGTGCCTGAAAACCGTATTGGTTTGAGACTTAACCCGTCACTTCACGGGATCTTTGGTATGACTCTTGATGAAGAAAGCATCCCCACTTTCGACTATATCGTAAGGGCACTCAATAACTACAATCTGGCTTACCTGCATCTATCAGAACCATTTAACGATGTCACCGATGTGCCCGGAGCCGAACCCAATATAGCCGAACATTACCGACCGCTATATCAAGGGACCTTGATAATCAATACTGCCTTTACCAGGAAAACGGGTAATCAAGTTATTGCTGATGGCCTGGCTGATCTGGTGGCCTTTGGCAAGCTGTTCATCTCAAACCCGGATCTTGTCGAACGGTTTGAGGCGGAGGCGGAAACAGCAGACTGGGATGAGGATACATTTTATACCGCAGGTCCCAAGGGTTATACAGACTACCCTTCACTCCAGAAATCTTAGTCTGACTTATGTGTGCGCTCGTCCCACCACCCTATGTACGATGGCGTACAGACAGCAACGAATCATGCAGCTATCCTTACGCATGTACCCAGAGTTTTAATAAGTTCGCTGCAGGGCTATATCACAGTACTTTCATACTGGCAGGAAGGCATTTCCACGCTCACCAGGAAGGAGCATCACTATGAACAGCGTACGAAGTCACTATTTCGCAGTCATCGTCGCTACGCTAGCGGTCGTCTCGATGAGCACGATGGATCTGGCAAGCGCGGCAACAGCGGAGGATTTGGACCGGGATTCCCGCCAGGCCTTGGAGACGCTCTATAAAGCCACGCCTGTTGCCAAGACCCTGGGACAATCCGCCAAGGCGGTGTTGGTCTTCCCGAATATCGTGCAGGCCGGGCTGGTCTTCGGCGGCGCCTATGGCGAAGGTGTGTTGATGAAGGGCTCGAAGGTCGTCGATTACTATAACTCGGTTACCGGCTCCTGGGGCCTTCAGATCGGTGCGCAATCGTATGGATATGCCGTATTTCTCATGACCGATAAGGCGGTTCGTTATATCGAAGAGACGAAAGGCTGGGAGATCGGCGTAGGCCCGACCGTGGTTATGGTGGATGAAGGCATCGCAAAGAATCTTTCGACATCCACGCTGAAGGATGATGCCTATGCCTTTATCTTCAGCCAGCAGGGATTGATGGCGGGTATCAGCATAGAAGGAACGAAGATTTCCCGCATCAATCGATAACCAGACAGAGGGGCGGACATACACCGCGCCCGCCTTCCTGTTCGGATGTTGACCTATCCTGGGAACCGTAGCGCCAATGAGCAAAGCGGAGGTTCAGAGTCAGTACCGAGAGGATCTATCCCAGCCCTGTTTTTGACAACTAGTCCCGGCATGGCGTACGCCGTAGCCGGACAATGGAAAGGGTATATGGAAGCGGGCTCTGTCAATCGCTCAAAGAAGATTGCTGACTGATCCGGACGCTTCTGGCATGGTCGAGGGCGAGCGTTTCAACAGCATTTCGCATCTCGTTGGGGCCGCACTGGCACTCGCGGGTGCGGTTGTGCTGGTAGTAGTGGCGTCGCGTGGTGATGATACGAGCCGTATTGTGTCATTCACTATATATGGGGTCACGCTGTTTCTCCTGTATTTGATTTCAACGCTCTATCACGGTCTGTCACCGGGGCGCGCGAAGCGCGTATTTCGTATATTCGATCATCAGGCGATTTACCTTTTGATTGCCGGCAGTTACACGCCGTTTACACTGATCACGCTGAACGGAGTAGCGGGTTGGTGGATGTTCGGCGCGATCTGGGGATTGGCGGTATTCGGGTTGGTGCTCGATGCGATACCGCGACGGGGCGCACGGGTGTTACCGATAGTGATTTATCTGGTGATGGGCTGGCTGATTGTGCTGGAGATCGATCCTCTGCTTGCGGTATTGCCGCGTGCCGGCTTCATCTGGCTTCTGGTCGGCGGCATTTTTTATTCATCTGGCATTGTATTTTACGCACTCGATACGCGTTACCCCTGGATGCATGGGGTATGGCATCTATTCGTACTGGCCGGCAGCATCAGTCACTATGTGGCGATCCTGGTCTATGTCTGAGCATGAGGCTCTGATGTATCGATCATCGTGACAAACAAGCTTGTGAATCAATCGCAAGGCAATTGGTGAAGTCATTGCGATGAGTGGGCCACGCTCGACATGATAAGGACATTCGAGTGAAGCTGCGGTTTCCTCGGGGCACGGCCGCGACCCTGCCTCCCGAGGGCGATTGTTGACAAGAAGCCGTCTATATTTTCCCTGATAACCTCGATATCTGCCAAAACGGTGCTGGACATCGGGAGTAGGTAGGTCGCAGGTCGTTGAATTATAAGCTCGTGGTATACGCCATCGGAAAATGCCGGCCATCAGGCCGGCATTGGGCTGAACCCACTGAATACGAAAGGGGAGGTTGCCATCGGCAGCATGGAATCCGTATTTTTGGCACGTAAGCGCCATACACTGCATGGCGATCAGGATACCGAGTTGCTTCGCTCTGAATTATTCAGTATCGAGCAACTGAAGCGTCACGCGGTAACGCTGGCAGGCCAGCACAATCTTGATCCGCGTTCAGGCCCTGACCGGTTGCGGCCCCGGCTGGCGGATAACGCACGCGTTTTGCGGGCGGCCTATGATGTCGTGACTGCCGCCGTTGCGCAGGGACAACGGATCATGCCGGCCGAGGCCTGGTTGCTCGACAACTTTTATCTGATCGAACAACAGATCAGCCTGGCGCGTCGACATTTGCCACGCGCATACAGCCGGCAGTTGCCACGCCTGGCTGACGGCCCCTCAGCCGGTTTCCCCCGTATCTATAACCTGGCGCTGGAGCTGATATCCCATATGGACGGCCGCGTCGATAACACCAACGTGACCCAGTTCATCGCCGCCTTCCAGACCGTCGAACCGCTGAATCTGAGTGAATTATGGGCCTTTCCGATCATGCTGCAGTTGGCGCTGTTGGAAAATCTCCGCCGCGTCGGCTTGCGCATTGCCCATCGACGCGAGGAGCGCGATGCAGCCATTACCTGGGCAGACCGCATGCTCGCGCTGGCGGAAACAGAACCAAGGCGGCTGATCCAGTTACTGGCCGAGTTTGCCCATGCTGATGTACCGCTGACCGCGCCGTTTGTGGAGGAGTTTTATGCAAGACTCCAGGCTCAGGGACCCGCCATGTCATTCGTTCAAACCTGGGTCGAACAACAGTTGCTGGAACAAGGAGTGACAGCAACGCAGCTGTCGGAAGGCGCAGGCCGAACAGCCGCGGCTAACCATATATCCATTGCCAACAGCATTGGCAGTCTGCGCTTTATCGGGACAACGGACTGGAAGGATTACGTCGAGTCACTCAGCGTCGTCGAACAGACCTTACGTGAAGATCCAATAGGGATGTATGCCAATCAGGATTTCACCACCCGCGACCGGTACCGGCATGTCATCGAGGATGTGGCAAGGGACAGTCCATGCAGTGAGGCGGCAGTAGCACACGCAGCCATTGCCCTTGCGCAGGCCGCTGCAGGGCGACTCGGCGCGAGCGATCGTAGTGCCCATGTGGGCTACTACCTGATCGATCATGGACGGCAGAGTCTGGAGCGGGAGGTCGGTTACCGTGTGCCGTGGAAATCACGCGTGAACCGGGTAGGCCGGCATTTCAGCCTGGCACTTTATCTGGTTCCCATCCTGTTGCTCACCGCACTGGGAACAGCGGTCGTACTCTCTCCTTTCGATGGATCCGCACTGAATGACTGGCGCTACTGGTTCTTTGCCATCACCGGCATGATCGGCGCGACAGCACTGGCCGTCCCGCTGGTGAACCTGGTCGTCACACTGGTCCTGCCGCCGCGTACGCTGCCGCGAATGGATTATTCGCAGGGCATTCCGGATATTCACCGCACCATGGTGGTTGTTCCCACCTTGTTGAGCAGTCTGCAAGAGGTCGATGATCTTCTTGAGGCGTTGGAGATACGCTATCTCGGTAATCGTGATTCCAATCTATTCTTCGCCTTGCTGACGGATTTCCGTGACGCGCCCGAGCAGTCGCTACCAGATGATGACGTAGTGCTTGCCTATGCACGCGAATCTGTACAGGCCCTCAATGAGACCTACCATGAGGACCGTTCAGGCATCTTCTATCTGTTTCACAGGCCCCGGGTATGGAATCCAGTTGAACGGGTGTGGATGGGCTATGAGCGCAAGCGGGGCAAACTGGAACAGTTCAATGCTTTACTCCGGGGCGGGGCGCAGGGCGAATTTTCGGATGTGATCGGTGATACGTCCATCCTTGAATCCATAAAGTACGTCATCACCTTGGATACCGATACGCAACTGCCGCGAGACGTGGCCCGTGCGCTGATTGGTAACATCGCTCACCCGCTCAACCGACCGGTATACGATCCCGCCAAGGGGCGCATTGTTGAAGGTTACGCGATCCTGCAGCCGCGCGCATCGATAAGTATGGCCAGCGCCGCGCGCTCGCGGTTTACAAAAATTTACGTAGGTGAATCCGGAATCGATCCCTACACGCGTGAGGTGTCGGATGTCTATCAGGATATTTTCGGGGAAGGCTCGTTCATCGGCAAAGGCATCTATGATGTAGATGCCTTTCGCCAGGCGCTCGCGGGGCGTTTTCCCGAGAACCTCATCCTCAGCCACGACTTGCTGGAGAGTGGCTACGCGCGCTCGGCGCTGGTGACCGATATCGAGCTCATTGAGGAGCATCCTGCCAGTTACGCCGCCGAGACCAGCCGACGACATCGGTGGATACGCGGCGACTGGCAGATTGCCGGCTGGCTGCTTCCGCGCGTGCCCGGACCACCTGGCCTGAATGGGGCAAAGCCACAGCGGCAACCCAATCCGCTCACCGCCCTGTCGATGTGGAAAATTCTCGACAATCTTCGACGCAGTCTCGTGTCGGCAGCGCTGCTTGCGTTGTTGACAGGTGGGTGGCTGTTCGGTCCGAGGTCAGCGTGGTTCTGGAGTCTGCTGGTCGTGGTAGTGATCTTCTTACCTACCTTGCTGTCCACCGCGATCGAGTTTATCCGTAAGCCAGCAGAACGGGGTTGGAGGGTACACGTGAGTGTGACCGGTAAAACCGTAGGGCGTCCGATCACGATCGCTCTGCTGACGTTGGTTATGTTGCCTTACGACACATTGATCCGTCTCGATGCGATTCTGCGCTCTGGTGTGCAGATGTTGTTTACTCGCCGTGGGTTGCTGCTTTGGCAATTGCCATCCTACACAAGCCGCGACATACGCCGCACGCCAACCGATTATCTCCGGGAGATGTGGGCTGGCCCTGCGTTGGCTGTGGCTCTGGGCTTGGTACTGAGCGGAGGTTGGACAGTGGCTGGCAGCGGGGCGATGACGTGGTACATGTCTGCACCCATGTTGCTGCTGTGGTTGCTGTCACCCCTCGTCGGCTGGTGGATCAGCAAGCCGTTAGTCTCACGCGTACCGAGGTTGAGTGCGTCGCAGCGAATATTCCTGCGTGCGTCGGCCCGGCGTACCTGGCGCTATTTCGAGAAGTTCGTCGGCCCTGATGATAACTGGTTGCCGCCCGATAATTTCCAGGAATATCCCACCCCAGCGATTGCTTCACGTACTTCGCCAACGAATATCGGTATGGCGCTGCTGTCCGACCTGGCGGCGTACGATTTCGGGTATATCCCTGCCAGCGGATTGCTGCAGCGTGTCGAGAATACGTTGACAACATTGGAAAAGCTGGAGCGCTATCGTGGTCATTTTTTCAACTGGTACGACACGCGCACACTGCAAGCGTTGCACCCTCAATATGTCTCTTCAGTGGACAGCGGCAACCTGCTCGGCAGCCTGCTCACCCTGCAAGCGGGGCTGGCCGAATTAAAAGAACAGCCGGTGCTCTCAGTAAATGCATTTCAGGGACTGCAGGACACCTTACAGGTACTGGTCGACCATGTGCCTGTGTTATCCACCCCGGAACTTATGCAGAAGGTAAGGTCTCTGCAGGCTGCGCTGGAGACACTCACACTGAGCCGGCAGCCACAGACGCTGGCCAGTGCCGACAACATACTGGAAGGGATTCACCGTAGTGGTGGCGGACTGGTTGCCTGGCTGCCAGCGGATACCGATATCGATGGTGAACTGTATTACTGGGCACAGGTCTTCGACACACAAGCTCAAACACTTCGAGAAGACCTGCTGTCGCTGGTGCCAGACCCGCGGCGCTTCGACCACATCCCGACATTGGCGACACTGGCCACGTCGGGGCGTACCGCTGATGCTGAAGTGCATTCACAACTCGGGTCAGCCACTGCGGTGGGTTCAGATTACAAGGCCGCAGCGGAACGGATAAGAAGTATCGACGATCTGGTGGATCGCTGCCGTGAACTGACGGAAATGGACTTTGAGTTTCTTTATGATACATCGTCCAGCTTGCTGGCCATTGGTTACGATGTGGGGGAACGCCGTCGGGATCCAACCTGCTACGATCTGTTGGCATCCGAAGCCCGTCTGGCCAGCTTTCTGGTTATCGCGCAGGGACAGGTTCCGCAGAAGCATTGGTTCTCACTCGGCCGTCTGCTGACAAGTCATGGTGGGGACGTCAGCCTGATTTCGTGGAGCGGCTCGATGTTCGAATACCTCATGCCGCAGCTGATCATGCCGAGTTACGAGAACACCTTACTGGATCAGACCTGCAAGGCCGCAGTATCGCGGCAGATCGAATACGGTAGACAACGCGCTGTGCCCTGGGGTATTTCGGAGTCCTGCTATAACGCCACCGATATTCACCAGGCCTATCAATACCGTGCATTCGGTGTCCCCGGGCTGGGTTTCAAGCGTGGTCTGGGAGATGACCTGGTGATTGCACCATACGCCAGCGCACTGGCCCTGACGGCCCTGCCGCTGGAAGCGTGTCGTAATCTGCAAGGATTGGCTGAGAGCGGGTTTCTCGGCAGCTATGGCTTTTACGAGGCGATTGACTACACACCCTCGCGCGTGCCGCGAGGCAAGAACCATGCCCTTGTACGCACTTACATGGCGCATCATCAAGGTATGAGCCTGTTAGCCTTCGGGTACGCGTTGCTCGACCGACCGATGCAGCGCAGATTCCTGTCGGATCCCCTGGTGCGGGCGACGAAATTGCTGCTTCAGGAACGGGTATCGAAGCAGGGCGCGATGCTGCATCCGCATGCCGCCGAGGTGACTGCTGCCGCGCGGCCCGCGGCGGCAGAACCCGGCGCAATCATGCGCATATTTACCCACCCGAACACAGTGATACCTGAAGTTCACCTGCTATCCAACGGCAGGTATCACGTTATGGCGACCCATGCCGGCGGGGGTTACAGCCGGTGGCATGATCTGGCGGTCACCCGTTGGCGCGAGGATGCCACCATCGATGGCTGGGGCACCTTCATCTACTTGCGCGACCGCGATACGGGGCGGTATTGGTCGACTGCGTATCAGCCGACACTGCGCAAGGCCGATCATTATGAGGCGATATTCGTTCAGGCGCGGGCCGAATACCGACGGCGTGATGAGGCGATCGAGACGCATACCGAGGTCAGTGTTTCTGCGGAAGATGATGTTGAGATCCGTCGCGTTACACTCACCAACCAGTCGTCCCGACAGCGCCATATCGAGGTGACGAGCTACGCCGAAGTCGTGTTGGCGCCGCTGAACGCCGATCTGGCCCATCGGGTTTTCAGTAACCTGTTTGTACAGACAGAAATCCTTCCTGACCGACAGGCGATTCTCTGCACGCGGCGGCCCCGGATGCCGGATGAACGGATGCCGTGGATGTTCCACCTGTTCGCGGCACCCGGCGTCCATAGCGACAAACTTTCCTATGAAACCGACCGGGCACGATTCATCGGCCGGGGCCGAACCGCCGCCAATCCTCTGGTACTGGAAAACAATGACAATCTGACACCAGCCTCCAAAGGGCCGGATATGCGGGGAAGTAAGGGGATATCCCAGCGATTATCGAATACAGAGGGTCCGGTGCTCGATCCCATCGTGGCAATCCGCCGCACGCTCACCTTGTCACCCGATGAATCGGCGACCGTGCAGATCATCTCCGGGATCGCTGCTACACGGGAAGCGGCATTGGTCTTGTTGGAAAAATATTGTGATGGGCACTTCGTGGAGCGGGCCTTTGAGATGGCCTGGTTTCGGAGCCAGGAGGTGCTGCACCAGATCAACGCCACCGAAGCCGATGCACAAGTCTTTGGCCGTCTGGCCAGCTTCCTGATTTATAGCCATATCTTACACCGGGCCGCGCCCAGCGTCATTGCCCGTAATCAGCTGGGTCAGTCAGGGCTTTGGCGTTTTGCGATCTCGGGTGATCTGCCGATCGTTCTGCTGCAGATCGGCGACCTGAATCGCATCGAGCTGGTAAAACAGGCGCTGCAGGCCCATACCTACTGGCGAATGAAGGGCCTGGCTGTTGACCTGGTCATTATGAACGAGGATTTCTCAGGCTACCGGGCGGTTCTACACGACCAGATCATAGGACTGATCAATGCAGGCCCGGAGGCGCACAGTATCGACAGACCGGGTGGCGTATTCGTCCGGCGTGTCGATGAACTTTCCGAAGATGAGCGCGTTCTGCTGCAGACGGTCGCGCGTGTCGTGTTCAGCGATGCCGCTGAGACATTGGTCGAGCCATTGGAGCGGCGCGTAGCGGCGGGGCGTGTGTCGGACCGCCTGGGACCATTGCAACCGGTGACAGAAGAAACCATCTATCCGCTGGCGGCACGGGAGCGAATTTTCTGTAACGGTCTGGGCGGCTTTACCCCCGATGGACGCGAATACGTCATCACCCTTGAGCCCGGGCAGAGCACGCCGGCACCGTGGGTCAATGTCATTGCAAGCCCGCACATCGGTACGGTCGTCAGCGAGAGTGGCAGCGCCTATACCTGGGTGGAGAACGCTCACGAGTTTCGTCTGACCACCTGGCATAACGACCCGCTGAGCGACAGCAGCGGTGAGGCGCTTTACATTCGCGACGAGGACACCGGTGTGTTCTGGTCGCCAACGCCATTGCCAGCGCTTACACCTGATCGACGCCGCTCCGGTTATGTATGCCGGCACGGGTTTGGCTACAGTGTGTTCGAACATTACGAAGCCGGCATCGCCTCGGAACTGTTCACCTATGTCGCCATGGACGCACCGGTAAAATTCGTAGTGATCAAGGTGCGCAACCATACGAAGCGGCCGCGTCGTTTGTCACTGACCGGGTATTGGGAGCTGGTGCTCGGTGAGTGGCGTCACGCCAATATGATGCACATTGTGACCGAGAAGGATCCGGGCAGCGGGGCACTGTTTGCCCGCAATGCCTATGGCCGCGAATGCGCCGATCGAGTCGTCTTTGCCCATATCAACTATGAAGGGGCCAGCGAGCGCGAGCGTACAGTGAGTGGGAACCGTACCGAGTTCATTGGGCGTAATGGCACGCTGGCCCGGCCGGCGGCCATGCACCGCAAGCGTTTGTCGGGTAAGACTGGTGCGGGTTTTGACCCGTGCGCGGCGCTACAGACCCAGTTCGAACTGGCCGAGGGACAGGAGCGCGAGATTGTGTTGCTCTTTGGCGCGGCTCGCGACACCGAAGAAGCACAGCGTTTCATTCAACGATTCGCCGGTCCGGTGGGCGCACGACAGGCCTTGGAAGCGGTATGGGAATACTGGAACCACACCTTGGGCGCGGTACAGGTGGAGACACCGGACCCGGCATTACAAGTGTTGGCCAATGGCTGGTTGATGTATCAGACACTATCGTGCCGGTTGTGGGCGCGCAGTGGCTATTACCAATCCGGTGGTGCCTATGGTTTCCGTGATCAGTTGCAGGACACGATGGCGCTGATCCATGCAACCCCCTGGTTGGCTCGCGAGCAGTTGATCCGATGTGCCGAGCGCCAGTTCCCCCAGGGTGATGTGCAGCACTGGTGGCATCCACCCAAAGGACAAGGTGTGCGCACCCGCATCTCCGATGACTATCTGTGGCTGCCCTATGCCACTTGCCGCTATGTGCTGGCGACCGGCGACACCAGTGTGCTCGACGTGGCCGTCCACTTCCTGGAAGGACGCGAATTGTTTCCGGAAGAGGAGGCCTATTACGATCAGCCGCAACGTTCGGCCGACGTGGCCAGCCTCTATGAACATTGTGTGCGTTCACTCAAGCACGGTTTACGCTTCGGCCCACATCAATTACCGCTGATGGGTGGCGGCGACTGGAACGATGGTATGAACCTGGTCGGTCACGAAGGGAAGGGTGAGAGCGTCTGGCTGGGCTGGTTCCTGTACGAGAACCTCGAGCTGTTTTCCGGCCTGGCACGGGACCGGGGCGATATGGACTTTGCCGAGCTGTGCAACGAACAGGGCGCACAACTACGGAAGAATATCGAGGCCCATGGGTGGGATGGAGATTGGTATCGACGCGCTTATTTCGATGATGGCACGCCGCTGGGCTCAGCCGAGAATGATGAATGTCAGATCGATTCGATCAGTCAGAGCTGGGCAGTCATTTCGGGTGGAGGCGATCCCCAGCGCGCCCACCAGGCCATGGCGGCAGTGGACCGACGCCTGGTGCGACGCGATGCGCGGTTGATCCAATTGCTGGACCCACCCTTCGATGTCTCCGATCTCGAACCCGGTTATATCAAAGGCTATCTGCCCGGTGTGCGCGAGAACGGCGGCCAATATACACATGCCGCAATCTGGACCACCTGGGCATTTGCCCTGCTGGAAGACCGGGAGCGTGCGTGGGAATTGTTCGGCCTGCTCAACCCCATCGAGCGCGGTGCTGAGCCGGAAAGGATGCGACGCTACATGGTCGAGCCCTATGTCATGTGCGCGGATATCTATGCCGCGCCGCCGCACGCCGGTCGCGGTGGCTGGACCTGGTACACCGGGGCGGCGGGCTGGATGTACCGACTGATCGTGGAAACTCTGCTGGGCCTGCAGTTAAAGGTCGATCATCTGCTCATTGCACCCCGCATCCCGGCCGATTGGGACACGTACAAGATCCACTATCGCTATCGCGAAACGGTCTATCACATCAACATCAGGCGCAGCGCCGAACCATCGGGGTCTGCGATCCGCGTGACGCTGGACGGTAACCTGGTCGCTGGTGACAGCGTCGACAGGGCCGGGCGACCGCAAGGCATGATCCCCCTTGTGGACGATCGCCGGGAACACCACGTTGAGGTGGTCTTGAGCTGAAGGTATTTGGATTGCAGATAGCCCAGCCCACATCCCCTATGTGTGCTACCAGACAGACCGCACTGATCCCGTTCTGTAACCTTGTCCGCAGGATTCAGCGTGCTTGTTACCGTGGCATGGACCAGTGGTACACATGGTAAGGGTGGCTGGGCGCAGATGTCGGGAAGTGAACAATTCGAGGGTACTGATCATGCTTGAAACGATTGCGGTTATTCTGATTGTCCTCTGGCTGCTAGGCTTGGTTACCTCTTATACCATGGGCGGGTTTATTCATATTCTCCTGGTGGTTGCAATCGTGGTGGTCTTGTTGCGAGTCATCCAGGGTCGGCGTGTGGTGTAGCGGCACTGGCGTGGTGCTGAAACGCATTACGATGAGCATGTTTTTATCGGCAAAGATGTCTCCTATATAGTTCTATCGGAGAAGTTGAGATGGGCGCAGTAAAACTACTGGCGATCATATTGATCGTGGCAGGTTGTCTGGGTTTGCTGTATGGCGGGTTCACATACACCAAGGACACGCAAAAGGCACAGATCGGTCCACTGGAGCTGACCGTCAAGGACACGCAGACAGTCAATATACCCGTGTGGATCGGGATCGGCGCGATTGCGGTAGGCGGAGGGCTGTTGTTGGCGCGTAGATAGCAGCTGCTCCGTTCATACTTCATCTTCGGGCAGTGCGGTGGGGAGATGGTTTTTGCCGTGGGTCATGCAGGTAAGCCATATGATCACCCTTCCTGCTGAATACTGCAATAAAATCAATGATAAAAAGTCAATCACACCAGCTTCTGCTACAAACAAAGAGCATTTGCACGGACATGTGCGGCAGCGTACAGACGGTCATCCAGTGGGTGGATACGATTTAGCCATTCACTGAGGAGATTGTTATGAGAGCGCACACCTTAATCATCATAAGCTTGATCGCTGCAGCAGCTCTGATGGCCGGCTGCACAAACACCAATTACAGACCCGCATCATCCGACACGTCCGCGTCATCTGATTCCGGCGTTATGTATGGCGTTGTCGAGGCGATCGAGGCAGTTCCTGGCGGTAGTGGTGGGATAGCGGGCAGCGGTATAGGCGCCGGTACTGTGATCGGTGGTGTCGTCGGCGGCGTGCTCGGCCATCAGGTCGGTGGTGGAACCGGCAAGGATATCGCGACCGTGGCCGGTGTGGTTGGCGGCGCCGTGGTGGGACACGAGGTCGATAAGCGCACGCAGCAGCAGAATGATACGTATAACATCCGGGTACGCTTAGACAACGGCGGCTATCAAACCCTGAATCAGCCGAGCGTCAATGACTTGCGTATTGGCAACCGTGTTCGTATCGAGAATGGAAACATCTACCGCTATTGAACAAACGGGTTGCTATCAGTAGCCGGTTGTGTCCGGTACTCCGATAGCCGACCTCAACCCAGGCACCACCGAATCTTCTCAGGAGCCACATCATGGGCAGAGAGCGAAAGAGCAACAAAGAAGATAAGAAAAAGTCGACCATGACGCCGAAGGAAAAGAAGGCTGCAAAAAAATCGAAACAAGAGTCCAAGGATTTTCTGGCTACTGATAAGGCGCGTTGATCAGGTGTCGGGCAGTTTTGCAGTACTAATGTGTCATTATCAGGCTGTATGCCGAGTTGTCTGTTGCATAACACTCGCAGGACACGGCCTCCAGGCCGCCGTAGTCAATGATGGTGATATCGCCGGGGCTATAACTGATCAGCTTGCGATCTTGTAGTAATGTGGCGGCCTTAGTGACGCCGCCATCAACGACCAAAATGCCGTTTAAGCGAAGGAACATGCGGGCATGTGATTCGCGTGTGATCGCACTCGAACTTTCAGATCAGTGAGCGCCGATCTCCGGGAGCAGGCGATCAGACTCCTTCTTGACGACCGCGTAACATTCGCAGGAGCGCGCCTCGAGGCCCGGTCGATCGATTACAGTGATACGGCCACGCTGATATTTGATCAGGCCGTCCCGTTGCAGGTTTCCGGCCGCTTCCGTGACACCCTCGCGGCGTACACCGAGCATATTGGCGATCAATTCCTGGGTCATGACCAGCTCGTTGGAGGGTAAACGGTCGAGGCTCAGCAACAGCCAGCGGCAGAGTTGCTGGTCGAGCGAATGATGCCGGTTGCACACCGCTGTCTGTGCCATCTGGGTCAGCAAGGCCTGGGTATAACGCAGCAACAGATGCTGCAACTCACCGGAACGATTGAATTCCTGTTTCAAGAGCTGTCCTTTCAAACGGTAGGCGTGTCCGGCGCTTTGCACGACGGCCCGGTTGGGCATGGTCTGTCCCCCCATGAACAGGGCGACACCGATGATGCCCTCATTGCCGACCACGGCGATCTCGGCCGAGGCGCCATCGATCATGACGTAGAGCAGAGATATGATGGCCGTGGTGGGAAAGTAGACATGATTCAGCTCATTGCCGGATTCATAAAGCACATTGCCAAGCGGCATCGGGACCAGTTCGAGGTGCGGGAGAAGGCGGGCGTAATCCTGATCCGGCAGGGCGGCAAGCAAATAGTTCTGGCGGGGTGTTTGCGGATCGTGCATGGGCGAACTCCGGACAATCGACCAAGATCATATCCTGGATCTGATTCCGATATCGGTATGGCGGAGCCGTACTTTCTGGTGGGGTGCAAGAAGGCCTCCGAAAGGAGGCCTTCTTGCATTCAGAGCCAGATGACCATCATTTTACCGTAATCGTAATGCTCTTCGAGACCACGGGTGGGTCGTGGGGGACGTGTGCATAATCACCCAGCAGGAGTTGCAGTGTGTGGCGGCCAGGCGCCAGCTCCAGCGTGGTTTCGGTCTGCCCGGCGCCGAAATGCTTGTGGTGGTCGTCGGCGGGAATCGGGACGCCCTTGGGCAGCTCAGTGACGTCGACCAGCAGGTGGTGGTGGCCGGTCCCCGCCTTCTCGACTCCGGCCGGGGCCACACCCATGCCCCTGAGGCCGAACCGCACGGTCACCGGACTGGTCACCGTCTCGCCATCCTGGGGTGAGATGAAGTAGAGGCTTGGTTCATCCGTCGCAGGCGTTGCAGCCTGTATCAGCCCCACCGCCGCCAGGCCGGCAATTCCAAACAACATCCGTTTCCACATGGTTGTTCTCCTTGATCAAGGGGTCAGAGTACTTGAAGACAATAGCACCTATCGTATGGGTGAACACAACAAAATGGAACCCATTGTCTGGGCATCCAACGAGGACTCGCAAACCCGACACTCAGTTCCCCCGGCGCGGTCAGGACCTCGAAGTTGATACGCCGCTGGATGTTGCAACAGAGGCTGTAATCCGGACCGGACACATGATAAGAGAACTCAAAGTCGAAGCCTCTTCACCGGATACCGGGAAGTAGCCACACTTCAGGCCAATGCCGATCGCTGTGAACCGGGCGCCAAGCATGGTCTGCACAGCCAGCGCCATGGTTAATCATCAATCCAGCCCCTCATCTTTCAGTACCTTCTTCACTGCCGCATCGGAGTCCATACGGTCAAAGAAGCGTTCCAGGTTGTCGAGCCCGGAAATATCAATTCCCTGTGCCTTTGCCCAGCGTACCATCACGTAGAGATACGGATCGGCGATCGAGCGCGTGCCGGTGATCCAGTCGCGGCCGTCAAGTTGTTTGTCGTTGCGCTCGAAGAGCGAGCGCAACGCCTGCTTTGCATTCGTCCTGGTCTTCTCGATCGTCGCCTCATCGCCGAGATAGCTGGTTGAACCGAACAGCGGCTTGAATAGTGGATGCATATCGGAATTGACAAACCCCAGCCAGCGGTTCACCTCGGCGCGGCCCTTCGACGTACCGTCGCCGCCGAGCTTCGCCTCTGGATGCATATCGGCGAGGTAATTCAGGACAGCCGGTCGTAACAGTCCCGGCAATACTGCGACAGGTGCAGCAGCGGCACAGGGATGTCCGGCCGCACCTCACTGGAGACCCGTCCCTGACAGGACAGCGTATGCAACTTGGCGAGTTTGTCACTCAGGTAAAGGATGGTACCGAGTGTCGATAACTTCGTCAGATCGTGCAGCTCGATCTGCGCTTCCAGTGCGTCGAGTACTGCCGGTGAAAAGGTCCATTGACGGGCGATCATGAGAGACAATAGGCGCGACGACCGCATCAATTGGTCGCGGAAGTGCTGCGAATGCGGTGCCTCGCGACCATCGAAAGTATGGTCCAGCATCTGCAAGGCGACCGTCAGCCCGACATTCTGCACAATCGCCATCAGGTAGGCATTGAAACGGTCGGCCTTTTCCTTGCTGGCCATGCAATCGCAGGCGAGCGCTGTTTTTTCCGACTGTTCCCACAACAGCGGCCCGGACAGGCCGGTGAAGTGGCCGGCATTCAGGTTGATCAGCGGCTTGAATGCCGCGTGTACGACCAGCTGACGGATGCCGGTCCTGCCCAGCGTGAACACCGCCCTCTCCAGACTGGTGATCTCTTTCCCGGCGCGGTAGTAGGGGCTGTTGGACAAGCGGATGACTTCGCCGACCAGCACCGCGTCGCGGCCGAGCTCGATGGCAAGCTCTGTCGTCGATGACTCCTGGTCGCGCAGCGTGCTCATGATGCGCGGTATCACCGCGGGCAGTCGCGGCACCAGGCTGGAATGGTGAATATCGGAAGCCAGCAACCGGTCCAGTTCGCGCAAGGCGCGTGTTTCAAAGGTGTTGGGCTTGCAGTCAGGGGTGGACTGCACACCGAGCATGAGATCGTAGAACGCCGCATCGATGTCCGCGGGTGACATGCGGATGGTGACACCTTCGACATCCGCCGGCCGGTACTTACGCCCCCCCGGCGCCGGCCGCTTGCCGACCGCGGGCGGGGTCGACGGCGATGTTGGAAACAGCAACTGTTTCAAGGCGGAAAACACGGTCGGCGCCTCCTTGGCGACCTCGTGGTATGGCGTTTGCCGGGCTCCCCGGCTAGCCCTGTTTCGGCAGGTTCTGCCAATGGTTGACCGGGATTCGCCTGCCGCGCGTCCGGTGCCGGTGATCCACCCTGCTACCACGCCAGCGGTCGGTCGAGCGCCATCAGCAGGGCGGCGTCGCGCTGGTAGATATCGGGACGGAAGACCAGCCCGCCATCCGCACCCGGGTGTACCGTCCAGTAGTGCAGGATCACCGGTACGGGATGCGTAAGGTGGATGTCGCGGGTCTCCCCTGCGGAGAGCAGCGCGGCCACATCGGCCGGGGTACCGGTATCGTCGAAGAGGTGCTGGGCGAGTTCCAGCACGCCTTGCACACGGATACAGCCGGAACTGAAGGCACGCTGCTCGCGGCCGAACAGCGCCTGGGCGGGCGTGTCGTGCAGATACACCAGGTGGTTGTTGGGGAAGCGGAGCACTACCAGCCCGAGGGCGTTGTTTGGTCCCGGGCCTTGGCGCAGGATGACGTTACCAGGGTTCCGCCAATCGATCTGCGCCGGGTCCAGTTGCAGGCCCGAGGGGCTCAGCACACTCATATTTTGCCGGTTCAGGTAGCCCAGGTCACGGCGCACCCGCGGCAGTACGTCCTCGCGGCGGATGGTGGGTGGCACTGTCCAGGTCGGATTGAGGGTCAGGTGGGTGATGGCCGAACGCAGCGACGGGGTGCGGCGATAGGGCAGCCCCACCACGATGCGTGAGCGCCAGGTCTCCCCAGTGGGGCGGAAGTAGCTGATCCGGTAACCGGCGATATCCACCAGTACGAAGGCTCCCGGCAGGCCATGGAGCAACCAGCGGGCGCGCTCCAGGTTGACCCGGATCTGTGCGATGCGCTCGGCCACCGGGACATTCAAGGCCGCTCGGGTCTGCCGACCGACGATGCCGTCCACCTCCAGCAGGTGGTGCTGTTGGAAACGCCGGACGGCATCCACCAGGAGGTCATCGTAGCGGCGTGGCTCCAGGGATTCCGATGCGGCCCCGCGAACAGCGAACCGGTCCGGTGCCACCACCTCCCGCTCGCCGATGATCGTCAGTCGCTGGCGCAGCAGCGTCACATCGTCATGGATGTCCCCGGGCCGCAACGATTGCTGCCGGGCCGGTAACTTCGGCCAGCCACCTTGCCGTTCGATACGGCGGTAGCGGGCCAGACCGGCCCGCAGGCGCTCGTAGGGCGCCGCGGGAGGTCGGGCCAGGATGAAGGCCTGCTCGAAGCGCTGGGCATCCACCGCCTGCGATATTGCCGCGAGATCCAGAGGTGGCGCATCGATGGGTACCTCCCAGTCCGGATCGATGTGGTGAGGATCCACCTTGCCGCGCTGAAGGTGCTGCAGGGCGGTCAGCAGGACACGGCTGACCTGCAGGTCGAAGCGCGCCTGGTCATCGGGTGTGCGCCCCGCGGAACGCACGTGACGGTGTCTCGCCACCAAGGTATCTGGCTGGTAGTCCAGTGAATTCAGGCCATCGGCTTCCAGGCCGTTCAGGGCCGCGGCAAAGCCGGCGACGGTCTCGGCCTCTTGCCAGGCGGGCCGCCCCTGTCGGGCGGCGTAGAAATCCTGCAGGGTACGCACCTCTCCGGGGAGCCGCTCGGCCAGGGCGTCGGCCACCGCGGGCCCTCCCTTCGCGGTGGCGACCCAGGCGATCAGCGCGAGCAGCATCACCCCCGTGAGTACCCGTATCTTCAGGTCTCTCCTTACGGGCATGAGACCTCCTTGCTGCGGCGATGAGGTCTGGTCATTGTATCTCTCAGGGTTATACTGGCAGCCCAAACGGGGCCGCGGAGAAGCCGGCGCCCTTACCTTATCAGCCTGATCGCCCCGCCGAGCGGAAACGGCCGGGAGCAGGGCACAGCATGCCACAAGGCAGGTTTTCCGAATGCCGACCCACTGCCTGAATCGCTGGCTTCCCGGCACGGCCCTCTGCAGCCTGCTGCTGGGTACCCTGTCTGTCCTGGCGAGCGATGCCGTTCCGATTCCGGCCTACAACGCCGATACACGACATTCGCGGACCCTGGACCAGACGCTGACCCGACTGGCGCCTGACGCCGACCCTCAGGTCCTGCGTCTGGCGGCCCGGGCCATCACTTGCGCCGCGCCGGATGCCGAGCGCCTGGCGGTGATCGATTTTTCGCGGCCCTCCACTGAGCCGCGCCTCTGGGTCTTCGACCTGCAGCACCGGCAACTGCTGTTCAAGGAGTTGGTCTCCCATGGCCGGGGATCCGGCAATGCCGTCGCCAGGTCCTTCTCCAACGTACCGGAGAGCCATCAGTCCAGCATCGGCCTGTTCCGCACACTGAACAGCTACCAGGGCAGAAACGGCTACTCGTTGCGCCTGGAGGGGCTCGAACCCGGGGTGAACGATCTGGCGTACCGGCGCGCCATCGTCATCCATGGTGCCGACTATGTCAGCGAAGCCTTCATCGCCCAGACCGGTCGCCTCGGCCGCAGCCACGGCTGCCCTGCGGTCCGTCAGGAGGTCGCCGCATCGCTGATCGATAGCATCAAGGAGAATCAGTACCTCTTCACCTACTATCCCGATCCGGAGTGGCTGGCGAACTCGGATTTCTTCCGCTGCGAACGGGATGCGGCGCAGTTGGCCCGGAACTGAGCCGTCCCCGAACTCGTGTAGCGCGTCATCTATAGCATGCGGAGCGCTGGCTTTCGGTCGTTCTCGAAAAACCCCAGTGATTGAGAGTTGCCTGTATCTGGGTTGTGGGCTGGACAAAACTTCTACCACGAAGGACACGAAGGACACGAAGTAAAACCCGGCCAATACAAAACCAAAAGTACTCACCTGTTCAGCAGAGAATGACCGCCCCGCGCGTCCGGGGGAACCGATGTTTCTTCCACCAACATGGACTTGGCTTTTACTTTGTGTCCTTCGTGTCCTTCGTGTCCTTCGTGTCCTTCGTGATTATTGCTGTTTACGTCAGCACATGACACTGCGTAGCCTGGATGGAGCGCAGCGTAATTCGGGAAAATGACGGTTTTTACCCCGGATTCCGGCCTGGTGGTCTGCATCCGGGCTTGGGTGATCCGTCAGGCGCATAATACGTTCAATAATCTGGTAGCTGTGCCGCGGCGATCTCCCGCAATTTCGGTACCGCCAGCCCGGCCAGATCCGCTTCCTCCAAGGCTCTGCGCAAACGGGCCGGTGCGCTGCGACCCATACAGGCGTGCTGCGGGTCACCATCGAAGGCCTCCAGCATGCCGGCGATCAGTGCGGCACTGTCGAACTGCTTGCCGGTGAGCTGTTCCTGAATATCGATGACGTCCCGGGCCACCGTGCGCGCCAGAGTCTCGTGGTCACGCCAGAGTTCCGCCACCGTCCCGCCAACGACCAATCCCGCAATATTAGTGGTAAGGATGTAGACATTCTTGCGCACCAGTTCGAACAGCAGTTCGTCTGCGCTGGCCACAATGCGTGTCGGTATGTCGAGCCCTTCCAGGGCGTCACTCAACAAGGTGGCCTGGGTGCCAAAGACCGGTGAGGGGATCACGACCGTTACATCCTGACCTTTCTTCTTCTCGAACCACACTGAAATGACGGTGGGCTGTGGCAGTCCGGCCGCCTCCCAATCGCGCGGCAGGAGTTCATTCTGCAGCAGTGCCAGGCGATCCTGCCAGGCCTTGGGAATGGTGCTCAGGCTCGCCTGGAGATCCTTTTCGGCGACGGCCAGCAATGCCATCAGGGGTGTCGGCAGCGCATCCGCCACCGCGGCAATGTCCATGTCGCGGGTGACGGGATGCACCGGATGGCCCAGACGCAGCAGTCCGCGGGCAAACACCGCCCCGAGTTCACCGATACCGATTACGATGACAGCTTGTTTCATGTGGGTTGCATCTGCTGGTGTAGGAGGCGGGCCAGTTTAAACGAGCACCGTACGCGATGCGAATACCGGGAGGAATGATGCGATTCCACGGTACGAACGGCCACCGCGCCGGGTCTCGGGCTGTGAGCGATCGCTGGACTTGATCAAAAAGGGTGTCTATTCTCCTTGTATTCAGGGGCGTTGAACTTGAATGCCACTTACCCGCGATAGGCGTCCACTCCTTGGGTGGCAAGGGCTGTACCGACGTGCGCCATCTGCGGCTTCTGGTGTAGCCGCGTCGACGTTTCCCAGACGAGGTGAATCATGCAGGTACCTTTAGAACTTACTTTCAGAGACGTGGAACGTTCTGACCAGGTAGAAGCGGTCGTGCGTGAACGTGTCGATAAATTGGGTCGTTATTTTCCGCATATCATAGCGTGTCGTGTCGCGCTGGAAGTGCCTAACCGGACCCCGCAATACGATGTCCGTAACCATCGGGTGAGCATCGAAGTCAGTGTTCCGGGCGAAGAGTTGGTCGTGTCGCGTGAGCCGAACGAGCACGCAAATTTCAGCGATATTTATGTGACGATTCGTGACGCATTCGATGCGGCTGAACGGCAGTTGCGGGGCTATTCCGACCGTCTGCGAGAGACGCGAAAGCCACGTGAGGAAATGCCGTATGCCGTCATCAATAAGATGTTCCCGGATGAGGGCTATGGCTTTTTAACGACGCCGGACGGGCGTGAAATCTATTTTCACCAGAATAGTGTATCTAAACCGGGCTTCTCCAAACTCAACGTGGGAGATGCCGTTCGCTTTGTTGAAACACTTGGGGATGCCGGGCCGCAGGCAAGTCTGGTCGAGGGTTTGGGGCGTGATGGCACGCATATCTATCCGCCCGAGCCGGGGTCGCCCTGAAGCAGTTCAGTGATGCAGACGTCTGTACAGGTATTCCCCGGGCTGGGACGCCGGGCGGGGTCTTTTGCCTCGCTCTAGCGATGTGTGGTCAGCGAGCCTTGCGATAGGCTATAGACAAACTGCGTGGACCCCTGCCAGGGGCGCGCGCAAAGCATGGGCACGGGAAAGGCGCTAAGTGCACCGTCCCGACGAGGGGCGGTCGAAGTGTAAGCAAAAACTTACGCGACAATGCCCATGCGACCGCATGACATAATGGGTTGAATCGCTATAATTCGCCCCTGACAACAATAGAAATAAACTCATGAAATAACGTATTTCCTGTATTTCAGCGTGAGACCCAATAATGGCTATCCGCACGGCCAAGTACTGAAACCGGGGTCGAAGCGCGATTATTCCAACCTGGACTCTACGTGCCCCACAGGCGGTGCCGTTGTGCCGTGCCGGGCTGCTGCGTGACTGTTGGGAAGTGGTTTGTCGCGTCTCATGGGCGCATGCACCAGACGTTGGGAATGCGTGCAGGCAAGCGGGGGTGGTTCGGCATCGGTTGATGCAGTGCCTAGCTCAAGATCGCAGACCAGGTGTTCGCACAAGATGCCGCCCCTGCGAGAACCAGAATTCAAACGAATAAGAGGATTGTTCTAAATGAATAGTATGGGTCGTCTGAGATTGGCCGGAATCTGCATGCTGGCGCCGCTGACGCTGGCCGGTGTCAGTTCCTCGGTGTCGGCAGCCGCGGTCGATCTTTCGCTCTGGTCTGCCGAGTCATATCCGGCCGTTAGTGGTTTCGGTGCAGGCATCTGGACCGTCAACGCGACCAATGACAGCGTCACTCAATCCGTGAATGGACAGCCGACCGTCTTCTATAGTGACTTTCCTGCGTTCGGTACTGCGGTCGAGGGAACGATTCGTGTCGCGAACAGCGGCGGTGACGATGACTACATCGGTTTTGTACTCGGTTTCCAACCGTACGATTCGACCAATCCGGCGGCGGACTACCTGTTGGTGGACTGGAAACGCGCCCCACAGTCATACAATTTCGGCACCCCGTCGGCCTCACCCGGCGGCAACGCACCTGCGGGGCTCGCGGTATCCCGCGTGTTCGGTATCCCGGATGCCGATGAGTTCTGGCAGCATACCAATCTCTCTGGAACGCCGGAAACATCCGGCCTCCAGGAGCTCGCCCGCGGCGCAACCCTGGGCAGTACCCGTTGGGAGTTCAATCGCGACTACGTCTTCACCTTCGATTTCGGGCCTCACGACCTGCAGATCTATGTCGATGACGTGCTGCAGTTCGATCTCGCGGGTGACTTCAGCAACGGCAGGCTGGGTTTCTATAACTTCTCCCAGGCCCAGGTGATCTATTCCGCCTTCACGGTGGAAGAGGGTAGTTTCACCGTCGTACCGATACCTGCGGCGGCATGGCTGCTCGGCAGCGGTTTGATGGGTCTCCTGACAGTCGCCAGAAGAAAAACGCTTTGATTGCCGGCACGATCTCCAGGTGCAACGCGACCAGGATGATGGCACTATCACCGAACTGCGATTGATGTTCACGTAATCACATGATGCTGCGTAGCCCGGAGGGGGCGCAGCGTACCCCGGGAAAACGGTGATCTTGTCCCGGATGCCGGCCTTACGGTCTGCATCCGGGCCACGGGTACTCCGTCAGGCACATGCAACGCTCGGTAACAGCATGGATATCGTGACCCAGGGCCTGCTCGGAGCGGTCGCCGCACAAAGCGGCGGCGATCGCCGCGACGTGCGCATCGCCGCGTTCGGCGGGGCCGCCGCCGCCATGCTCGCCGATGCCGACGTGCTGATACGCAGTGACACTGATCCACTGCTGGTGCTTGAATATCATCGCCATTTCAGTCACGCACTGGCCTTCATCCCGATCGGCGCACTGATCGCCTCCGTACTGTTGTGGCCGCTGTTGCGTGGGCGCCTGACGTGGCGTCGCATCTACTGGTTTGCCTTGCTCGGCTACGCCACGGCGGGTGTGCTCGACGCGTGCACGAGCTATGGCACCCGCCTGTTGTGGCCGTTCAGCGACGCATCGATTTCCTGGAGTATCGTTGCGGTGGTCGACCCGCTGTTCAGCGCCATCCTGATCGCCTCACTGATCATCGCGTGGCGAACGCGCAACCGCCACTGGGCACGGCTGGGCGTCGTCATGGCCATCGCCTACCTCGGGTTCGGTGCGATTCAGCACCAACGCGCACTCGGGGCCGCAGAAATGCTGGCATCTCAGCGTGGTCAGGCCCCCGAGCGCGTGCTGGTCAAACCCACCATGGGCAATGTCCTGCTGTGGCGCGCGCTCGCGATCAGTGGCACCACCGCCCATATCGACGCCGTGCGTGTGAGTGTGTCGGGTGACACCCGCGTGTACGCTGGTACCACCGCGCAGCTGGTCGTTCCCGAAACATGGGCGGATCTCCCGCACGACTCCCATGCCTACCGCGAGCTCCAGCGTTTCCACGGCTACTCGGACCATCTGTTGGTCGTCCATCCGCACGACCCGAACTACATCGGTGACCTGCGCTACGCCATGCTCCCCACCGGGATTGCACCACTGTGGGGCATAGAGCTTGACCCCTCGCGACCGGACGAACCGATCCGGTTCGCGACCCGACGGGAACTGACGCCCGCCATGCGGAGTCGTTTCGTGGACATGTTGCTGGGTCGTGACTAGGAGCCTGTCGGACCGGGACTGATCTGCTGCGCCAGCGGGAGGGCCGTTCGTGCAGACGGCCCGCGCCAATGAACAGGACGTGGGTCTCAGGTGGATTCGAACAGATCCGACTGGGTGCACATGTCGTCCTGGTCGATGAAGCCGGACAGACCGACGCCGACCAGGCGGTAACGCGTGGTCGGCGGCAGATCGACCCGCTGGCGTAATTCACAGGCGATGTCGGTCAATGCCGCCAGGGTCGTCGGTTGTGACGCGGGCGTCAGGCTGCGGGTAAGCAGGCGGAAGTCGCCGGTCTTGAGCTTCAACACGACGGTGCGGGCGATGCGGGTCGGGTACCGCGAACGCTCATGCTGGTAACGGGCCCAGGACTTTTCGGCGAGGCGGCGGATGTGGGGCTCCAGCTCGGTCAGCAACAGGTCGTGCTCGAAGGTGTCCTCCGCGGAGATCTGCACGGCCGGGCGCTCCGGGCGTACCGGCTGGTCGTCGATGCCCAGCGACAGCTCGTGCAGGCGCCGGCCCCAGCGGCCGAAACGCCGCTCCAGCTCGCCCACCGGCAGCAGGCGCAACTGGCCGACGGTGGTGATGTCCAGTTCGGCCAGCTTACCCTGCATCACCTTACCCACGCCCGGCAGGCGGCCGACCGGCAGCGGGGTCAGGAATACCTCGACCTGGCGCGGCCGGAGCACGCAGATGCCGTCGGGCTTGTTCCAGTCCGATGCGATCTTGGCGAGGAACTTGTTGGGGGCCACGCCGGCGGAGGCGGTCAACCCGGTTTCCTCGCGGATCGCGGTGCGGATCGCCTCCGCCGTGGCGGTGGCCGAGGGCAGACCACTGCGGTTGGCAGTGACATCCAGATAGGCCTCGTCCAGCGACAGTGGCTCGACCAGGTCGGTGTGGCGGGCAAAGATGGCGCGGACCTGGCGCGATACCGCCTGGTAGCGGCCGAAATCCGGTGGCACGAAGATCGCCTGCGGACACAATCGTTCCGCGTGCACCGCCGGCATAGCCGAGCGTATGCCGAATACCCGCGCCTCGTAGCTGGCCGCGCAGACCACCGAACGGGCGCCGCGCCAGGCGACCACCACCGGCTTGCCCCGCAACTCCGGATCGTCGCGCTGCTCGACCGACGCGTAGAACGCATCCATGTCGATGTGCAGGATCTTGCGGAGGGGCGGCGGCATGGTGTTCCGGATAGTTCCCGCGCTGGGGCGATGGACCGGCTGGCTGGGTGAAAAACGGGGATGTCCGCCTGTCATTCGCAGGTATCCAGGCAAGGCCCGTGTCATTGCTCTTGCAGCCGGCGATCCTGCTGAACACACCGGCTGACCGTCGGACTTGGAATATTCAAGTGGCAGCACATGCTGGCAGGATAGTAGCCGAGGCGGATCTGACCTGCCAGTGCGAGAAGCTCTACGCCCTCGTGCCGCTGGTGATCGCCTGATTACAGGGTTCAGCCCGGGACGCTATCCGCAGCATCGTCGCAGTACTGCATTAGATCCTCGGGGATACCCTCCGGGCAGACGCCGCACTGGCGGTTGCCGGGCACGGCGAAGTCAATGAATTTCGGGTATGCCAGCTTGAGCTGACCCATGATCTCGACGAATTCCTCGAGGGTTTTTCCGCCGCCGCAATAGGGATTGCGGGTCATTTCCTGGCCGATATTGGACACCCGCCGACCATCATAATCGTGGGCCGGATAGACCAACGTATCGTCGGGCAGGGTAAAGAGTTTGTCCGTGATCGAGTGGTACAGCGCCTCGCTATCGCCGTTCTGGAAGTCGGTACGGCCGCAGGCGTCGATCAGCAGGGCGTCGCCGGTGAACACGCGGCCATCCAGCAGGTACGCGAAGTGGTTGTCGGTGTGGCCGGGGGTGTGCAGCGGCTCCAGCGCGATGCTCCCGAAGGTGAACGGTGTACCTTCTTCGATGGGGGTATCGGTGCATGGCAGCCGGTCCAGTGCCGGGTTGGCGATGCGGCTGCCGGTCTCACGCTTGAGTCGGGCCGCCGCGGTCAGATGGTCGGCGTGGATGTGCGTATCCAGGGTATAGGCGAGCTTGAGGTTCAGCGCGCTGAGCTCGGCCAGGTCGCGCTGCCAGGCAGGCAGTACCGGATCGATCAGAATGGCCTGTCCGGTCTCCTTGCAGCCGAGCAGATAGGTATACGTACTCGAGATCGGTTCAAAAAGCTGTTTGAAGAGCATGCTCGATTCTCCCGTTGTTCTAGCCGACCATCATCGTCTGGCCGTGAAAAAAATGGCCACGGAATCCACGGAACGACACGGACAAGATCATCTGCTGCACACACCAGCGCTCTGCACCTGCCAAGTGGTGATTGATCGAGTCCTTGCGCAGACGGCCGTCGATCTGACTGTCGCACTCATGGCTGAGTATAGGTGAGAGCCGAAACCGGCGGGTGATTCCAGATCGGGAGCAGGGTCGGCTGTTGGATTTCAGCCGGCAGAGTCAACGGGAGCAGCGGTTGCAGACGAGTCGGTGCCGGCCAGCACCGGCCCGCGCATCACGTCCCCTTGACCACCAGCACCGCACAGGGTGTTTCGCTGAGGATACGCTCGGATGTGCTGCCCAGCAGCACCCGTTCCAAGGCACTGCGGCCGTGGCTGCCGGTGACGATCAGGTCGGCGTTGCGGTCGCGCGCCACGTCCACGATCACGCTGGCGGGCTGACCCTCCAGGAGCAGGCCTTCGGCGCGCACATCCTTCGATGTCATATGGGCGACAGCCAGATCGATGGCCGTCTGCGCCTCCGCACGGCGTTCCGGCCCGTGGCTCGGTGTCGTCACCGAGACGACCGTGACCCGGGCGTCGCAGAGCCGTGCCAGTCTGGTTGCAGTCACCGCGGCAGTCTCGGCAAAGCGTGAGCCGTCGGTGCCGACCACGATGTGGCGGCCTTCGATATGGGCGGTACGGGGTACCACCAGCACGTTGGTGCGTGCGAGTCCGATCACGTGCGCGGTGGCATGGCCGAGCATCATGCGCGCCAGGCCGCGGCGGCCGCGGCGGCCCATGATGATGAGGTCCGCCTTGGTGCGTTCGGCGAGATCGACGATCTCCTGCTGCACGTTCTGACCGTGGATCAGGTGTGTCTCACAGCTGATGCCGGCCTCGGTCGCCTGCGCCTGCACCTGCTCCAGGTGGCCCTGGCCCGCCTCCAGTTCCTGTTTGAGGATAGTCTCACCCAGGCCTTCGTGTTCGACGCCGGTGGCAACCAGGGACATCACATGCAGCTCAGCACCGCACTTGCGCGCCATGGAGATGGCCTCGCGTACCGCCGCGGCGCTGAACTCCGAGCCGTCACTGGCGACGACGAAGCGCTCGAAGCGCCCCAGCGGCGAAAGTTGCGTGCCCGCCAGCGCGGCCTCCGGTGCAGTCTCGGCGAGTGGTACGGCAACGGCCGCTTCGGTCGCGGCCGCAGCCGCGACCACCAGGCGGTGCTCGCGCATCCCTTTATACAACGCCACCAGAATCGTCACGGCACCGAACAGCAACGCGAACGTGAGCGTGCCTTGTCCGATCCGATCGAGCACGCCGACGGTTCCCTGGTTCAAGCCCTCCAGATAGCCCAGCTCGACGAGATAACCGGGGATGTAGAAGAAGCGGCTCACCAGCACCAGCAGCATGATCGTCGCCATCACGAACTTCACCACATGGTCCTTGACATAGGTGGTGCCGATGGCGCCGATCTGAATACCGAACAGCGAGCCGGCCAGGATGATCATGGACAGGCGGATGTCGACGAAGCCATCCAGCGCGTAGAAGAAGCTGCCGCCCAGACCCATGACGAAGGCCACGACCAGCTCGGTGGCGCTCGCCATCAACGCCGGCAGACCGAGCACGTACATCATGGCCGGTACGCCGATGAAGCCGCCCACCGCGATGGTCGCCGCCAGCAGGCCGGTGGCGAAGCCCAGCGGCGCGATCACCAGGAACGAGATCCTGGCGTCGATGCTCTTGAAATGGATCATCGTGCCCGGGATGCGCAGCTCGCGTACCCAGCGGACCAGCGGGGTGAGCGGTCTGGGGCCTTCCTCGACGGTCGTCTCGCCGCGCTTCTCGCGCAGACTGTCGCGCAGCACGATGGTGCCGACGATGCCCAGCACGACGACGAACACGAACGACACGTACAGGTTCGTGCCGGTGGCGCCGAAGGCGTCGCGGATGGCCACCATGACATTCTTGCCGAACAGCACCCCGGCCTCGGCGAACAGCCCCATCACGATACCCAGCTTGATGTCCACCTGGCCATAGAGATTGCGTTTGTAGGCGCCCACCAGGGACTTCGGAAACTTGTGGGCCATGTTGCTGGCCACGGCGACCACGCCCGGAACACCGAGGCTCATCATCGCCGGGGTGAGTACGAAGGCGCCCCCGGAACCGATGAAGCCGCTGACCATGCCGCCGACGAAGCCGACCAGGAACAGCACCACGACCGTGGTGAGGTTCAGTTCGATGAAGGAGATACTTTCCATGGATGGGTTTCGTTATTTTTTGGCGCGCAGGCCCAGCAGGTCCCAGAAGTAGCCCGTGAAGGCGCCGTGTACCAGCGAGAACACCATGGCGATCACCAGCGGCACGAGGGCATAGAGCTTCTCGCCCTGGCGGGTGGCCTCGGCCAGCTCCGGCAGCTTGGCGGAGAACAGGAACAGCAACAGGTACAGGCCGGCGCTGGCTGCCCCCAGGATCAGGGTGACCACCAGCGCCCGCCGGGAGCCGCGCGTGTGCATCGGACCAGTCCTCGCAGTAGGTTGAAAAGACAGGAGATGAGCCACTTTACCAACGAACGGGCCGGAATAGAACAAAATTGTCTTGACGCCCCTATAACGAAATTTTGAGCTTTATTTGACGAATGTCCGGGGTTTGGGATTCGGGATTCGGGATTCGGGATTCGGGATTCGGGGGCCGGGGGCCGGGGGGCCGCCCGTGGTTGTCAGGCAGGCCGAGGTGGGAATCCATGGTACGGACTTCGGCGGAATTCCCTTACCATAGGCACAACTATGACAACACGCCGGTACCGCCGGGGAACCACCACCATGCCTTTCGCCGTCCTCCTGACGCTCATCGCTATGGCGCTGAGCGGGTGTTCGAAGACCGAGGAGCCGCCGCTTGCCGCCGCGGCCCCGCCCTGGGTCCGCACGGTCGCGGTGCGCAGTGACGGCCCGCCGCAGCTCGGACTGACGGGCCGCGTGCGGGCCCGCTTCGAAACCCCGGTGGCGTTTCAGGTGGATGGCCGTATCGCGGTGCGCCATGTCGATGCCGGCCAGACGGTCGCGGCCGGACAGGTGCTGTTCGAGCTGGACCCCAAGGACTTGCACGAATCCTTGAACGCCGCCGCGGCCGCGCGCGCGGCCGCCGCGGCCGAAGTGAAGACCGCACAGGACGAACTCGAACGCCACCGGGACCTGCTGCAGAAGGGGTTTATCGGCCAGCAGGCCTATGATCGTGCCGTCCTGGCGGAACGCACCGCGCGTGCCCGGCTCACGGCGGCGGAGGCCGATCTCGAACGCGCGCGCAATGGACTCGGCTATGCCGTGTTGCGTACCGACCGTGCGGGTGTGCTCGTCGAGGTACAGGGCGAGGCCGGGCAGGTGGTCGAGAGCGGCCAGACCCTGGCGCTCCTCGCGGTCGAGGGCATGCGTGAGATCGAGGTGGCGCTGCCCGACGGCGCCGCACCGCAGCGGGGGCAGGCGATCGGTACCGATGGGACCCCCGTCGCGATCACGCTGCGTGAGGTGGCCGGTGCCGCCGACCCGGCCAGTCTGACTTGGCGGGCGCGCTACCAGCTCGAGCACGGCGCCAGCTTCGCCCTGGGCTCGGTGGTGCGCGTGACGCTGCAGGCGGCGGCACCGGCCGGGCCGATCTTCGCCGTGCCGATCGGGGCGCTCGACGAACGCGCCGAGGGGCCACGCGTCTGGCGGGTGGTGGACGGCCGGGCGCAGCCGTTGCCGGTCACAGTCGTCTCCCTGGGGCAGGAGACGGCGCGCATCAGCGCCGCGTTACCCACCGCGGCGCGCGTGGTGGCCTTCGGCACGCATCTGCTGACGCCGGATATGGCGGTACGGGAACAGGTTAGATGAGTTTCCCGAACCTCTCCGCGCTCGCCGTGCGCGAGCGCGAGATCACGCTGTTCTTCCTGCTGGCGTCGATCTTCGCGGGCATCTATGCCTTCGCGACGCTGGGGCGCGCCGAGGATCCGGCCTTCACCGTGCGCGTGATGGTGGTGTCGGTGCTGTGGCCGGGCGCGACCGCCGAGCAGCTGCAGATGCAGGCCGTCGACCGTCTGGAGAAGCGTATCCAGGAGGTCGAGTACCTCTACCGTATCGAGACCACCGTGCGGCCCGGGCGCGCCGATCTGCAGGTCGAATTCCACGACTACACACCGAGCGAGAAGATCCCCGATCTGTTCTATGAGGTGCGCAAGCGCATGCTCGACGAGGCCCCGCAACTGCCGCAGGGCGTGGTCGGGCCCATCGTCAACGACGATTTCTCGGATGTCTACTTCACGCTGCTGGCGCTCTCCGCGCCGGGGCTGCCGCTGCGTGAGCTCACGCGCGAGGCGGAGGCGGTCCGTGACCGGCTGCAGCGTGTCGCGGGTGTGCACAAGGCGCTGCTGCTCGGTGAACGTCCGGAGCGCGTCTATCTCGAATTCGACACGACCCGGCTGCTGAATCTGGGTGTGTCGCCGCAGCAGATCTTCGCCGCCATCGATGCGCACAACCGCGTCCAGCCGGCGGGGCAGTTCGAGACACAGGGGCCGCGGCTGTATCTGCGGGTCGACGCGGATCTGTCCGACCCCGCCGCGCTGCGTGCGGTGCCGGTGCGCGTGGGCGAGCGTATCCTGCGGCTGGACGAACTCGCTGACGTGCGCCCGGGGTATGAAGATCCGCCTGCCTATCTGGTGCGCGCCCAGGGCGAGGATGCGCTGCTGCTCGGCGTCGTGATGCAGCGGGGCGAAAACGGCCTGGAGCTGGGCGAGCGCCTCGCCGGCTTTCTCGCGCAGGAGCGTGCGCAACTGCCGCTGGGCATGGCGCTCACGCAGCTCACCAATCAGGCCGATGCCATCGTCTGGGCCGTCGATCTGTTCCAGCTCAAGTTTCTGGCCGCCGTCGGCGTCGTGATGCTGGTGAGCTTCCTCGCCATCGGCCTGCGCGCCGGCCTGGTGGTGGGTATCGCCATCCCGGTGACGCTCGGCATCACCTTCCTGCTGATGGAGATCACCGGCATCGACCTCGATCGCGTGACGCTGGGTGCACTGATCATCGCACTCGGCCTGCTGGTCGACGATGCCATCATCGCCATCGAGATGATGCTGGTGAAGATGGAGGAGGGCTGGCAGCGCGCCCATGCCGCGGCGCACGCCTGGAACGTCACCGCCGCACCCATGCTGTTCGGTACGCTGGTCAGTGTGGCCGGCTTCGTGCCCATCGGCTTCGCCCAATCGGGTGTCGGTGAGTATGCCGGCAACATCTTCTGGGTGCTGGCCTATGCGCTGCTGTCGTCGTGGCTGGTGGCGGTGGTGTTCACGCCGTACCTGGGTTATCGGCTGCTGCCGGAGATCCGTGCGGGCGAGGCGCTCCGGGCCGAGATCGAACTGTATCAGACACCGCGTTACCGGCAGCTGCGCGCGCTCATCGGCGCCTGCGTGGTACACCGCACGTGGGTGGTCGCGGGTACCGTGGGCCTGCTGCTACTGTCCGTCGTCGGCATGGCCGGGCCGGTGCAGAAGCAGTTCTTTCCCACCTCCGACCGCACCGAGGTACTGGTGGGCGTGTCGCTGCCGCAGGGCAGCGCCATCGCCGGCACGGACGCGGTCGTGCGGCGCATCGAGGCGCTCCTGGCGCAGATGCCCGAGGTCAGGACGCTGTCGGCCTACGTCGGTGCCGGCGCGCCGCGCTTCTTCATCTCCGCCAATCCCGAGCTGCCGGACCCCGCATTCGCGAAGATCATCGCCGTAGCCCACGATGTGAGCGCGCGTGACACGGTCATGGCCACGCTCCAGCGCCACATCGACGCCGGCGAGTTCCCGGAGGCGCGGATGCACGTCACCCAGCTGCTCTATGGCCCACCCGTGGTGTGGCCGTTGAGCTTTCGCATCCTCGGTCCCGACCCGGCCGAGTTGCGTCGTCTCGGCCATGCCGTGCGCGCGGTGATGGCGGCGAATCCCCACGCGGTGGAACCGCATCTGGAATGGGACGAGCGGGCGCCCGTGCTGCATCTGGCCATCGATACCGAACGGCTGCAGCGCATGGGACTCACGCCGCGTGGGGTCGCCGAGCAGCTGCAGTTCCTGCTCGACGGCGTCGCGGTCGCCGAGGTGCGGCAGGGTATCCGCGCGGTGCAGGTGCGCGCGCGCGGCCGGCACGACGTGACACCGGAGCAACTGGCGGGGCTGGAGATCAAGACGCCCGCGGGCCACAAGGTACCGGTCATCCACCTCGGTCGCATCGAGACGGTGTACGAGGATGTCGTGATCAAGCGCTACAACCGCGAGCCTTTTCTGGCGGTGAACGCGGAGGTGCGCGGCGCACAGCCGCCGGACGTGACCGAGGTCATCTGGCGCGATCTGGCGCAGATCCGCGCGACGCTGCCTGCGGGTTATCACATCGATATCGGTGGTACGGTGGAGGAGTCGGGCAAGGCCGATGCGTCGATTCAGAAGCTGCTGCCGGTGATGGTCGGCCTGATGCTCATCTTCGTAATGCTGCAGATGCGCAGCTTCTCCGGCACCTTCATGGTGATCGCGACCGCACCGCTGGGGCTGATCGGCGCCACCGTCGCGCTGCTGCTGTTCAATCAGCCGTTCGGTTTCGTCGCGCTGCTCGGTCTGATCGGCCTGGCGGGCATCCTGATGCGCAACACGCTGATCCTGACCCAGCAGGTCACCGACAACCTGCGTGACGGCATGGCGGCGCAGAGCGCCGTGATCGAGGCCGCCGTGCGGCGTGCCCGGCCGGTGATGCTGACCGCAGTGGCGGCCGCGTTCGCCTTCGTACCTTTGACCTTCGACGGCTTCTGGGGACCGCTCGCCTATGTCCTGATCGGCGGTGTGCTCGCCGGCACGGCGATCACGCTGCTGTTCGTGCCGGCGTTGTATGCGGTGTGGTACCGGCTGGGTGACGCCCGGCATCCGCCATGATCTGCCACTGATTCCCGCCGACCCATGCCCATGTCGCCCGGCGCGTCAGGCCGGATAGCAGCGCGCCCGCATGCGCGCGCAATAGGCGACGAGGTTGGCGTGCGCGCGGCCGTGTGCCTGCAGTGCATTGCCGTGCGGCTGGTCGAGGATGTTGGCGAGGAAGGCGTACAGGCTCATGTCGAGCGTGCGCGGTGCGTCGCCGAGGAAGAAGGGCTGGTCGCCCAGCAGGTCGGCGAGTGCATCCAGCAGCCGCTGGCCTTGTGCATATGCACCCACCGGGTCCGCCGGCGACAGCCCGCGCCGGCGCAGCTGCCGTAAGAGCGTGCGGCGGATCAGGAACAGCAAGGGGCCGCGCATGAACAGGGGTAGCGATTTCACCAGGTCGGGCCGGAACACCGCCCAGCCCGCCGGATCGCCCCAGCGCATGAACACCACCTGCCAATAGAGCCGCTCCTCCACCAGTTCACGGACAAAGAATGCCGTCGCACGCTCTGCCGCGCTCAGTCCTGCATCCAGCGGCGTCGCCTGCCGTGCCTCGTAGTGCCGGACGATCGCCTCCGAATCCGCGATCATCTGGCCGTCGTCGACGACGAACGGGATCTGCCCCGTCGGTGACCGCCGCGGTCCACTCGGGACCGCGCGGAACGGGATATCACGAAAGCGCAGATACGTCTCCGCCTTCATGCAGAACGGACTGGCGTTCGGCAGGCCCCAGAAGGGCCGGAACTGGTGCAGTTCGATCATCGGAGCTCTCCCCATCCCTCAATGCCATGCCCGGATGCGGGCTGGACGATCATCGGCCAGGCGGGAGGCGCGGGTCAGTGATCGCGTCACACAGCGATGGGTGGGTACGGTGCACCTTGAGGGTATCTTGGAGGGTATTTTGGGGCGTATTTCTCAGCGCCCCGTGCATTGTCCGGGCCGCCGGCGCAGCGATCGCACCGCCTCACCCCACCGGCGCCAGTCCCGTGATGACGTAGCCACCGGACTTCTCGTCGCGCTGCAGCTGCAGGAGCTTGCGTGCCTCGGCCTCCTCGAGCATCTCGCCGAAGCTGCGGAAGCCGTGGTAGCGCTCAGCGAAGCCGGGCTTGCGGCGTTTGATGGCCTGCTTGACCATGGAGCCCCATACCTTCTCCTGTTCGCCGCGCTCCTCGAACAGGTCCTCGACCATCGCCAGCAGCAGATCCATGCCTTCCTGCTTGCGGTCCGCGTCGGTCTTCTCGGCCGGCTTCACGGCGGCGACCTTTTTGTTGGTTGGGGTCTTCTTCTTGGTACGACGCTGCTTCTGCTCCGTACGCACCAGATCGTCGTAGTAGATGAACTCGTCGCAGTTGGCGATCAGCAGGTCGGAGGTGGAGTTCTTCACACCCACCCCGATGACGATCTTGTTGTTCTCGCGCAGCTTGCTGACCAGCGGCGAGAAGTCGGAGTCACCGCTGATGATCACGAAGGTGTCGACGTGGGACTTGGTATAGCAGAGATCCAGGGCATCGACCACCATGCGGATGTCGGCGGAGTTCTTGCCGGACATGCGCACGTGTGGGATCTCGATCAGCTCGAAGGCCGCCTCGTGCATCGCCCCCTTGAACGCCTTGTAGCGGTCCCAGTCGCAGTAGGCCTTCTTGACCACGATACTGCCCTTGAGCAGCAGGCGCTCGAGCACCTTCTGGATGTCGAAGTCGGCATACTTGGCGTCGCGCACGCCCAGCGCGACGTTCTCGAAGTCGCAGAACAAGGCCATGTTCTGGGTCTGCGGTTTACCTGTCATGGATATGCTCCTGGTGGGTGTTCGTGCTTGCCCGGAAAAATTCACTCTGTATACCCACTGCCGTCCCATAAACCAAAACCTATATTGGCCACGGAAACACACGGAAATACACGGACAAGATCATATGCGTCATACGACAACCTACGTCACCCGCCAGGTGCTGAGGCAGAGCTTCGTGACGCAGTTTCATTTCAGGAATCTGATTAATTCGTCGTACCGTCATTGCGAACGAAGCGAAGCAATCTCCTTCTACGGTAGATCAACAGCTTGGAGATTATTCGCTGCGCTCACCCCTGCGGGCGTTCTGCGCTCGCAAGCTCGCTGGTGCCGCGTCGCTACGCCCATAGAAGCCCTGCGGGCTTCATTATGGGTACCTCACCCTTCGGGTCTAGGCATTCTCGCAATGACGGATTAATCAGAGGCTCCTTCAATGTCTTCCGTGTGTTTCCGTGGCCAATATAGGTTTTGGTTTATGGGGCAGCAGCGACGTAGCCCGCAGTCATCTCATCGCGGTCGGGTTTCCGGATTTTATATCATGACTTTTTCCGTGTTGTTCCGTGGATTCCGTGGCCAAAAACAGCGGCCTCCGGTCCGTGCCGGTGGGGACAGCGCCCATGTTCACAGTCTAGCGCGTCATAGTGCCCAAGTGTCCGGCCGGCGGCAACGCCGACGGCGCTGCCGGGCGGGCCGCGGTCGGCAGTATGCCGCCCCTGGGCCGCCCCTGGGTTAGAATCACCCCAGGCCACCCCAGCCCCTCCACATCGCAAAAACGAAGGTGAAACCCATGGCCAATTCCTTTGGCGATCAGTTCCTCAAGGCCGGCCTGGTGAACAAGGCCAGGCTCAACGAGGCGCAGAAGGCGAAGAGCAAGCAGCAGAAGCAGAAACTGAAACAGAAGATCGAGACGGTCGATGAGGCGGCAGTGGCGGCGCGGCAGGCCGCGGCCGAGGCCGCCGAGCGCGACCGCGAACTCAACCGCCGGCACCAGGAGGAGGCCGAGCGCAAGGCGGTGCAGGCGCAGATCCGGCAGCTGATCGAATTGAACCGACTGCCGCACGACGGCGAGGTCGGCTACAACTTCCAGGATGGCGCGGCCATCAGAAAGATCTTTGTCACTGAGATGATCCGCGACCGGCTGGCGGGTGGTGTGCTCGCCATCGTCCGCTACGACGAGGGCTATGAAGTCGTCCCGGCGGTCGTGGCGGACCGGATCCTGCAGCGCGATCCCGCCTGTATCGTCAGCCGCGCGACCGCGCAGCCGCAGGCAGAGGACGCGGAGGATCCTTACGCGGACTACAAGGTTCCGGATGATCTGATGTGGTAGGCGGGATGGGTTGTGAGGCGTGAGGCGTGAGGCGTGAGGCGGAAAATCTGTTATTGGCCACGGAAGCACACGGAAAAACACAGACAAGACCACAAGACCATAGGCTGCACAAGGCTACCCACTACATTCCGCGTTACCTGCCAGGCGCTGATGCTGCGTTGCTACGATTCGCTGCCCTGCAGCGGCCGTGCGGCACACGGCGCATGATCAACTAGACTTCAATACAGCTGGACGCAGCGCGGATATCCGCCCGAGTCCGGCAGCGGCTTCTTCTGTTCACAGGAAGGTGCGTTATGACCCTGTCAGAGATATCCACGGCCCGCGTGTCCGAGCGCGCCGCGTCGCTCAGCGAGGAGTACCGGCGCGTGCGCGCGGCATCGGAGGCGTTGTGCGCCCCGCTCGCAGTCGAGGACTATGGGATTCAGACCATGCCGGACGTCAGTCCGCCGAAATGGCACCTCGCCCACGTGTCCTGGTTCTTCGAGACCTTCGTGCTCAAGCCGTTCGCGCGCGGCTACACGGAGTTCCACCCGCAGTTCGCGCACCTGTTCAATTCCTACTACGAAACCGTGGGCACCTTTCACCCGCGCCCGGAACGCGGCCTGCTGGCGCGGCCGACCGTTGCAGAGGTCTTCGCCTACCGCCGGCATGTCGATGCGGCGATGGCGCGGCTGCTGGCGGATCCGCCCGCGCAACATGCCGATGCCATTCGCCAACGGGTACAGCTGGGGTTGAACCACGAGCAGCAGCACCAGGAACTGCTGGTCACGGACATCAAGCACATCTTCGCGTACAGCCCGCTGCGTCCGGTGTATCACGCGAACGCCGCGCCGCGCTGTGCCGCGCCGAAGGCGGACTGGATCGCTTTTCCAGCGGGGCTCCATGAGATTGGTCATGACGGCGACGGCTTCGGTTTCGATACTGAGTTTCCGCGCCACCGGGTGTTTCTGGAGGCGTTCCTGCTCGCATCCCGGCCGGTGAGCAACGCCGAGTACCTGGCCTTCGTCGAGGGCGGCGGCTATCGGCGCGCCGAGCTCTGGCTGTCCGCGGGCTGGGCACAGATACGCAACGCGAAATGGGATCATCCACTCTATTGGGAGCGCACGGCCGGGGACTGGGAGCACATGACGCTCGCGGGCTGGACGCCACTCGATCCGGATGCACCGGTCTGTCATCTGAGCTACTTCGAGGCGGACGCCTACGCGCGCTGGTGTGGTAAGCGGTTGCCCACGGAAATGGAATGGGAGGTGGCTGCGACGCGCCTGCCGGTACGGGGCAACTTCGCCACCAACGGCTGGCTGCAACCGGCCGCCACTGCGCACACCGGTCTGACGCAGATGTTCGGCGACGTCTGGGAATGGACGTCTTCGGCCTATGCGGCCTATCCGGGCTATCGGCCGTTGGGTGGGGCGCTGGGTGAATACAACGGTAAATTCATGTGTGGTCAGTTCGTGCTGCGCGGCGGTTCGTGCGCGACTCCGGCCGGGCACATACGCGCCAGCTACCGCAACTTCTTCTATCCGCACGACCGCTGGCAGTTCAGCGGGCTGCGTCTCGCAGACGATCTCTGAGGGCCGCCGCCGCGTGTTGCGACCGTCACCGGCCGCCCGTGCAAGGCGGGCGGTTGTGCTGCATCATGGCGCGACATCGCGAACGAGGACACCGACATGATGCGCGCCATCAGCAGGAACATCCTTACCGGCCTGATCACGATTCTGCCCGTGGTGCTGACGCTCTACCTGTTCTACTGGCTGGTGGTGTCTGCCGAGGCAGCGCTGGGTACGCTGCTCAAGACGGTACTCCCGATGGGCGCCTACTGGCCCGGAATGGGCGTGGCCATCGGTCTGCTGGCGGCATTCGTGGTGGGGTTACTGATGCGCGCCCTGGCGGTGCGGCGCCTGTTCGCGCTGGGCGAGCGGATCTTCACACGCCTGCCTTTGATCAAATCGGTGTACTCCGCGCTCCGCGACCTGATGGATTATTTCTCACCTGAGCGCAAGAAAGACTTCGGCCAGGTGGTGGCGGTCACGCTCGGTGAGATGCAGCTGATCGGCTTCGTCACGCAGGCGGATACCGGGCGCCTGCCCACAGAATTCCACGGGCAGGACCGCGTGCTGGTCTATCTGCCCATGAGCTACCAGATTGGTGGCTATGCCGTGTTCGTGCCACGCAGCGCGGTGCACCCGCTGGACATGGGCATGGAAGAGGCCATGCGCTTCGTGATCACCGCCGGCGTGACCGGCGACCCCACACGGGATCCGCAAGTCCGCCACTAGCGGCAGATGATCGGAGGCGACGCGCGCGAGCGCGGAATTCGGTACCTCGATGCCGGTCACCTCGATGTCCGGGCTGACGAAGATATGGTCGATGCGCAGCGTCGGGAAGCGCCCCGAGAAGGTGCTGCGCGGGCGGTGCTGGCGCGCCTCGATCTGGACATCGTTCAGGCGCCTGGCGAGTCGTCGGCATACCGCCGACGACGGCAGGGCGTTGAAGTCCCCGCACAGGATCACCGGCGTGCGGCAGTGTACGTTCCCCAGCCAGTCTGCGCCGAGCAGTGCCTCCGTCTGCGCCATACGCTCGCGCACGTTCAACCCCAGATGGGTGTTGAGGATCTGCACCGTCCTGCCGTGCAGGTCGACGCTTACCCACAGCGCCCCGCGCGGTTCGAGCTGCGGTTTGTCGGCGAGCCCCGGCAGCGGGGCGGCCCTGACCAGACAGCGTGGCAGGTGCGTCAGGATGGCGTCACCGTAGCGTTCCTCCTCCAGGTGCACGGCCGGATGAAAATGGAAATCCATCTCCAGGCAACGCGCGATCAGCTGCGCCTGATCCAGACCGTGGGTACGGCCGCGGCCGACGTCGAGTTCCTGCAACGCCACTACGTCCGGCCGGGCACGGGCGATGATACGGGCGATGCGTTCGGGATCGATCTTGCCGTCCATGCCGATGCAGCTGTGCACGTTGTAGGTCATCACCCGCAGGGTCTCCGCGCGTGCCGCGGCTGGGCGTATGGGCGCATCCGAGGGTGCGCGTACGGGTACGCCCACGGTGGCGTCCGCCGGCCGGCGGACCGACCGGCCGAGGTGGCGTAGCGCCGCGGTGCGCAGGTCGAGGGGGCGCAGATAGGGAGCCCTGCGCGCCGCCAGTGGGGCATCGTCGGGGAGCAGGGCGAAGCCGTGGGTCTCGTCCGGTGCGGCACCGGCATGGCTGCCGTTCTCGGTGGCGAAGGTCAGTGGCGGCACGCCCGCACGCCAGCCCAGCAGGACGAAATCGCCGGCGTCCGGATGTTCACACAGACGCAGCAGGTCCGGGCCGAGCGCGTCGAGGAAGGGATGGTCCGGCCCGAACAGCGTGGCCGTGTCCTGCGGCAGGCGGAATTCGCCAACGTTAGTGCAGGCGTGCAGTTGCCCCGTCCCGTCTCGGTGGAGCACGACCGGCACCTTGTGGGAATGCGCCAGGTCCCGCGCGATGACGTCGCGCACGGCGGCGTCCAGGGCCAGCGGAGAATAGACATGAGCGACCGGCCCGAGCGCGGCCACGCGGGGTCGGGCCTCGTTGTGGGCGAGGCCGTCCATACCGAGCACCGCGAACAGGCGCTGCACGTGGCGGCCGCCGAGCAGACGCACGCGCTGGGTCTGGATGCCGCCGGCATCCCCCGGACCGGCGCCGCTGCCGGTGTCGATGCCAGGCGCATGCACCCCGGCCGTCGTGAAGGCCGCCGTCACTGCCTCGTCCAGCGGATAGCCCTGCCGGTCCCGGTAGGCCTGGGTCATGGACTGACCGTGATCGGAATACACCCAGACCTCGTACTGGCGCCACGGCGAGCGGTTGGCGGCGCGCCATAGCCGGGCGATGGCATCGTCGATACCCTTCAGCGTCCAGTGCGCAAACAGCGAGCGCGGCCCACGGCGATGCGACTGTTCGTCGTAGCCGAGGAAGTTGATGTGCACGCTGGGCAGACCGCGGGCGACGTCGATCTTGCCGCCGATCACGCACAGTTCGCGCAGCAGGATGGAGATGCCTACCCGGGTCGGGATGAATTTCAGCTCCTTCAGCAAGTCGTACCCGCGCCGGAGGCCACGCACGCAATCGACCAGCGCCAGGCCCAACTCCAGCAGCATCAGCACCCCGACGCGCAGAAAGCTGTAGAGGTTGGCTAACAGGAACGCCGTCACCACCAGCGGATTGGCGGCGCGCAGCGTCGGACCCCAGCCCATGGACGCCGGGCAGAAGTGCGACTCCGCCGCGCCGCCGGTGAAGACATCCGCATAGGCACTGCCGCCTTTGAGCAGCGGCTCATCGCCATCGGCCACGAGCCGCGCCTCGACCCGCGCCGCCGCCTCCGGGTCGTACATGCGGACCACCTCCCCGCTTTCCCGGTCCAGGAAGGAAAAGGCCGGCACCGCGCCGGCGACGCCATAGAACAGCTCCGCCTGGACGGCGGGCGTGGTTGCCGGCAGGCCCGCATAGTGGCTGTGGGTGCGGTACTGTTCGCGCGCCATGAGCCGGCGCAGGAACGGCAGCTCGCCGCGCGCCAGCGCCCGCTCGAATTCCGGCCGCGACAGCCCATCGATCTGGATCATGACCAGCCCCGGCCGTGTCGGCGCACCCGCGGATACCGGCAGGCGCAGCAGGCGCGCCAGCCAGACGCTGCGGCTGAGGCGGTGGCGCAGACGCCGGAGGCCGATCTCGATCCGGGCGATCATCGCTGCCCGGGAGCCTGCCGGACTGGAGCGATCATGGCGAGCAAGGTGGGAGCGCAGCAGATCAGTCTCACGTCCGAGAGGCTCCTATGCGTCGGCGGGGGACGCAGCATCCGCATCAGTCCTCCTTTTCCGGGAACAGACCGGTGCCGAGCGCCGCATCCCCCGCACCGGCCATGCTCTTCAGGATGTCCCACTCCGTCTTGATCGCGATGATGACCTCCTCCCAACCAGTTTCGTGCGCGTGGGTGTCGGCCGCCGCGCGCGGCTGGAGCGCAGCGTAGCAGGCGAGCGCGCGGTCGGCACAGCGGGGCATGGAGAAGGCCGCGGCGGTGTCGAGTGCCGCCTGTCGCAACGCACTGCGCACGTCCGGCCCCTGCGCGGCAACCCAGCGCAGGCCTGCCGCGAAGGCTGCCGGCGCCGCCGCGCGCAGCAGGCGGCCGTTGCTGCCGTCGTCCACCACCTCGCGGGCGCCGGGCGCGTCCAGCGCCACCACCGGCAGGCCGGCCGCCATCGCCTCGGTCAGCACCATGCCCTGGGTCTCGCTCAACGACGCGAAGGCGAACACGTCCATGGCGTGCAGCGCAGCCGCCAGCTGCCGGCCCTGCAGGAGGCCGAGGACGTGCAGCCGCGTGCTGAGCCCGGCGCGGGCGAAGCGCTCCCGTATGGACTTCTCCGACGGGCCGGTGCCGATCACCAGGAAGTGCGTGTGCGCGTCGCCGGCGACGACCTCCGCGACTGCGTGCGTCAGGAAGTCGAGGTTCTTCTCCGGGGCGAGCCGGCCGAGATGGCCGACCACGAAGGCCTCGGCGGCGATGCCCAGTTGCCGGCGCACGGCGGCCCCGTCGCCGCTGGCGAAGCTCTCCAGGTGCACGCCGGTGGGTACCACCTCGATGGGTGTGTCCACGCCGCGTTCGAGCAGCAGCGCGCGGATGCTCTCGCTGGGCGCGAACACCTGATCGGAGAGATTGGCGTAGCGGGTGCCGAGTTCGATGGCAAAGCGCTTCATCGTCGGCGAGTCGCCCGGCACGTAATGCGTGTACTGCTCGTAGAGTGTGTGATGGGTGAACACCAGCGGCAGTTCCCGCCGGCGGGCGATGCGCACCGCAGTCATGCCGAGCAGAAAGGGGTGCTGGGCGTGGACGATGTCCGGTTGGAAGGCGTCGATGGCATCGTTCATCTGTGCCGCCAGGGGCAGCGCCACAGAGAAGTCGCTGGCATTGAATTTCTGGATCGCGGGCACGCGGATCACGTCCGTCTCGTGCCCGGGCATATCGGGAAACTCCGGGGCCACGATCAGTACGCGGTGGCCGCGCCGGCGGTATTCCGCGGCGAAGGCCGCCACCGAGCGGGCGACGCCGCCGACGTGCGGCGTGTAGGTGTTGGTGAGGATGAGGATGTTCATGCGACCTTGCCGCCGAGCGTGATCGAGGTCATGTCCGCAGCCGGCCGCACCGGCGTGCAGCCCGGCAGGCGGATCTCGATGGGCGGCGCGCCCCGGTGCCATGCGCCGCGCCAGCTGATGCGCGGGGTGCCCAGCGGGTTCGGTGTGATCTCGACGGTGACTGCGCCGAATGCCGTCGGCGCGGGGCCGAAGCTGATCGGCGCACCCTGCTCGAGCCAGCGCGGCGGGATGCCGGCGCCCAGGATCAGGCCGTCCCCTTCCTCGCGCACGAAACCGTTGCGCAGCATCAGCACCCACTCGGCCGCCGCCCAGACGTGGTGGCCGTCGCCCATGCAGCCGCCGCCGGTGCGCGGGTGGATGGCCTCCGGCCACTGGCCGGTCGGTGAGGCCAGCGCGGCGACCGCATCCAGCAACGCGAGGTGGCGCGGGTCGCCGGCGCGCAGCAGGACCTGGGCGACGTGCAGGGTGAGGTAGGCGTTGAGCCCGGAGTGGATCATGTCCTGATAGAAGGCACCGTGGACGAAGCAACGGTCGAGCAGAAACTCGACACTATCGAGCAGGCGCGGATCGTCGGGCGCGCACAGTTGCAGCGGATAGCCGCAGGCCAGTGAACCGATGGCACCGGCATCGAGGCGTCGATAGGGCGAGGCCGGCATGGCCGGGCGGCCGAGGCGCTGGGCGCAGGCCGCCAGGCTGCGGTCCACCGCCGCCTCGAAATCCTCCGCACCCCGCGCGCAGCCCACGGCATTGTGGGGGTCCCGCGCGGCGAGCAGCGTGGCCGCCGCGCGCAGGCCGGCGATGCCCCAGAAATCGTCCCAGTAGTAGTAGTCGTTGGGCCCGAGGTGCTCGGCACTGAAACCCGCCGGCAGCAGCCCGGCATGCGGTGCGTCCAGATCGTCGGCCAGCCGCTTGCGGATGATCCAGCGTGCCCCACGCAGGATGGGCCCGTGCCATGCGGCCGGGACGGAGCGTCCGGTCAGCGCGAAGAAGCGTTGCAGGATCCACAGCACCTCGCCATTGGCGTCCCATTCGCCGTCCTGGGAGCGGAAGTAACCGCGTGCCGTCTGCCGCTCCGGGAAGCGCGCCAGGGCGCGCTCGGCGCGCTCCGTCAGACCGACGCACAGCAGGGCGTGGATGATGAAGGCGGCATCGCGGAACCAGAAGCGTTTGTAGGTGTAAGGTCCCGGATAGACGTCGTCGGGCGAATGCAGGATCAGCGAGGTGATCGCGGCGTCGTAGAGGAACTGGTAGCGCGGCTCCGGGCACGTCAGTTCGCAGTGGCCACGCCGGGTGCGTTCCCAGGCGTCCGCGACCAGCGCGCCGGTTGCCGGGTGGGTGTCGCTCGCGAGTGGGATACGCACGTCGATCGCCGTCGGCGCACCGGCCGCGACCGGAAACAGCGCTGCCGCCGTGACCATGCCGACATCGCAGTGGCCCTCGGTCTGATCGTCCCGATCCGCAAGGTGGATGTAGACGTCGCCGTGACGGTAATCCGAGACGTGGTGTCGCGCCGCCGGGGCGCTGAATTCCACCCGGTGGGTGTCGTCGACGGTCCAGGCCATGCGCGCCCGCGACAGGCGCAGCGCGTGGATGAAGCTGATGCCCTCGGGGTTCTGTGGGCGCAGCGCCAGCACCAGCCGGGCCTGGGTGTCAGCATGTGCTTGCAGGCGCAGCCGGCACACCGGGACACCGGCCTCCAGCTCCACCCAGGCGCTGCTGGTCAGAGCCAGCCCGGGCAGGTCGGTCTCGGTGATGATGCAGGCGCCCGCAGCCAGTACCTGCCGTTGCCGGCAGTCCGCCGCCCGCGAGGGCAGCAGGCAGCGGCCGTCGTCGGCCAGCAGCCAGCCGTCCAGCGACCAGCCGTCGAAGAAGGGCGTGAGCAGGCCGCGTGGATCGACGATCGGCAGCTCCGCGCAGTCCGGATGACCGATCGCGGTCCAGTTGCGGTGGCTGAGGTTGATATGGGTGATGGAGAAGGCGCGCGGGATGAATGACTCATCGTGCGGATCGAACTGGCGCTCGATCCAGTAGGGCCAGACCCAGTCGAGGTTGTGCTGGATGACCCGGCTGTTGATCAGGCCGCGGGCGTGGAACACCACCCCGGCGCGCAGCAACTCGATGGGCTCGCCCACCTCGGAAGGTTGGGCGAAGCTGTGCAGCCGCGCCAGCAGCGCGATGGGATCGAGGAAGCCCTGGCGGCGGGCGAGGTGCCGGATGACGAAACGCCAGGGCAGCCAGTTCATCCAGTTCATTGCGGATCCTCTTCGAGCGCGCCCTGGTCCACGTAGCGCGCCAGCGCGCGGCGTGCGAGCCGGTTGAGGTAGAGCGCCACGGCGACGGTGGCGACGAAGCCGGCACCGTAGAGGCCCCACTCCAGCGGCGTGCGGCCGACGTTGCGCACGCCCAGCGTGCCGATGTCCGCGGCGAGCGAGCCGAGGTAGACGCTGGTGACCGAAAACGGGATGAAGCCCAGCAGTGAACCACCGACGTAGCCGCGCAGCGAGAAGGGCGTCAGGCCGAAGAAGTAGTTGGAGATCTTGCTGGGGAAGAAGGGGATCAGCCGTGTCAGCAGGACGATCTTCCAGCCGTGCGGCGTCAGCTCGTTGCTCACCAGCCGCAGTCTGGCGTGCGCCATGACGAAGCGCCGGGCGCGCTGCCCGAACAGATGGCGCGCGATCAGAAACGCCAGCGTGGCGCCGAGCGTGGTGCCGACCACCACGTAGATCGAGCCTTTGACCACCCCGAACACGAAGCCCGCCCCGGTGGTGAACAGCACGCCTGGCAGCACCAGCACCACGACCGCCGCCATGAGCACCACGAACAGCAGCGCGGCCCACGCGCCGTGGGTGTCGAACCATTCCAAAAGTTGCAGGATCCATTCGTGGGCGCCGAGATGGATCAGCAGCGCGAGGATTGCGGCGACGAACAGCAGGCTGGCCGCGAGGCCCCACAGCGGGGAGCGCAGGCGGCTCACGGCGGGTCGTTTCGCGGCCTGTATCGGTGTCATCAGCCCGTGTCCATCGGTGTCCGTCTGCGTCCAGCTGTCAGGGCGCGTCGCTGCGCCGGGTTTTTCGTTGCGTGTTCTTCCGTGGCCAGATATTTTGCCGGGTACGTCGAGGTGCCGCCTGCTGTGCGTGGCAGCGGCGCGTACGCTCACAGCCCCGCCGCCAGTTTTCCCGCCTGCGCCGGCGGACCGGGTGCGGACCGTGTTCCCGCTGCGCCCGGGCGGTTGAATCCGATCGCGGGCACCGCCCTCTCCTGCAGTCTAGCAGGCCGTCCGCAGACACCGGTCGGTGTCACTGTGACCGCTGCGGCGCGGTGTGGCGCTCGTCTCGTGGACCCTGATCCCACAGGGTCTGGCGGGGATCCGGCGGGCCTTTCCGCCCGGGGGCCGTGGCACCGGCAGTGCACAACGGTGTGGGGTCGGTCGCCGTGATGATCGAGGGGGGCACAGGGATGGGCGGAACCCGACCATCGTTCAGCGTCTCGGCTATAGTGTTTCCCTGTACGGCAGGCCCACGCCCACCACCGGCGCAACCAGGCAGGAGATCATGAGGTTCGAGCCATCCCCGCTGCATACGCTACCCACCGGGCTGCGCGCCCTGGCGGGACGGGTCAGCTTCCTGGCCCGTGATCTGCGCTGGACCTGGAGTCATGCGGGCGACGAGCTGTGGAAGCACATCGACCCGCAACTCTGGGAGCAGACCGGAAATCCCCACGTCATGCTGCAGAGCCTGACCAGGGAGCGCCTCGCGGCACTCGATGCCGATGCGCCGTTCAAGGCCCGGCTGCAGCAACTGGCCGAGGCCCACGCCGAGTATTGCCGGCAGCCCGGCTGGTACGGTGAGACCTATCCGCAGGCCGAGCTCAAGCGGGTCGCCTACTTCAGCATGGAGTTCGGCCTGGGCGAGGCATTGCCGCTGTACGCCGGCGGTCTGGGCATCCTGGCCGGCGATTACCTCAAGGCGGCCAGCGACCTGGGTGTGCCGGTGGTGGGTGTGGGCCTGCTGTATCAGGAGGGTTATTTCCGCCAGACGGTGGATCACGACGGCCGGCAGCTGGAATTCTATCCCTACAACGACCCGACCAGCATACCCATCGCGCCAGTGCAGTCCGCCTCCGGCGCCTGGCTGCAGGTATCCCTGCAGCTGCCCGGGCGCCCGGTGCACTTCCGCGTCTGGCAGGCGCGCGTCGGCCGCGTCGACCTGTATCTGCTCGACAGTAATGCGCCGCTCAACAGCCCCAGCGACCGGGGCATCACCAGCAAGCTGTACGGCGACGGGGGCGAGACCCGGCTGCTGCAGGAGATCGCGCTCGGCATCGGCGGCTGGCGGGTGCTCGAGGCGCTGGGCCTGGAGATCGACGTCTGCCACCTCAACGAGGGCCACGCGGCCCTGGTGGGCCTGGAGCGGGCGCGTTCGTTCATGGAGCGCCACCAGGTCGACTTTCAAACGGCCTTGTGGGCGACGCGCGCCGGCAACGTGTTCACGACCCATACACCGGTCGCGGCCGGCTTCGACCGCTTCGATCCCGCGCTGCTGCTCAAGTACGGCCGTCAGTATGCGGAACGCCTCGGGGTCGACCCGCAGGCACTCGTCGCCCTGGCACGCAGCGATACCGCCGCCGTCGGTGAGCCGTTCAATATGGCGTATCTGGCGATGCGCACCTGCAGCACCGTCAATGGTGTCAGTCGTCTGCACGGCGAGGTCAGCCGGTCGCTCTTCCAGGTGCTCTATCCACGCTGGCCGCGCGGCGAGGTACCGGTGACGCACGTGACCAACGGCGTGCATGTGCCGTCGTGGGATTCGCCCTGGGCGGACGAGGCCTGGACCCGGGCGGCGGGCAAGGAACGCTGGCGCAGGGGCGGCGAAGGCCTGGCCGAGGCGATCCTGCAGAACGTCAGCGACGAGGCGCTGTGGGCGTTCCGTGGGCGGGAACGGGCCGACCTGGTGGGCTATGCGCGGCGACGGCTGGCACTCCACCTGGGGCAGCGCGGCGAGGACGCCGGGACGATTGCGCTGGCGGACCAGGCCCTCGATCCGAATGCATTCACCCTGGGTTTCGCACGCCGGTTCGCCGAATACAAACGGCCCGATCTGCTGCTGCGCGATCCGCAACGCCTGCTGCGGCTGCTGACCCGCCCGGGCCGGCCCGTGCAGTTGATCGTGGCGGGTAAGGCGCACCCGCGCGACGAGCGTGGTAAACAGTTCGTCCAGACCTGGATGGCGTTCGTGAGGCGGCCCGAGGTCCGCGCCCGGGTGGTATTCCTGGAGGACTATGACATCGCCCTGGCGCAGGAACTGGTGCAGGGCGTCGATGTCTGGCTGAATACGCCGCGGCGCCCCTGGGAGGCCTGTGGCACCAGCGGCATGAAGGTGCTGGTCAACGGCGGTCTCAATCTCTCGGAGCTCGATGGTTGGTGGGCGGAGGCCTATGCGCCCGAGGTCGGCTGGGCCCTGGGCGACGGCCGCGAGCATGCCGACCCACAGGTCTGGGACGCGCGGGAGGCGGAGCAGCTCTACCGGCTGCTCGAAGACGAGGTCGTACCGCTGTTCTACGCGCGCGACCCCGACGGCATCCCGCGCGACTGGGTCCGGCGGATGCGGGCGAGCATGGCGCGCCTCGCGCCGCAGTTCAGCGCCACGCGCATGCTGCGCGAATACATCGAGCAGCTCTACCTGCCAGCCGCGCGCGCCGTGCGCGCGCGCGGCACGCAAGACGGACGGCTCGGCCGCGAGCTGTGCGAGTGGGATGGACGGCTGCACCGCCACTGGCAGAACGTCCACCTGGCCAATCTGGTGGTGCACGAGGGGCCGGACAGCCGGCGTTTCGAGCTGCAGGTCTACCTGGGGGAGATCTCCACCACGGCCGTACAGGTGCAGCTGTATGCGGATGCCGCGGGTGATGGGGCGCCCCTGTGCATCGTCATGCAGCGGGGCGAGGGCATACCCGGCACCAGCAACGGCTATCTCTACCGCGCCCCGACCGACCTGCAGCGGCCGCACACCGACTTCACGCCCCGCATCGTGCCGTTTCACCCGGACGCACACATCCCCGTGGAGAACCATCTGATCACGTGGTGGTCGGGGCGCGCACAGGTCAGCAGGGACGCAGCGACACGGTGATGGCGGCCGACGACGATGCGCCCGGGGACCGGCGTCCCACCCCCCTGCCCAGCCCCCTGCTCGACGTGCAGCGACTCAGCAAAGGGTTCACCGCCGGTGCCGTGCCCCTGTTCACGGCGGTCTCGCTGGCGGTGGCGGCGGGCGAATGCGTCGCCATCATGGGCGAATCGGGCGTCGGCAAGTCCACCCTGCTCAACTGCATCGCCGGCCTGGAGCCGGTCGATGGCGGACGGATCACGCTCGCCGGCGTGGAGGTGACCGCGCTGGACGAGGACAGTTTCGCGCGCCTGCGGCGGCACCAATACGGATTCGTGTTTCAGGCCTTCCACGTCCTGCCACATCTGGATCTCACCCAGAACGTGGCCCTGCCGCTGTGGCTGTTGGGCGTCGACCGGGTGCAGGCGGCGGCCCGGGCGCAGGCCATGCTGGTGCGCGTCGGGCTGGGCGAGCGCGCCGCCGACTGGCCCCGGCATCTGTCCGGCGGCGAACTGCAGCGGGTGGCGATCGCGCGCGCCCTGGTGCACCGCCCGGCGCTGGTGCTGGCGGATGAACCGACCGGCAATCTCGATCCCGAGCGCGCGGCCGGGGTGCTCGATCTGCTGCTGGAAAACAGCCGTGCCGTCGGCGCGGCCGCGATCCTGGTGACGCACTCATCCGTCGCGGCGGCCCGGGCCGATCGCGTGCTGCGGCTGACACGTGCCGGACTCGTCGCCGCTGACAGGCCTGCTGGCGGGCCCGGTGGTGGGCCGGTATGAATGCCGCGCTGCTGCGCCTGTTCCTGGCGAGCTTGCTGCGCCGGCGTCTGGCGACGGCGCTGTCGCTGCTGGCGATCGCGCTGGGCGTCGCCCTCGGCCTCGCGGTGCAGTTGATCCACAGCGCCGCCCTGGAGGAGTTCGGCCACGACCTGCGGTTGCTGGCGGGTGAGGCCGATCTGCAGGTCCTCGGTCCGCGCGGCGGCTTCGATGCGGCGTTGTATGCGACGCTGGCACAACGACCCGAGGTGGCGCAGGCGGCCCCGCTGCTGGAGATCGAGGCGCACCTGCCGGGGCGCGAGGCACCGCTGCGCCTGCTTGGCATCGATGTGTTCCGCGCCGCACAACTGTACCCGCGGCTGGTACCGGTGGCCGCTGCCGAGGCGCTGCCTGCCGGGGCCCAGGACCGGCTCGCGGCGCTGCGGCCCGACAACGTCTTCCTCAGCCCGGCGGCCCGCGTGGCGCTCGGGCTCGATCCCGGCGACCGGCTGGTGGTGCAGGCGGGCCTGGGCGAACGCGCGTTGCACGTCGCCGGCACGGTGCCGGGCGCCGGCGTCGGCCAGCGACTGGCGGTGATGGACATCGCCGCGCTGCAGCGGCTGTTCGGTCGCATCGGCGTGTTGACGCGCATCGATCTGCGCCTGGCGCCCGGGGTGTCCCGCGCCCAGGCGCAGGTACGGCTGCACGCGCTGCTGCCGGCGGGGGTCGAACTGCTGGCACCGGAGGCGAGCGCGGCGCAGACCGCGGCCCTGACGCGCGCCTACCGTGTCAATCTGACCATGCTCGCGGCGATCGCCCTGCTCACCGGCGGCTTCCTGGTCTTTTCCACCCAGGTGCTGGCGGTGGTGCGGCGCCGCCAGGAGTTCGCCTTCCTGCGTGCGCTCGGCATGGACCGCGCGACGCTGTTCCGCGGGCTGCTGACCGAGGGCGCCGTGATCGGGCTCCTCGGCGGCGCGCTCGGCGTGGCGCTGGCCTATGCGCTGAGCGCCGCGGCCTTCGCGCTGCTCGGTGGCGATCTCGGTGCCGGCTACTTTCAGGCAGTGACGCCGCGGCTGCGACTGCAGCCGGGTGTCAGCCTCGCCTATCTGTTGCTGGGCGCGGTCGCCGGCGTGGCCGGTGCCTGGCTGCCGGGGCGCGAGGCGCTGCGCAGCGTGCCGGCGCGGGCCCTGCACGCGGGCGCCGAGGAGGACGTCCTGCAGGCGCGTGGCGGGTGGCGGGCGGCACTGGTCTGTTTCGGTACGGCGCTGCTGCTGTGCCTGCCGCCGCCGCTGTGGGGCGTGCCGGTCTTCGGCTACGCCGCCGTCGTGCTGATCCTGGCCGGTGCCTTGCTGCTGTTGCCCGGCGCCGCGCGCCTTGCCACGCGGGTGGTGCCGGCC